>NZ_RCNZ01000059.1:42544-362672 GCF_004307525.1 Pseudomonas sp. Sample_21 | reverse complement strand
AACAGTGTCTGCGCCATCACCATGTCACCGACCCAACTGGGCCCAACGATCAGAATATTCATGTGGTTTCCAAAAACGAACCGGGGAGGCATTTACGCCTCCCCGCCTCGATAATCATTGTGGAAGCGGCGCTGCTGGCGATGGGTCATTTCCTTCAACATGACTGTCGACTGTCACTCCACTATCGCGAGCAGGCTCACTCCTACATTGTTTTGCATCTGTTCACATCACTGCGCTCAGCGCAGATCAATGTGGGAGCGAGCTTGCTCGCGAAGGGGCCATCACATCCGACATCGGTGTCGTCTGACACTCCGCCTTCGCGAGCAAGCTCGCTCCCACAGGGTATTGGGTGCTGCATAAACCGCTTTCAGCTTAGCCCCATCTCTTGCCATATCCGCAAAACCTGCCGGCGTTCGTCGGCAAACTGGTCGCCCGGTATCACCCCGGCGTCCTTCTGCAAGGCCTGCCGGTGGGCGGCGGAGCGGTAGGCCTTGTAGGCCTCACGCAACAGACTGGCATCTTCGGCGGGCATCAGCCCTTCGTGTTCCAGCTCTTCCAGAATGCGGATGTTATCGGTCCAGCGCAGCAGCGGTAGATGGCTGTGCGACCACGCCAGGGCCGCGTATTGCACCATAAATTCAATATCGACGATACCTCCGGCGTCCTGCTTGAGGTCAAACGGCACGCCCGCGTCGAACGCATTCGCCGCCGTGCCGGCCGCGGTGCTGCGGGTACCGAGGTTGTCGCGCATCTTCGCGCGCATCTCGCTGACTTCCTGTTGCAGTTTGGCCAGATCCCGTGGTTTGCCCAATACCTGCGCGCGTACTTTCTCGAAGGCCTGGCCAACATCCTGACTGCCCACCAGCACCCGCGCGCGCACCAAGGCCTGATGCTCCCAGGTCCAGGCTTCGTTTTCCTGATAGCGGGCGAACGCGCCGAGGGAACTCACCAGCAACCCGGAAGCGCCGGAAGGACGCAGGCGCATATCCACTTCATACAGCTGGCCGGAGTTGGTCTGCGCCGTGAGCAAATGAATGATCCGCTGCCCCAAACGCGTGAAGAACTGCGCACCGTCGATGGATTTCGGCCCGTCGGTTTCCGCCTGCGGATCACCGTCATGGATGAACACCAGATCCAGATCGGAACCATGCCCCAATTCGATACCGCCGACTTTGCCATAACCGACAATGATGAAGCCGGGATCGCACAGCGTACCGTCGGTGCGCAGCGGCGTGCCGTACTTGGCCACGGTCTGCCGCCAGGCCAAGGCCAGCACTTGTTCGAGAATCGCCTCGGCCAGCCAGGTCAGGTAATCGCTGACTTTCATCAACGGCAGGCTGCCGGCGATTTCCGAGGCGGCGACGCGCAAGCGGTGCGCCAGTTTGAAATGGCGCAGGGCTTCCATTTGCTGCTCGAGGTCGTCTTCGGGAATTCGCGTCAGGCGTTCGCGCAACTCGGCCGCCAGTTCCGGCGCCAGCGGCGGCTTGAACAGCCGACCTTCGTTGAGCAATTCGTCGAGCAGCAACGGGAAGCGCGTGATCTGCTCGGCAATCCACGGGCTCGCCGCACACAAGGTCAGCAGGCGACGCAGCGCACCGGGGTTTTCCGTGAGCAAAACCAGATACGCCGAACGCCGCGCCACCGCTTCCACCAGTGGCAGCACGCGCTCGAGCACCAGATCGGGATTGTCGTGCTCCACCGCTTGCGCAAGCAGTCGCGGAATAAAAGCATCGAGACGCTCGCGCCCCAGCCGCTGCATCGCGCGCAATTGCGGACTGCCGCGCAAACCGGCCAGCGCCTTCAGGGCTTTGCCGGCATCGACGAAACCGCCCTCCTGCAACTGCCGGCACGCGGCCTCTTCGTCCTGTTCTTCCTCCCACAGCGGCAGCCATTCACCACCGACCACCACTTCGCTTTCGCCGCCCTCTTCTTCGTCGGGATCAGCGATCACTTGGGCGAAATGCCAGGCCACGCGCCCGCGCCAGTACATCAGTTGTTCGTGGAACGCCGACCAATCGGCGAAGCCCAGCATGAAGGCGATCCGCGCCTGATCCTGAGCGCTGTCCGGCAGCATCTGCGTCTGACGGTCGGCAATCGCTTGAATGGCATGTTCGGTGTAACGCAGAAACTCGTAACCCTCGCGTAACTCACTGACCACCGCCGGCGGCAGATAGCCTTGCCCTTCCAGCGTGCTCAGCACCTTTAATAAAGGACGCTGTTGCAGGCTCAGGTCGCGGCCACCGTGGATCAGTTGAAAGGCCTGCGCGATAAACTCGACTTCACGAATGCCGCCGGAGCCGAGCTTGATGTTGTCGGCCATACCCTTGCGCCGCACTTCCTGCTGGATCAACTGCTTCATGGTGCGCAGCGCTTCGATTGCCGAGAAGTCCAGATAGCGCCGATAAACGAACGGCCGCAGCATGTCGAGCAACTGCGCGCCGGCAACCTGATCGCCAGCCACCACCCGCGCCTTGATCATCGCGTAGCGTTCCCAGTCGCGGCCCTGATCCTGGTAATACTGCTCCAGCGCGTTGAAGCTGAGCACCAGCGCACCAGACGATCCGTATGGACGCAGGCGCATGTCGACGCGGAAGACGAAGCCGTCGACCGTCATGGGATCCAGCGCCTTGATCAGACGCTGGCCGAGGCGGATGAAGAATTCCTGATTATCCAGCGAGCGTTTCACGCCGACGGTTTCGCCGCCTTCGGGGTAGGCGAAGATCAGGTCGATGTCGGAAGACAGATTCAGCTCGACCGCGCCGAGCTTGCCCATGCCGAGGATGACCATCTGCTGCGGCTCACCGCTGCGCCGCCCGGTCGGCGTGCCGAATTGCTCGCAATGGCGGCTGTACAGCCATTGATAAGCCTGATCGATGGTGGCGTCGGCCATGTCCGAGAGGTCGCGGCAGGTCTGCACCAGATCGGCCTGGCGGGTCAGGTCGCGCCAGATGATCCGCACCTGATGGCGTGCGCGCTGGCGACGCAAGGCGCGGCCGAGTTCGTCTTCGCTCTGCGCGCTGTTCACAGCGGCGGCAATCTGTGCGCACAGCTCGCCGGGCGCAAACGCTCGATCAAGTTCGCCGGACGCGACCAGCGACAACAACATCAAAGGGTCACGAATGCTCTGTTCAATGACAAATTCGCTGGCGGCGCTGACGCGGGCGAATTGCGCCCAGCGCTCCGACGTCCAGTTCGACAGGCCGTGATCGTCTTCAAGGGCGGCGACGGACGTACGGAACGACTGCTCGGATCGGCTGACCAACGGCAGGAGAATGGCGGGCAGTTCGGCAAGCACGGGCAGGGTCATGGTCTATCCTTGATCGGCGTATTGAGGGCCGCTTGTAGTGAATGATGAAAACCCGCTACGCGAAGGACTGTCGAACAAAAGTTAGAAATAGCTGAAATTTCTTCTTCTTTGGCATCCAGCATCAAACTTTCACCTTATTCGGATGGAAATCGACCCGCCTTAACGATTATTCTCACAACGCAGTCGGAGGCCACAAGCCTTTCATCTGTAGTTTTACTACTCGTCTATACATTCGAAAGGCTGAAATGCCGGAAGATTTGTAGTAAAACTACACGCCGCCGGAACAACCTGTCGGCAATCCAAGAATTTTAAATCGTCTGCCCACAAGGCCAGTCGCAAACTCAGGCAACCGATTCTGGAAGCCTTTCCGCCCTGGAGCAAGCCATGCAAGACCTCGATCCCGTCGAAACCCAGGAATGGCTGGACGCCCTGGAATCGGTTCTCGACAAAGAAGGCGAAGACCGTGCTCACTATCTGATGACCCGTATGGGCGAACTCGCGACCCGCAGCGGCTCGCAGCTCCCTTACGCGATCACCACGCCTTACCGCAACACGATCCCCGTTACCCACGAAGCACGCATGCCTGGCGACCTGTTCATGGAACGCCGCATTCGCTCGCTGGTACGCTGGAACGCGATGGCCATGGTAATGCGCACGAACCTGCGAGATTCGGACCTGGGTGGTCACATCTCCAGCTTCGCTTCCAGTGCGACCCTGTATGACATCGGCTTCAACTATTTCTTCCAGGCCCCGACCGACGAACACGGCGGCGACCTGATCTACTTCCAGGGCCACACCTCGCCAGGCGTTTACGCCCGCGCATTCATGGAAGGCCGCATCACCGAAGACCAGATGAACAACTTCCGTCAGGAAGTCGATGGTCAAGGCCTGTCGTCCTATCCGCACCCTTGGCTGATGCCTGACTTCTGGCAGTTCCCGACCGTATCGATGGGTCTGGGTCCGATCCAGGCGATCTACCAGGCGCGCTTCATGAAGTACCTGGAGCACCGCGGTTTCATCCAGCCGGGCAAACAGAAAGTCTGGTGCTTCCTGGGCGACGGCGAGTGCGACGAGCCGGAATCCCTGGGCGCGATCTCCCTGGCCGGCCGCGAGAAGCTGGACAACCTGATCTTCGTCATCAACTGCAACCTGCAGCGCCTCGACGGCCCGGTTCGCGGCAACGGCAAGATCATCCAGGAACTCGAAGGCGTGTTCCGTGGTGCGCAGTGGAACGTGACCAAGGTCATCTGGGGCCGTTTCTGGGACCCGCTGCTGGCCAAGGACGTCGACGGTATCCTGCAACGTCGCATGGACGAAGTCATCGACGGCGAGTACCAGAACTACAAAGCCAAAGACGGCGCGTTCGTTCGCGAGCATTTCTTCAACACGCCTGAACTCAAGGCAATGGTTGCCGATCTGTCCGACGACGAGATCTGGAAACTCAACCGTGGCGGCCACGACCCGTACAAGGTCTATGCGGCGTACCACGAAGCGGTCAACCACAAGGAACAACCGACCGTCATCCTCGCCAAGACCATCAAGGGTTATGGCACCGGTGCCGGCGAAGCGAAAAACACTGCGCACAACACCAAGAAAGTCGACGTCGACAGCCTGAAGCTGTTCCGCGACCGCTTCGACATCCCGGTCAAGGACGAAGAGCTGGAGAACCTGCCGTTCTTCAAGCCAGAGCCAAACAGCGCCGAAGCCCGTTACCTCGCCGAGCGCCGTGCCGCACTGGGCGGTTTCGTGCCGCAGCGCCGTGCGCAGAGCTTCAGCGTACCGACTCCGGACCTGGACACCCTGAAAGCCATCCTCGATGGCTCGGGCGACCGTGAAATTTCCACCACCATGGCTTTCGTGCGGATCCTCGCGCAACTGGTCAAGGACAAGGAAATCGGCCCGCGCATCGTCCCGATCATCCCGGACGAAGCCCGTACCTTCGGTATGGAAGGCATGTTCCGTCAGCTGGGTATCTACTCCTCCGTCGGCCAGCTCTACGAGCCAGTCGATAAAGACCAGGTGATGTTCTACAAGGAAGACCAGAAAGGTCAGATCCTTGAAGAAGGCATCAACGAAGCAGGCGCCATGAGCTCGTTCATCGCTGCCGGTACTTCGTACTCCAGCCACAACCAGCCGATGCTGCCGTTCTACATCTTCTACTCGATGTTCGGCTTCCAGCGTATCGGCGACCTGGCCTGGGCCGCTGGCGACAGCCGTACCCGTGGCTTCCTGATCGGCGGCACCGCCGGCCGCACCACCCTGAACGGTGAAGGTCTGCAGCACGAAGACGGTCACAGCCACCTGCTGGCCGCGACCATCCCGAACTGCCGCACCTACGATCCGACCTACGGCTACGAGCTGGCGGTGATCATTCAGGACGGCATGAAGAAGATGACCGAAGAGCAACAGGACATCTTCTACTACATCACCGTGATGAACGAGTCGTACCAGCAGCCAGCCATGCCGGCCGGTGCCGAAGAAGGCATCAAGAAAGGCATGTACCTGCTCGAGGAAGACACTCGCGATGCGGCGCACCACGTTCAGCTGATGGGCTCCGGCACCATCCTGCGTGAAGTGCGTGAAGCGGCGAAGATCCTGCGTGAAGAGTTCAACATCGGCGCTGACGTGTGGAGCGTTACCAGCTTCAACGAACTGCGTCGCGACGGCCTCGCTGTAGAGCGCAGCAACCGTCTCAAGCCTGGCCAGAAGCCTAAGCTGAGCTACGTCGAAGAGTGCCTGAACGGCCGTAAAGGTCCGGTCATTGCTTCTACCGACTACATGAAGCTGTTCGCCGAGCAGATCCGTCAGTGGGTACCGTCCAAGGAATTCAAAGTCCTGGGCACCGACGGTTTCGGCCGCAGCGACAGCCGCAAGAAACTGCGTCATTTCTTCGAAGTCGACCGTCATTTCGTGGTGTTGGCAGCCCTGGAAGCACTGGCTGACCGTGGTGATATCGAACCTAAGGTGGTGGCTGAAGCCATCGCCAAGTTCGGCATCGACCCGGAAAAACGCAACCCACTGGACTGCTGAGGAGACATTTTGTGAGCGAACTCATTCGCGTACCTGACATCGGCAGCGGTGAAGGTGAAGTAATTGAACTGTTTGTGAAGGTCGGCGACCGCATCGAAGCCGACCAGAGCATCCTGACCCTGGAATCGGACAAGGCCAGCATGGAAGTGCCGGCCCCGAAAGCCGGCGTCATCAAGAGCCTGAAAGTGAAGCTGGGCGACCGTCTGAAAGAAGGCGACGAACTGCTCGAGCTGGAAGTCGAGGGCGCCGCTGAAGCGGCCCCTGCACCTGCCGCCGCACCTGCTGCGAAAGCCGAAGAGAAACCGGCTGCGGCACCTGCTGCTGCCGCGCCTGCCGCTGCCCCTGCTGCCGCTTCGGTACAGCAAGTGCACGTGCCGGACATCGGTTCGTCGGGCAAGGCGCAGATCATCGAGATTCAGGTCAAGGTCGGCGACAGCGTCGAAGCTGATCAATCGCTGATCACTCTGGAATCCGACAAGGCCAGCATGGAAATCCCGTCGCCTGCCGCTGGCGTGGTCAAAGCCATCAGCGTCAAGCTCAACGACGAAGTCGGCACTGGCGATCTGATTCTGGATCTGGAAGTGGCGGGTGCTGCGGCCCCGGCTGCGGCCGCTCCGGCTCAGGCTGCTGCGCCTGCTGCTGCCGCTGCGCCAGCCCCGGCTGCTGCTCCGGCTGCACCGGTTGCCGACAGCGTTCAGGACATCCACGTCCCGGACATCGGTTCGGCCGGCAAGGCGAAGATCATCGAAGTGCTGGTCAAGGCCGGCGACACTGTCGAAGCCGACCAGTCGCTGATCACCCTGGAATCCGACAAGGCGAGCATGGAAATTCCATCGCCTGCCGCTGGCGTGGTCGAAAGCGTTTCGATCAAGCTCGATGACGAAGTCGGCACCGGCGACCTGATCCTCAAGCTCAAAGTCAAAGGCGCGGCCCCGGCTGCTGCCCCGGCTGCGGCTGCTGCACCGAGCGCTCCGGCACCTGCTGCTCCGGCTGCCGCTGCACCTGCTGCCACCGCTCCAGCCGCAGCGCCGGCTGCTACACCAGCGAAACCGGGCGCCAAAGTTCACGCCGGCCCTGCCGTGCGTCAACTGGCTCGTGAGTTCGGCGTCGAGCTGAGCGCCGTTGGCGCCAGCGGTCCGCACGGTCGCATCCTCAAGGAAGACGTGCAGGTTTACGTCAAGGCGATGATGCAGAAGGCCAAGGAAGCACCGGCCGCTGCTGGCGGCGCTACCGGTGGCGCGGGCATCCCGCCGATCCCGGTGGTCGATTTCAGCCGTTTCGGCGAAATCGAAGAAGTGCCGATGACCCGCCTGATGCAGGTCGGCGCTGCCAACCTGCACCGCAGCTGGCTGAACGTGCCACACGTGACGCAATTCGACTCGGCGGACATCACCGAGCTGGAAGCCTTCCGTGTTGCGCAGAAAGCCGTGGCCGAGAAGGCTGGCGTCAAGCTGACCATCCTGCCGCTGCTGCTCAAGACCTGCGCGCACCTGCTCAAGGAGCTGCCGGACTTCAACAGTTCGCTGGCACCAAGTGGCAAGGCGATCATCCGCAAGAAATACGTGAACATCGGCTTCGCCGTCGACACTCCGGATGGCCTGCTGGTGCCGGTGATCAAGAACGTCGACCAGAAGAGCCTGCTGCAACTGGCAGCCGAAGCGGCTTCGCTGGCTGAAAAAGCCCGCACCAAGAAGCTGTCCTCGGACGAGATGCAGGGCGCCTGCTTCACCATTTCCAGCCTCGGCCACATTGGCGGCACCGGCTTCACGCCGATCGTCAACGCGCCGGAAGTGGCGATCCTCGGTGTTTCCAAGGCAACCATCCAGCCAGTCTGGGACGGCAAAGCCTTCCAGCCGAAGCTGATGCTGCCACTGTCGCTGTCCTACGATCACCGCGTGATCAACGGCGCTGCTGCTGCACGCTTCACTCAGCGTCTGGGCAGCCTGTTGGGCGACATCCGCACCATCCTGCTGTAACCCAAACGGCCCTCCGGCGACGGAGGGCCGCTTGCTGCACCCTTTCGAGCGCCACACGCTCGTACCTCAACCCCGTCAATTGACGGGGCTTTTTTTTGCCTGAAATAAACCGGATCGCGTCTCTTTCCTACAACCTGCGCTGACATCGGCCACAGGTCTGGTCCACTTAACGCCAATATTTTCTGCCGCCGGCCAACTAACCTCTGCTCAGGAAAGTTGCTTCAATGCGCTCCGCTTATTTAATTCATCTTATTAAAATCTCGAACGGAATCGATCATGTTCAAACCGACTATCGGCCCCATCGTGGGCCACGCCACAACTAACGAAGTTCGCATTTTCATGCGCGGCGAACAACAGGACAAAAAACGCGTATTTGCAGGAGTTCGCGCCCGCAAGGCCGGAACGGAAAAATGGTCGAACAGCGTATTTGCACTTTTACATCCAGCCAACGACATGTCGGGCGTACTGGTCTTACAGGATCTGGACGCCGATTGTGAATACGAATATCAAGCCGGCTGGTTAAGCCCGATGAATCCGGTACACACCATCGACACAGTGGTGGAGTTTCCATTGCAATGGCCGCGACAGCTCTACCGCTTTCGTACCCGCACCTCGCAAGCCAGCCAGCCCCGGGGCTTTATCGTCGGATCTTGCCGTTATCTGCGGATCACCGCTGGCGTCGCTTCGTTGCCGCAACTGGGCGACCGCATCTTTGGCTCGATCAATCGACTTGTCGAGAACAGTCATCTACCCGTCAGCGCGGTGATCATGACCGGCGATCAAGTGTATGTAGATGATTTGAATATCATTGCACCGGATCGCGAAGCCAAAGACATTCTGAAGAAGTATCGAACGGCATTCTCGCAACCGAATATTCAACAATTGATGTCTAATACATCGACTTACATGATGCTCGACGATCATGAAATAGAAGATAACTGGCCCGCCAATGCAAAAGATGCAGACAATGACTTGTATCGCAACGCCATGGCCGCTTATGAACTTTATCAAGCCAGCCACAGCCCGGTTTACGCATATAACAGCGAGGGCCAGATAGACCGGAATACCTTGAAGCATTATTGGTATCAGTTCGGCGACAGCGATATCGCCTGGTTCGTCACCGACAGTCGCACCCGACGCAACTTGTCGAAGGATGACCGGCGCATTCTCGACATCGAGCAGGAACAGGCCCTGCTGCAATGGCTGATCCATAGCCCGGCACGAGTGAAATTCGTGGTGACCAGCGTGATGTTCTATCCCGATCGCAAGTTCAACGGTGACGATGCCTGGAAAGCTTTTCCCGAGCAGCGTTTGCGCCTGCTGGAAACCATCCGCACTCACCGGATCAAGAACGTGGTGTTCGTCTCCGGCGACGTCCATGGCTCGCTGACCAGTCGCTTGAGTCACAGCGAGGACACCGATTTCGAGGTACACACCATCGTGTCCTCGCCGTTGCACAACAGCAAATTGCTGCCGTATGCCAAGGCTTCGACGTTTATCCTCGATCAACCGCTGGTGCGCACGGCAGCCGGGGATTATCGGCACGAGCTGACCAGTGCCGTGGTGAGTCAGGACAATTTTGCGCATGTGGTCGTTGAGGCTGATCAGATATTGGTCAATTACCATGACCGCGATGGCAAGAAGTTGCAGTCGATCAGTATGAAATTGCGTTGAAACACCAAAAGATCGCAGCCTTCGGCAGCTCCTATATGGCTACGTGGCGCCTGCAAGAGTTGTTCAAGGCTGCGATCTTCTGCTCATTTCAGTTGTGCACTGGAGAAATGTTCACTGCAGCCGACATATTCTTATAGCACTTGGCCTTCATCTCTCTTGTCAGTCGGTGCCGCAATGATGCAACCTTGCCGCAGCCAACAGACAAGAGGGCGAGAGCCCGGCGCATTCAGCATATTTCCAAGCGAGTTTCCTTCATGAAGAGCCAGCCCGATGCCGCCAGCCGTATGGCGGCCGAGGTAGTGACGCAGTTGCCTGTGCCCTCGCGGCTCGGCATGCTGCGTTTCGAGCGCTTGAATGAAGCCAGTTGGGCGATGCTGTTCCTTGATCCCAACTGCGAACGCCAGTTTGGCCAGCCGGCCGTCGAGCTCTGCGCACTGGTCGGCTCGCCCTACGCCAGCCTGATGGAGCCCGAAGCGCGCTACCAACTGCATGACGCGATCCAGCAGCAACTAAGCAAAAGCGCGCATTACGTGGTGCGCTACACCCTGCACACCGCCGCCGGCGCGTTGAACATGCTCGAACTGGGTGAAGCCTACAAACAGCACAACCGGCATTTGCTGCGCGGCTACCTGTTGGCCGTCGACGAAGTGTTCGACGAAACCCAGGTGCTGCCTTCGGTGGATCTGGAAACCCAGAACTCGCGCCTGCAAATCGCCCTTGAGCTGAACCAGCGTGCCCAGCAGGAACAACTGCAGCATCTGGAGCGCGTGCGTGCCCAGCAGGATCTGATTCTGCTGCTCGCACGCCAGCGCTACAGCACGCACAACTCGCTGCAGGAAGCCGCCGAGCTGATCACCCGCTGCGCCTGCGATATCTACGAAATCGACTGCGCCAGCCTGTGGAACCTCGAAGGCCAGCGCTTGCTGCCGATCTCCGCCTACCACCGCGCAACTCAGGAATACATCCTGCCGGAGCCGATCGATATCAGCGGCTTCCCCGATTACATGGAAGCGCTGCACAGCAGCCGCGCCATCGATGCCCACAACGCCATGCACGACCCGCGCACCCGCGAGATGGCCGAGGCGATGCGTCCGCGTGACGTCAACGCCATGCTCGATGCCAGCATTCGCGTCGACGGCCAGGTAGTCGGCGTGTTGTGCCTGGAACAAACCGGCGTCACCCGCGCCTGGCAGTCCGACGAAATCGCCTTTGCCGGCGAACTGGCCGACCAGTTCGCGCAGGTGATCAACAACCACAACCGGCGTACCGCCACTAGCGCCCTGCACCTGTTTCAGCGCGCGGTCGAGCAAAGCGCCAACGCCTTTTTGCTGGTCAACTGCGACGGCGTGGTCGAGTACGTCAACCCGAGCTTCACCGCGATCACCCAGTACACCACCGAAGAAGTCCACGGTCAGCGCCTGTCGGAATTGCCGGCGCTGGAAAACCTCAGCGAACTGCTGTTCGACGCGCCCTCGGCGCTGGCCCAGAGCAATAGCTGGCAGGGCGAATTCAAAAGCCGCCGCAAGAACCTCGAACCGTACTGGGGCCAGTTGTCGATTTCCAAGGTCTACGGCGATAACCGTGAGCTGACGCATTACATCGGCATCTACGAAGACATCACCCAGACCAAACTCGCGCAGCAACGTATCGAGCGCCTGGCCTACACCGACAACCTGACCAACCTCGGCAACCGTCCGGCATTCATCCGCAATCTCGATGAGCGCTTCGCCCGCGACAGCGATACGCCGATCAGCCTGTTGCTGGTGGACATCGATAACTTCAAGCGGATCAACGACAGCCTCGGTCACCAGACCGGCGACAAACTGTTGATCAGCCTCGCACGGCGCCTGCGCAACAGCCTCAGCCCGAGTGGCAGCCTGGCGCGTTTTGCCAGTAACGAATTCGCCGTGTTGCTCGACGACACCGACCTTGAAGCCGGGCAGCAGATCGCCAGTCAGTTGCTGATGACCCTCGACAAGCCGATGTTCGTCGACAATCAGCTGATCAGCGTCACCGGCTCCGTCGGCCTGGCCTGCGCGCCGCTGCACGGGCGCGACCCGCAGACCCTGATGCGCAACGCCGGCCTGGCGCTGCACAAGGCCAAGGCCAACGGTAAACACCAATTGCAGGTGTTCACTGAAGCGCTGAACGCCGAGGCCAGTTACAAACTGTTCGTCGAGAACAACCTGCGCCGCGCCCTCACGCAGAACGAGCTGGACGTGTTCTACCAGCCCAAGCTGTGCCTGCGCAGCGGTCGTCTGCTGGGCATGGAAGCGCTGTTGCGCTGGAACCATCCGGAACGCGGCATGATTCGCCCGGACCAGTTCATCAGCGTCGCCGAGGAAACCGGCCTGATCATTCCGATCGGCAAATGGATCGCCCGTCAGGCGTGCCGCATGAGCAAATCCCTGACCGCTGCCGGCCTGGGCAATCTGCAGGTGGCAATCAATCTGTCACCGAAACAGTTCTCCGATCCGGATCTGGTCGCCTCGATCGCCAACATCCTCAGGGAAGAAGCGCTGCCGGCCAATCTGCTCGAACTGGAGCTGACCGAAGGCCTGCTGCTGGAAGCCACCGAAGACACGCATTTGCAGCTCGACCAGCTCAAACGCCTGGGCCTGACCCTGGCCATGGATGACTTCGGCACCGGGTACTCGTCGCTGAGCTATCTGAAGAAATTCCCGATCGACATCATCAAGATCGATCGCAGCTTCATCCATGAAATCCCCGACAACCAGGACGACATGGAAATCACCTCCGCCGTGATCGCCATGGCCCACAACCTGAAACTCAAAGTTGTCGCCGAAGGCATCGAAACCGCCGAGCAACTGGCGTTCCTGCGCCGCCATCGTTGCGACGTCGGCCAGGGTTATCTGTTCGACCGACCGATTCCGGGCGATGAGCTGATCAAAGCGCTCAAGCGCTATCCGCGTGGGCCGCTCTGTCTCTAACGCCGGCTTCTATGAAGATCCCTTGTGGGAGCGAGCCTGCTCGCGAAGGCGATAAAACCGTCGACATCTTCGTCGCCTGACACCCCGCTTTCGCGAGCAGGCTCGCTCCCACAGTTTTGATAGTGCGAATTCCGGCATCATTCGGCACACTGGCGGTCTGACTTTTTACCTCCAACCTGACTGAGAGGAACGCTCATGGTTCTGCGCTCGGAAATTCTGGTGAACAAAAACGTGCTTCCAACCAAAGAACAAGCCCTGCCCGGCCGCGAAACCCCGATGACCCTGCCGGAAAAACACTTCGTCTTCGAAGACACCCCGCTGCTCGGTCCATTCTTTCAGGACGTCGACTTCGCGATTTTCGGTCTGGGTTGCTTCTGGGGCGCGGAACGACGCTTCTGGCAGCGCGAAGGCGTAGTCAGCACCGTGGTCGGTTACGCCGGCGGCTTCACGCCAAACCCGACGTACGAAGAAGTCTGCTCGGGCCTGACCGGCCACGCCGAAGTGGTATTGGTGGTGTATGACAAGGCCCAAGTCAGCTATGAAGAGCTGCTGGCGATGTTCTGGGAACTGCACAACCCGACTCAGGGCATGCGTCAGGGCAACGACATCGGCACTCAGTACCGCTCAGTGATCTATGCGACCACCCCGGAGCAACTGGATGCGGCACTGAAAAGCAAAGACGTGTATCAGGCGGAACTGGCCAAGGCCGGCCTGGGTGAAATCAGCACCGAGATCGACCAGGCCCCGACCGTGTACTTTGCCGAGGCCTATCACCAGCAGTATCTGGCGAAGAACCCTGAAGGTTACTGCGGGATTGGCGGCACCGGCGTTTGCATGCCAGCAAGCCTTGCGGGCAACTAACCCCGCCTGATCGTTCCCACGCCCTGCGTGGGAATGCAGCCCGGGACGCTCCGCGTCCTGACAGCGGACGCAGAGCGTCCATTGAGGCATTCCCACGCGGAGCGTGGGAACGATCGCTCGGCGATCAGCTCTCGGCAATCAGCCAATCCATCTGCCAGCCACCCTGAGTCTGCCCCAGCTTCTTCGACAACCACGGCAGCAACTCACGCAATTCATCTTCCAGCCCCCACGGCGGATTGGCGATCGCCAGCCCGGAACCGTTCAGGCTGTTCGGCGTGTCCAGCGGATGCACCAGCAGCTCCACACGCAGCAACTTCGGTGCACCCGTGCCTGCCAGGTCCTGATAGAAACGCCGCAGTGCACGCTGATCCTTCACCGGATACCAGATCGCAGCCACGGTCTGGCGCATGCGGCCGATGGCTTCTTTCATCGACGCCGCGCAACGCTGCATCTCGTCGAGTTGCTCGAACGGCGGATCGATCAGCATCACCGCGCGCTTTTCCTGCACCGGCAACATCGCCCGCGCCACGTGCCAGCCCTCGCCCAGATGCACTTTTACCCGACGATCGCCGGCCATGTTGTCCTTGAGCAACACGCCGTCTTCGGGGTGCTTTTCGTTGAGCATCACCCGATCCTGCGGCCGCGTCAGACGCCGTGCCAGCTCCGGCGAACCCGGGTAGTAGCGCAACTGGCCATCCGGGTTCATCTCGTGCAGCACCTTCATGTAATCAGCGGTCAGCGCCGGCAGGTCCGGCTGATCCCACAACCGCGCAATGCCTTCCAGGTACTCGCCGGTGCGATTGGCCTGATCGCCCTGCAAGTCATACAGACCGATGCCGGCGTGCGTGTCGAGATAGGCAAACGGCTGCTCCTTGCGCGACATCAGGGCTATGAGGCGGGTCAAGGTCAGGTGTTTGAACACATCGGCGTGATTGCCGGCATGGAAGGCGTGACGATAATTCATGGCTGCTCCTGCGAGGGCCGCAAAGTTTACCTTTTACCGGTCGGCAAGTCAGGGGTTGGCGGCCGAGCGGACAAAAAGCCTGCCCTCACCCTAGCCCTCTCCCGGAGGGAGAGGGGACTGACGGTGGCGATCTTGCGAGTTACATCGACCTGAATGATCCACGTGATCTCAGGCTTGGCCAAGCGAAGTTCACCACTGAAGTCGCAGGTCGGCGTACATCACCCAGACAACTCGGTCAGTCCCCTCTCCCTCTGGGAGAGGGCTAGGGTGAGGGGCTTTGCTTTTATGGCGTTAAACTGGCTAACCATGAACGACAGTAAGTCAAAAACTCATGCGGTATCTCATCATCTGTTCACTCAGCCTTCTAAGTCCATACCTCGCCCTTGCCGACGAAACTCACATTGAACAGGCACGCCAGACACTAAAGAACTACGGGCTGAGCCACTGCATTCTGAAGCCATTCAACGAACGCTCAGCGCTGGAAAAAGACATTGCGCTGTCCGCCAATGCCTATTCAGTCATGGGCAACGGCCTACATTCCATCCTGCAAGATGAAGAACGCTGCAAGTGCTGCACGATCCCTATAAAGAAACACTGAGCTACATATCGGCGGCTTACCAGCAGACACCTTCACGCAGCAAACACTCAAATGAAAAAGTGGTGTTCCTTGCGTGCCTGAAGATCTACAACTCCGAAGCGTTCAACCGCTTTATCAAAACCCAAGATGCCTACATCTCTGACTGCCCCCCCGATTTCAATCAATCAAAAGATCGCAGCCTTCGGCGGCTCCTACATGGGATAGGCGCTCACTCTGCCGGAGGCTGCGATCTTCTGATCTTCAGGCGGGCAAGCTGCGCAGGCGCTTGCCGATGACATCGAGCACATCACAGCCATCGCGCAATGGGATGGCGCACAGCAAGGCGAAATCGCTGAGGATCACGGAGTCGCATTCGATCGAGCCGCGCATGCACATGTTTTCCAGGACCTGGACCACGGCGCGGATGCGATAGTTGGCGGCGTCCATGAGGATGTCGAGGGGCACATGGGTGTCGACGAACAGGCTGGGCATGTCGCTGCAATTGCCGGTAAGGGCCATGAAGCGGTTGTCGGGGTGAGGGGTGATTTTTTCGTAGGGTGAATCAGTATGCATATTGGTCATTTTCCGGGTCCCATGATTGATAAACGTGAGCCGCCATCACACCTTCCTACGGGTTAGGGTGGCAGCTGTGCGCGGGAGTAGGAACCGAGCAATCATGGACCTCGGCCACGCCGAAGCGTGCCCCACGCACAGCCGCCGCGAACGATCTTACGGACTTGAACCAAGTGCCGCAAAAAGCCAACGAACTGTAACGTCATGAATGCGGGAATCCTTCACCCTGCCACCACTCTCGCAGTGACAACGAAAAGACTATCCCTGCAACCCACCACGCACCAGTTCATGAAAGCCGCCGCGATTCGAAGGAAACATCCGAAGCGTTTGCCCCGAAATTTCACTCTGCCTCTGCCAGCAAAAACTCCAGAAGCGCCGATCGTGACGAATCTTCCGACATCGATAATTTGAAAAACTGCCCGACCTTGCAGCGCAAAACAGCCTCGGGAAACGCCTCGAACACGGCCGGTTGCTCCTCGCTCAGCCATTGCAAAGCATTGGCGATGCGTACGCTTGCATCAGTCTGCGCCAACAGCGATTGCGGCACGCTCCACCACGGAAAGACCCGCCCCGAAACCAGCGCACGGCCCCCGATTTCAATGGCTTGGCCATTGATCAAGGCTCGCGAAACGACTGGCAGTAATTGCGCGGAATTGAGCTCGTCAGAGTGCAAAAGAGGCAGCAGAAACCGACCATCCCAAAAGCGAAAAAACACCGCTTTACCGTCCGGCATCAGCACTTGAGTCAGGCTGCGGAAATGTTCGACCAGCACATCCAGATCCGCCGAAGACACCGCCAACCATCCCCAATCCCGGGATTCTGTTTCCGCCACCCAACGTAAAAACTCACTGTCCGCAGCGACAATTCCCACATAGGGCATCACCGCGTCCCACTCGGCATAAATCGTCTCGGCCCAGACTGGATTCGCTGTGCCCTGCCAGGCTTTGAACGCATTGGCGTCGCTGGCGCGACTGAAAATGGCGAACAGTTGTTCCGACGCGTGCAGCGGCTGCCGCGCCAGCCATTGTTCGGGCGTCAATTGTTCAGGCTGCACAGACACCGTCCTTGCACCGCTCACACTCTTCGCAGAAAGGCGCATCACCTTTGAGACTCATGATCTGTGCGGCGGTGAGAACCGCCGCCGGCGCAGCGGCCAGTTTCTCTGGCAAGCCCGGCACCACCGGTGCCGCACTCGTTGCCGCCATTGGCGCGCCACCCACAACAATCGGCACGCTGCTGAAAATTCCGCCGGGGCCGATGTTGATCCACTGTCCGCCGGCCTGAATCGTCGCGCTCGCGCCGCCATCAATGACCACTTGCTGGCCTGCGCTGATATGGATCTGCGCTGAGGCGCTGGTGGCCTGGCTGTTTACCCGAACCTGTCGGTCGCCGAGCACGGACAAATGATCATCCAGCCTGACTTCGGTCTGGCGCTGGCCGTGGGTGATGCGTTGCTCGTCGGCCTTGAGTTCATGGCGGGCGGTACCGGTGACGACCACACTGCGCTGATTATCGACCTGCAACTGCTGGTCGTTGAGCACATGCTGGGTCCAGTTGCGCTGGGCACGCAGGTAGATTTCCTCGGCGCCTTTTTTATCCTCGATGCGCAGTTCGTTATAACCGCCACCTCCGGGGCTGCTCTGGCTGCGGAACACGCTTCGGGTCTTGTCTGCCGGCAGATCCAGCGGCACCGGGGTTGCCGCATTCGGCAGGCAACCCATGACCAGCGGCTTATCGGCATCGCCATCAATGAAGCCGACCAGCACTTCCATGCCGACGCGCGGAATCAACACGCTACCGTAGTGATCGTGAGCCCAACCGGTCGCGACGCGCAGCCAGCAACTGGAGTGCTCGTTCAATTCGCCATCGCGGTCCCAGGCCAGTTGCACCTTGACCCGGCCATATTCATCGCAATGGATTTCCAGGTCTTTCGGGCCGGTGACCACGGCAGGCTGGTAACCCGACATGCGCGGTTTTTCCGGGCAAAGCGCCGGACGAAAGACCACGTCCCACGGCGTGGCGACGAAAGTATTGCGGTAGCCCTGAAAGGATTCGCCATCGCTGGTCACCGATTCCTCCAGCACCTGCGGCTGACGGCCGCGATGCTCGACACAGGTGAGCAACCACAGATCATTCCAGTCGCTGCGCGGATGCTCGGTGAGTTGCAGAAAATGCCCGCAGACCAATGAAGACTCGTCGCTGCTGCCGTCGGCCTGATGGTAATCGGCGACGTGCCGTTCCAGCGCTCGCCGAGTCAGCTGTTTGCCGGTTTCACGATCACTGAATTGGCCGGGGAAGTGATAGTCCTCCAGCACCGGACGTTGCTCGCCGTCACTGCGACTTTCCAGAGACAGGCGTGGTTTTTCGAAGTTGTAGTCGCGCCGGGTGACGACGCTGGTGCGGGTTTCCACGCGCACATTGAAACGCTGAATCGCCGGCGCGCCCGCCGACATGCCGCTGCCCGGCAGATACAGCGTTGGCGCGGGCAGCTTGGGGAACACGGTCTGGTCGTCGCCGAATACCAGCAAATGGCCTTCGGGGCTGTGTTGAAAATGGTAATGAATGCCGACTTCGGCACACAGGCGCTGGATAAAGGCCAGATCGCTTTCGGCGTATTGCACGCAGTATTCGCGCTCCGGATATTCGCTGCCCAGGCGAAATTCAAAGGCATCGCGCAGGATCGAATGGTCTTTGAGGATCTGCGTGACAATTTGCGGCACGCTCTGATGCTGAAAAACACGCTGGTTGACGCGATGCCCCAGATACGTCAGACGCGGGACAAGGCTGAGGTGATAGCGTGTCAGACGTTTCCCGGAATCGCCCTGCCCGACCTGATAAATCTGACCATGAATACCGCAACCCTGAGCATCGAAACTCAGAAACGCCTGACCATGCAGCAGGCTTTCCAGATCCAGGTCCGGCCGCTCGCTGACCAGTTCCAGCTCGAAGCGATAGGGTTGGCTGATGGCTTCCCTGCCCGTGAACTCAAGGACTTTGAGGTCATGCCGGGCGCCTTCGAGGGTCAACGTGAAACGCGGTTGATTGGCAGGCGCGAACATCCGATGTCTCTCTGCAGTGTGAGGGCGGGCGATTCTGCATGAGGGGCAAGGGGTGCCGAGCAGGTGACGGGAAATTCAGATTTGCCCTACGTGGGTTGCTGAAAGGACCTTGTTAATTCGGCCGTTCGACTACAGACAATTCAATCAAACCTGCCACCCACCCTGTGGGAGCGAGCCTGCTCGCGAAAGCGGCATGTCAGTCGACACATTCATTGAATGATCAATCGCATTCGCGAGCAGGCTCGCTCCCACAATGGATTTCCACAGGATTCGAGAAATCACAGGCACAAAAAAACGGCCCGCTTCCTGTAGGAAACGGGCCGTTTTCAAGTGAGCCGAAGCTCAGTCCATCACTTGTTCAGATGGAAGTCTTTTTCCGCTGCCTCGAAACGCTCAACCATGCCGCGAGTCGGCTCACCCGCCTTGCTGACAAAGTAGATGGCCAGGCTGGCGAAGATGAAGCCCGGAATGATTTCGTACAGACCCAGCAGTTCGAAATGCTTCCAGACCACCACGGTGATCGCGCCGACCAGAATACCGGCCAGTGCGCCGTTGCGGGTCATGTCTTTCCAGACCACCGAAATCAGCACCACCGGACCGAATGCAGCACCGAAACCGGCCCAGGCGTAGGACACCAGGCCCAGTACGCGGTTTTCCGGGTTGGCAGCCAGCGCGATAGCAATCAGGGCTACCAGCAGCACCATGGCACGACCGACCCAGACCAGCTCCAGTTGCGAAGCGGACTTGCGCAGGAAGGCTTTATAGAAGTCTTCGGTCAGGGCGCTGGAGCACACCAGCAACTGGCAGCTCAGGGTGCTCATCACCGCCGCCAGAATGGCCGACAGCAGTACACCGGCAACCCATGGGTTGAAGAGGATTTTCGCCAGTTCAATGAACACGCGCTCCGGGTTCTCGGTCACAGGACCGGCGACTTCCGGGTGCGCCGAGAAGTAAGCGATACCGAAGAAGCCCACCGCAACGGTGCCGCCCAGGCACAGGATCATCCAGGCCATGGAAATGCGACGCGCCTTGGCGATCGACTTCACCGAATCCGCCGCCATGAAACGCGCGAGGATGTGCGGCTGGCCGAAGTAGCCCAGACCCCAGCCCATCAGCGAGATGATGCCGATGAAGGTGGTGCCTTTGAGCATGTCGAAGTTGCTAGGATCTTGCGCTTCGATGGCGAGGAACGTGGTGTCAACGCCGCCAGTGGCCAGCAGGACGATGATCGGCGTAAGGATCAGCGCGAAGATCATCAGCGTGGCTTGGACGGTGTCGGTCCAGCTCACCGCGAGGAAACCGCCGATGAAGGTGTAGGCAATCGTCGCCGCAGCACCGGCCCACAGCGCCGTTTCGTAGGTCATGCCGAACGTGCTTTCGAACAGGCGGGCACCGGCGACGATGCCGGAAGCGCAGTAGATGGTAAAGAACACCAGAATCACGATCGCCGAGATAATCCGCAGCAAGCCGCTTTTATCTTCGAAACGGCTGGAAAAGTAATCCGGCAGAGTCAGGGCATCGCCGTTGTGCTCGGTCTGCACACGCAGACGGCCGGCGACAAACAGCCAGTTCAGGTAGGCACCGACGATCAGGCCGATGGCGATCCAGCTTTCGGACAGACCGGACATGTAGATGGCGCCCGGCAGGCCCATCAGCAACCAGCCGCTCATGTCGGAAGCACCGGCGGACAGTGCCGTCACGACGCTGCCCAGGCTACGGCCGCCCAGAATGTAGTCAGAAAGGTTATTGGTGGAGCGATAGGCCATGAAGCCGATCAGCACCATTGCTGCGATGTAGATCACGAACGTGATCAGGGTTGGATTGCTTACGCTCATTGAGTTACGCCCTGGCTTTGTTTTTATGTAGCGGCGGTGGTGAACCGCTCGCAAACGACGACGTTTGGCAGACGATCCGGGATCCCGCGCATTTAAGACTGATGTTTCCCCAGGAAAGCCATCAGCCGATGCACCGGGTTATTCCCGGTTGCACCTTGGCGGCGAATGCTATGCAACAAAGCAAATAAGGTGCAACCAGTTTCGCGAGAATTAGTTGCACCCAGTCGGATTAATCGACGATCGCCCCGTTTTTGCTCCCTTTTGTGGCAGTCATGGCTCTTTGCTAGAAGCAAAAGCACCAAGCAGGAGCAGCACTTTCGTACCAGAAATTATTTCCTGACGAGCTGCGTATTATTCCGGCAAAAAAAGGGTTGCACCCGGTTGCACCTCATTCAACGCACGGCTAATCTTGCGGCCAGCTGATGCCACGCAACTGTGGCAACCATGAGGATAAAAATATGGCTACCACCACCCTTGGGGTCAAACTCGATGACCCGACCCGCGAGCGCCTGAAGGCTGCCGCAACCTCGATTGATCGCACGCCGCACTGGCTGATCAAGCAGGCAATTTTCAATTACCTGGAAAAACTCGAGGGTGGTGCAACCCTGACCGAGTTGAACGGTTTGACCGCCAAAGACGCCGATGACGCAGGCGAAGTGCAGACCGATCACGCTCACCAATGCTTCCTCGAATTCGCTGAAAGCATCCTGCCGCAATCGGTTCTGCGTGCTTCGATCACCGCAGCCTACCGCCGCCCTGAGCCGGAAGTGGTGCCGATGCTGATCGAGCAGGCGCGCCTGCCGGCACCGATGGCCGAAGCCACCAACAAACTCGCCGCGACCATCGCCGAAAAACTGCGTAACCAGAAAAGTGCCGGCGGTCGTGCCGGTATTGTTCAAGGTCTGTTGCAGGAATTCTCCCTCTCGTCCCAGGAAGGCGTGGCGCTGATGTGCCTGGCCGAAGCGCTGCTGCGCATCCCGGACAAAGGCACCCGCGATGCGCTGATCCGCGACAAGATCAGCACCGGCAACTGGCATCCGCACCTGGGCAACAGCCCTTCGCTGTTCGTCAACGCTGCGACCTGGGGCCTGCTGCTGACTGGCAAACTGGTCTCCACCCACAACGAAGCCGGCCTGACCTCGTCGCTGAGCCGCATCATCGGCAAGAGCGGCGAGCCGATGATCCGCAAGGGCGTCGACATGGCCATGCGCCTGATGGGCGAGCAGTTCGTGACCGGCGAAACCATCGCCGAAGCACTGGCCAATGCGAGCAAGTTCGAAGCCAAGGGCTTCCGCTATTCCTACGACATGCTCGGTGAAGCGGCACTCACCGAAGTCGACGCGCAGAAATACCTGGCGTCGTACGAACAGGCGATCCATTCGATCGGCAAAGCGTCCCACGGCCGTGGGATTTATGAAGGCCCGGGCATTTCCATCAAGCTCTCGGCGCTGCACCCGCGTTACAGCCGTGCGCAGTACGAGCGGGTGATGGACGAGCTGTACCCGCGCCTGCTGTCGCTGACCCTGCTGGCCAAGCAATACGACATCGGCCTGAACATCGACGCCGAAGAAGCCGACCGCCTCGAGTTGTCGCTGGATCTGCTCGAGCGCCTGTGCTTCGAGCCGCAACTGACTGGCTGGAACGGCATCGGTTTCGTTATCCAGGCTTACCAGAAGCGTTGCCCGTACGTGATCGACTACGTGATTGATCTGGCTCGCCGCAGCCGCCATCGCCTGATGATCCGCCTGGTGAAAGGCGCGTACTGGGACAGCGAAATCAAACGCGCTCAGGTCGAAGGTCTGGAAGGCTATCCGGTCTACACCCGCAAGGTGTACACCGACGTTTCCTACATTGCTTGCGCACGCAAACTGCTGTCGGTGCCGGAAGCCATCTACCCGCAATTCGCCACGCACAACGCCCACACCCTGTCGGCGATCTACCACATCGCCGGTCAGAACTATTACCCGGGCCAGTACGAGTTCCAGTGCCTGCACGGCATGGGCGAACCGCTCTACGAACAGGTTGTAGGCAAGGTTTCCGAGGGCAAGCTGAACCGTCCGTGCCGTGTGTACGCACCGGTCGGCACCCACGAAACCCTGCTGGCGTACCTCGTGCGTCGTTTGCTGGAAAACGGTGCCAACACCTCGTTCGTCAACCGTATCGCCGACCAGTCGATTTCGATTCAGGAACTGGTGGCCGATCCGGTGGCACAGATCGAGCAGATGGCCACCGTGGAAGGCGGTTTTGGCCTGCCGCACCCGCGCATTCCGCTGCCGCGTGACCTGTACGGTGCCGAGCGCGCCAACTCCAGCGGCATCGACATGGCTAACGAACATCGTCTGGCCTCGCTGTCCTGCGCCCTGCTCGCCACCGCGCACAACGACTGGAAAGCCGCGCCGATGCTCGGTTGCGCCTCCAGCAACGAAACGCCGGTCGCGGTGCTGAACCCGTCCGATCACCGCGATGTGGTCGGTCACGTTCAAGAAGCTACCGTCGAAGACGTCGACAACGCCATTCAATGCGCGCTGAACGCCGCGCCGATCTGGCAGGCCACCCCGCCGGCCGAACGTGCGGCAATTCTGGAACGTGCCGCTGACTTGATGGAAGGCGAGATCCAGCCGCTGATGGGCCTGTTGGCTCGCGAAGCCGGCAAGACCTACGCCAACGCCATCGCCGAAGTCCGCGAAGCCGTCGATTTTCTGCGTTATTACGCAGTGCAGGCGCGCAACGATTTCAGCAATGATGCCCACCGCCCACTCGGTCCGGTGGTGTGCATCAGCCCGTGGAACTTCCCGCTGGCGATCTTCAGCGGCCAGGTCGCTGCGGCATTGGCCGCCGGTAACCCGGTACTGGCCAAACCGGCTGAGCAGACTCCGCTGGTAGCGGCTCAGGCTGTGCGCCTGATGCTCGAAGCCGGCATCCCGGAAGGCGTGCTGCAACTGCTGCCGGGCCGTGGTGAAACCGTCGGCGCCGGTCTGGTTGGCGATGAGCGCGTCAAAGGCGTGATGTTCACCGGTTCCACCGAAGTCGCGCGCTTGCTGCAACGCAACATCGCTGGCCGTCTCGACAGCCAGGGCCGTCCGATTCCGCTGATCGCCGAAACCGGTGGCCAGAACGCGATGATCGTCGATTCCTCGGCTTTGACTGAACAAGTGGTAATCGACGTGGTGTCGTCGGCCTTCGACAGCGCCGGTCAGCGTTGCTCGGCACTGCGCGTGCTGTGCCTGCAGGAAGATTCCGCCGATCGCGTCATCGAAATGCTCAAGGGTGCCATGGCCGAAAGCCGTCTCGGCAACCCCGAGCGTCTGTCCGTGGACATCGGCCCGGTGATCGACGCCGAAGCCAAGGCCGGCATCGACAAGCACATCCAGGGCATGCGCGACAAAGGTCGCAATGTTTACCAGGTGGCGATTGCCGACAGCGAAGAGGTCAAGCGCGGCACCTTCGTCATGCCGACCCTGATCGAATTGGAAAGCTTCGACGAACTGCAACGCGAAATCTTCGGCCCGGTACTGCACGTGGTGCGCTACAAGCGCAAGGAGCTGGACCAACTGATCGGCCAGATCAACGCCTCCGGTTACGGCCTGACGCTGGGCGTGCACACGCGCATCGACGAGACCATCGCCAAGGTGATCGACAACGTCAACGCCGGTAACGTCTACGTCAACCGCAACATCGTCGGTGCCGTGGTCGGCGTGCAGCCATTCGGCGGCGAAGGCCTCTCGGGTACTGGCCCGAAAGCCGGCGGCCCGCTGTATCTGTACCGCCTGCTGTCGACGCGCCCTAGCGACGCAATCGAGCAATCCTTCGCTCGCGGTGACGCCATCAGCGCCCCGGACGTGCGTTTGCGCGATGCCATGAGCCAATCGTTGAACGCCCTGAAAGCCTGGGCCGACAACAACAAGTTCGCTGACCTGAGCACCCTGTGCGTTCAGTACGCTGCGCAATCGCAGAGCGGCATCACCCGCGTGCTGGCTGGCCCGACCGGCGAGAAAAACAGCTACGCGATCCTGCCGCGCGAACACGTGCTGTGCCTGGCGGAAGTTGAAGGTGATCTGCTGACGCAACTGGCGGCGGTGCTGGCGGTGGGCGGTTCGGCAGTGTGGCCGGAAACCGAGCTGAGCAAGGCCTTGTTCGCCCGTCTGCCGAAGGAAGTCCAGGCGCGGATCAAACGCGTTGCCGACTGGAACAAGGACGAAGTGGTGTTCGATGCCGTGCTGCATCACGGTCACTCCGACCAGTTGCGCGGCGTCTGCCAGCAGATCGCCCAGCGTGGCGGTGCAATCGTTGGCGTTCAGGGCCTGTCCCAGGGCGAGACCAACATTGCCCTGGAGCGTCTGGTGATCGAGCGGGCATTGAGCGTCAACACCGCTGCGGCGGGGGGTAATGCCAGCTTGATGACGATCGGTTAAACCGCTGTAAATCCAGGCGACCGCAATGGTCGCCTGGTACGCAATACTCTGTGGGAGCGAGCCTGCTCGCGAAAACGGCGTTTCAGTCGACATCAATGTTGCCTGACCCTCCGCTTTCGCGAGCAGGCTCGCTCCCACAGTTGTTTTCGGCGCCTGTTAAGTCCGCGCGCGGCTCCAACATCACGCTTATCAATCATCCTGTTCAGTCTTTATCAGCACGCTTAGACTCGGCCCAACCCCAATTTCCAGGTAGGCCGCCATGTCCGAGACGCTGCTCAGTTCCCGCAATCTGGCTTTCGAGCTGTACGAAGTCCTCGATGCCGAGGGCCTGACCCGGCGCGAGCGCTTTGCCGAGCACAATCGCGAGACTTTCGACGCCGCCATCGGCACCGCGCGCAACATCGCCGAAAAGTATTTCGCCCCGCACAACCGCAAGGGCGATGAAAACGAGCCGCGCTATGAAGATGGCCAGGCCATTCTGATTCCCGAAGTGAAACCGGCGGTGGATGCCTTTCTCGAGGCTGGCTTCCTCAACGCCGCACGCAGCTTCGAGGCCGGCGGCATGCAATTGCCGACCCTGCTGTCGCAAGCCTGCTTCGCGCACTTTCAGTCCGCCAACGCAGCGTCGACCTCATACCCGTTCCTGACCATGGGCGCGGCCAATCTGATCGAGAGCTTCGGCAGCGAAGAGCAGAAACAGCGCTTCCTGCAACCGATGATCGACGGACGTTTCTTCGGCACCATGGCCCTGACCGAGCCCCATGCCGGTTCGTCGCTGTCGGATATCCGCACCCGCGCCGAGCCCGCATCCGACGGCACCTATCGCCTCAAAGGCAACAAGATCTTCATTTCCGGCGGCGATCATCCGCTGTCGGAAAACATCGTGCACATGGTTCTGGCCAAACTGCCGGACGCCCCACCGGGGGTGAAAGGTATTTCGCTGTTTATCGTGCCGAAGTTTCTGGTCAACGACGACGGCAGCCTCGGCCAGCGCAACGACGTGCTGCTCGCCGGTTTGTTCCACAAGATGGGCTGGCGCGGCACCACATCAACGGCGCTGAACTTCGGCGATAACGGCAAGTGCGTCGGCTATCTGGTGGGCAAACCACACCATGGCTTGAGCTACATGTTCCAGATGATGAACGAAGCGCGGATCGGCGTCGGTATGGGCGCGGTCATGCTCGGCTATGCCGGTTACCTGTATTCACTGGAATATGCGCGCGAACGTCCGCAAGGTCGGGTGCCGGACAGCAAGGATCCGAGCACAGCGCCGGTGGCGATCATTCAGCACGCCGATGTCAGACGCATGTTGCTGACGCAGAAGTCCTACGTCGAAGGGGCTTTTGACCTCGGCCTGTACGCCGCGCGGTTGTTCGATGACACCACCACGCTGGAAACCGAAGCCGAACGCAAACAGGCTCATGAGCTGTTGGACCTGCTGACGCCGATCGTAAAATCCTGGCCATCGGAGTTCTGCCTCAAAGCCAACGAACTGGCGATCCAGATTCTTGGCGGCCACGGCTACACCCGTGAGTACCCGGTGGAGCAGTACTACCGTGACAACCGCTTGAATCCGATCCACGAAGGCACTCACGGCATCCAGTCGCTGGATTTGCTCGGGCGCAAGCTGGCGCAGAACGGTGGCGCCGGTCTCAAGCAGCTGATTCGATTGATCGCCAATACGGCCGAACGTGCCACTGCATACGACTCGCTGGATGCACTGCGCGAACCGCTGGAGGAAGTCGTGGCCCGCTTGCAAACCGTGACCATCGGCCTGCTCACGGATCTGGCCCAAGGCAAGGTCAACAGCAGCCTGGCGAACTCGGCGCTGTACTTGAAAGTGTTCGGTCACGCAGTGATCGGCTGGCGCTGGCTGGAGCAGGCGATTCGCGCCGAGGAAGGCCTGGCCAAAGGGAATGCGGCGGATGTCGACTTCTATAAGGGCAAGTTGCAGGCGGCGCGGTATTTCCTGACATGGGAAGTGCCGGGTTGCCAGCATGAGCTGGATTTGCTGGAGGCGCGGGATGATACGTGTCTGGGGATGCGGGAGGAGTGGTTCTGATCTCGATCGTGCGTAGCGGCTTATTCCCTCTTCGCAGGCAAGTCCGTTCCCACAGGGTCTCTGGGCGTGATCCCGGTGCGAGTGGCTTGCCTGCGCAGGGACCTGATCACGCATCAGCTCAGCCTGATCATATCCAGTTGCTTTGCTGCACACCCACAAAACGCTTGTCCTGTCACCTGTAAAACCTGACAGGTTCCGCCGAAGCAATGGCCGCGTATCCTTGAACCTTCATATGGTAAAACACACAACGGATACGGATATGGACGAGCTAAAGTCGACAGAAAGCGAATCTCTTGACCTCATGCTGTTGCACATAAAAATCGGCGATACGCTACGACGAGGTCAAAACGACGCGGTAGTGACCGCAAAACACTTCGCCGCCAGCGATCCCGACTACAAAATTGAAGTGTCTTTGAAAGATGAAACGCTGGTGTCTGAGCAACCTATCTCCCATGACGTTATGCTTTGGGCTGCCAGCAAGGACGAAACGTTTGATTTCAACGGACGCAAACGCACCATAACTGCAAAAAACATTTTCGAGTCTGGCGGTCGATATCGCTGCGAACTGGTCATCGCCTGAAGCGCCCCTGAACAGAGCGCTCCGTTGAGGGGCGACGAGATTCTGGCGACCCGTCAAACCTGATTGATGGTCTTGGCAATCGTCTCGACCGTGGCGCTGACTTGCTCTTGATAACGCTCGAGTTCTTCTTTGTGCTGCTTTTTCATTTCGATCTGCTGCGAGCACAGATTCATCGCCGCCAGCACCAGCAAACGGTCGCCGATCAGCGTCGGGTATTTGCGCTTGGTGTCTTCCAGCGCTGCCTTGAGCATCATCGCCGCGTCCAGCAGGGTCTGTTCTTCCCCGGCCGGTGCCTTGATCGAATAGTCCTCGCCGAGAATGGAGATGACTTTTACCCCTGCTGTGCCGTGGTTCATGCGCTGACAGGACCGGCATTGACGCGATCAACCAGCGCCTGGATGCGCGCGGCGGTGGCGCCGTGTTTTTCTTCCTGCTCCATCAGGTTCAGTTGCAGGTTTTCGTTTTCATCCTTGGCCTGGGCCAGTTCCGTGGACAGGGTCTGGTTGGTCTGCAGCAGGGTCTGGTTCTGTTGCACCAGGTCGCTGACGAGCTGTTCCAATTGGCTGAGGGATGCTTCCAACATTTTGATCTTCCAAGCGTTTTTCAAAGGGCGCGTACGATAAAGAAAAGTCACCACGGATGCTAGGGTTAAACCGGCGCAAGGCCTTGATTTTCCTGGCGGGCAAGCGTTCTCGCGAGTTTAAAAGACTGTGATTGGTCGATCTGGTTCCTGCACTTCGTCGCTCAAGCCTGTCTGCGACAAATACGCACACCACCTCAAGACTTTAGTCGTATGACCGATAAGTCACCCATACAGCAGTCTCAGCCCGCATGGATGCGGCCCTTTTCGGTATCCGCCCATGTCCCTTCGCAATATGAATATCGCCCCACGGGCGTTCACCGGCTTCGCCCTGATCGGCGGCCTGATGTTGATCCTCGGCGTGTTTGCGCTGAACCAGATGAGCAAGATCCGCGCGGCCGGCGAAGACATCGCCACCGCCAGCGTGCCGTCGATCAAGGCTCTGGACGAATTCACCCAACTGACCCTGCGCCTGCGCGTGCTGTCCTATCGTTTGCTGATCAATCGCGAACCCGACGTGCAGCAGAAAACCATCGAACTGTTCGACATGCGCAACCGCCAGATCGCCGATGCGCAACGCGCCTATGAGCCGCTGATCTCCAGCCCGGAGGAGCGCTCGGCGTACGATCAGTACGTGCAGTTGCTGGCGCAGTACCGTCAGCTTGAAGAACGCATGAAAACCCTGTCGCGCAACAACCAGATCGCCGAGTTGCAGCAGATGCTCAACAATGATTTGCTGAGCAACTCAGAGGCCGTCAACACCGCACTTGCGCGTCTGCTGGAGATCAATACTCAGCAAATTGCCGAGACTGATCAGGGCGCCAAGGATCAGTACTCGATGTCGTTCGATCTGGTCGTCACTCTGCTGGTGATCGCCAGCGGCCTGACCCTGCTGTTCGCCTGGCTGCTGACCGTGAGCATTACCAAGCCGATTTCCAAGGCACTCGAGGCGGCGGAAACCATCGCCGAAGGCAACCTGACCCAGCCGATCCATGTCGATGGCGAAGATGAAGCCGGGCGCCTGCTGGCGGCGATGGCGAAGATGCAATCGAAGCTGCGCGACACCCTGCAGCGCATCTCCGGTTCGGCCACACAGCTTGCGTCTGCTGCGGAAGAGCTGAACAGCGTCACCGATGAAAGTGCTCGCGGCCTGACCCAGCAGAACAACGAAATCGAGCAGGCCGCCACTGCGGTGAATGAGATGACCAGCGCCGTCGAAGAAGTCGCGCGCAACGCGGTCAGCACTTCGGAAGCCTCGAAAAACGCCACCACTTCGGCGGGCGACGGTCGTGATCTGGTGCAGGAAACCGTCAGCGCCATCGAACGCATGAGCGCCGATGTGCAGAGCACCGCGTCGCTGATCGGCGACCTGGCCAATGAATCCCGCGACATCGGCAAGGTGCTCGACGTGATTCGTGGCCTCGCCGATCAGACCAACCTGCTGGCATTGAACGCAGCAATCGAAGCGGCCCGTGCCGGTGAGGCCGGGCGTGGTTTCGCCGTGGTGGCCGACGAAGTGCGCGCACTGGCCCATCGCACCCAGCAGTCGACCAGCGAAATCGAACGCATGATCGGCAGCATCCAGAGCGGCACCGAACACGCCGTGGATTCGATGCGCAACAGCACCGAGCGCGCCGAATCCACGCTGAACATCGCCCGTGGCGCCGGGATGTCACTCGACACCATCAACAGCGCTATCGTCGAAATCAACGAGCGCAACCTGGTCATCGCCAGCGCCGCCGAAGAGCAGGCGCAGGTGGCGCGGGAAGTCGATCGCAATCTGGTCAACATCCGCGATCTGTCGGTGCAGTCGGCGACCGGCGCCAATCAGACCAGCGCGGCGAGCAATGAGCTGTCGCGCTTGGCGCTGGATTTGAACAACATGGTTGGGCGGTTCAGCCTGTAACACACCTCACTGGAGCTTCCCCTGTGGTGAGGGGATTTATCCCCGTTGGGTGGCGAAGCCGCCCCAAAAGCAGCGTATGCGGTTCCCTTTAAGGATCCGCGTACAGCGGTTTTACGACGGCTGCGCCGCCGAACGGGGATGAATCCCCTCGCCACAGTCATCATTCGCCGCATTTCCAGGGTGATTTTGCAAAAAAGCTTTTTGACAGCATCACATTTCAACAGGTTAGAATCGCTGGCACGCAGACTGCATGGTCAGTTTGTGCCTCGTCTTTACGCTTCTGGAGTACTGCCTTTGAATGCGACGACCATCAACAGCCTGTTCTTGATCGGCGCGTTGCTGGTAGGCGCAAGCATTCTTGTCAGTTCTCTTTCTTCACGTCTCGGCATTCCGATTCTGGTCATCATTCTCGCGGTCGGCATGGCTGCCGGGGTCGATGGTGGCGGGATCATTTTCGATAACTACCCGACGGCCTATCTGGTCGGCAACCTCGCCCTGGCAGTGATCCTGCTCGACGGCGGCTTGCGTACGCGGGTGTCGAGTTTCCGCGTGGCCTTGTGGCCGGCGCTGTCGCTGGCCACGGTCGGGGTGTTGATCACCACCGGGCTGACCGGCATGGCCGCTGCGTGGCTGTTCGACCTCAATCTGATTCAGGGCCTGCTGATCGGCGCCATCGTCGGCTCGACCGACGCCGCTGCGGTGTTCTCGCTGCTCGGCGGTAAAGGCCTCAACGAACGAGTCAGCGCCAGTCTGGAAATCGAATCCGGCAGCAACGACCCGATGGCGGTGTTTCTCACCGTGACCCTGATCGACATGCTCGCCAGCGGCGAAACCGGCCTGCACTGGAGCCTGCTGACCCACCTGATCCGCGAATTCGGCATCGGTGGCGTGATCGGTCTGGGCGGCGGCTGGGTGATGCTGCAACTGGTCAATCGCATCAATCTCGCCGCCGGGCTCTATCCGATCCTCATCATTGCTGGCGGTCTGGTGGTGTTCGCGCTGACCAACGCCTTGCATGGTAGCGGCTTCCTCGCCGTCTACCTGTGCGGTCTGGTGATCGGCAACCGCCCGGTGCGCAGCCGCCACGGCATTCTGCATATGCTCGACGGCATGGCCTGGCTGGCGCAGATCGGCATGTTCCTGGTGCTGGGCCTGCTGGTCACGCCCCACGATCTGCTGCCGATCGCTCTGCCCGCCCTCGGTCTGGCGCTGTGGATGATTCTCTTCGCGCGGCCGCTGTCGGTGATGGTCGGCCTGCTGCCGTTCAAGGCCTTCCACGGTCGCGAAAAAGCCTTTATTTCCTGGGTCGGCCTGCGCGGCGCGGTGCCGATCATTCTCGCGGTATTCCCGCTGATGGCCGGGCTGCCGCAAGCGCAGTTGTATTTCAATCTGGCGTTCTTCATCGTGTTGGTGTCGCTGCTGGTGCAGGGCACGAGCCTGCCGTGGGTGGCCAAGCTGCTCAAGGTGACGGTGCCGCCGGAACCCGCGCCGATTTCCCGGGCGGCACTGGAAGTGCACGTCACCAGCGAGTGGGAACTGTTCGTTTACAAGCTCGGCGCGGAGAAATGGTGCATCGGCTCGCCCCTGCGTGAGCTGAAAATGCCCGAAGGCACACGCATCGCGGCGCTGTTTCGTGGCCAGCAACTGCTCCATCCGTCGGGTAGTACGGTGCTGGAAGTCGATGATTTGCTGTGTGTTATTGGCCATGAACACAACTTGCCGGCCCTCGGCAAACTGTTCAGCCAGGCACCGCAACGCGGCCTCGATCTGCGTTTCTTCGGCGACTTCGTGCTCGAAGGAGACGCCCAGCTTAAAGCGGTTGCAGCGCTGTATGGCTTGCCGGCCGAAGGCATCGATCCGGACATGACCCTGGGCGCGTTCATTGCGCAAAAAGTCGGGGGTGCTCCCATCGTCGGCGACCAGGTGGAGTGGAACAACACCCACTGGACGGTGGCGGTCATGGACGGGAACAAGATCGGCAAAGTGGGCGTCAGATTCCCCGAAGGAAGTCGCCCGGGCCCCGGACTCTTCCTCTAAACTGCTCCCACTCTCACTTGCTTGACCGGTCTCTATGCCTACCCTGCGCTCCTTTTTCGCCGCGGCCCTGCTGGGCCTCAGTCTCGTCGTCGGCCCGCTGCATGCTGCCGAACCACCGTCCAGCGATGCCGTGCAGGCCAGCCTCGACAAGCTGGCCGACAGTAAACTGCCGGACGCCGACAAGAAGACCCTGCAGACCGTGCTGCAGAACACCCTCAATCAGCTGAACAACCAGCGTGATTACGAGCAGAAACTGATCGATCTCAAGCGTCAGCTGGCCAACGCGCCGAAGCAGACGATTGAAAATACCCGCGAACTCAGCCGCCTCAAGGCCACCGCACCGGTGCCGGTCGCGCAGCGTTTTCCGAAGGAGTCGATTCAGCAACTGGAGCAGATCCTTACCGATCGCTCGACCCAGCAGAGCGACCTGCAAAAAGCCCTGGCCGAAGCCAACAGCCTGATCATCACCGCGCAGACTCGCCCCGAGCGCGCTCAGGCGGAGATTTCCGCCAGCCAGACGCGCATCCAGCAGATCAACACCATCCTCAAATCCGGCAAGGACACCGGCAAAACGGTCACCGCCGAACAGCGCGACCAGTTGAACGCCGAACTCGCCGCACTCAATGCACTGATTCCACTGCGCCGCCAGGAACTGGCCGGCAACACCCAGTTGCAGGATCTGGGCAACGCTCAGCATGACTTGCTCTCGGAAAAATCCGATCGTCTCGACCGCGAGATCCAGGAACTGCAAACCCTGATCAACCAGAAACGTCTGGCGCAGTCGCAGGAAACCGTTACCCAGCAATCGATCGAAGCGCAGAAGGCCGGCGGCAGCAGCCTGCTGGCGAGTGAGAGCGCGACCAATCTCAAGCTTTCCGACTATTTGCTCAAGAGCACCGACCGTCTCAACGAAGTCACGCAGCAGAACCTGCAGACCAAACAGCAACTCGACACCCTGACCCAGAGCGATTCGGCACTGGACGAGCAAATCAACGTGCTCAAGGGCAGCCTGCTGCTGTCGAAAATCCTCTACAAACAGAAGCAGGCGCTGCCGCACTTGAAGGTCGACCGCGACCTCGCCGACCAGATTGCCGATATTCGCCTGTATCAGTTCGATGTCAGCCAGCAGCGGGAGCTGCTGAGCAATCCGGCGACCTACGTCGACAATTTGCTCGCCACGCAGCCGCCGGAGCAGGTCACCCCGCAGTTGCGCAAGAGCCTGCTCGATCTGGCCAACACCCGCGCTGATCTGCTCGAGCGGCTGAACCGCGAGTTGAGCGCGATGCTCAACGAATCGATCACCCTGCAGCTCAACCAGAAACAATTGCTGAGCACCGCGCAAAGCCTGCGCGCGACCCTCGACGAACAGATGTTCTGGATCCCCAGCAACAAGCCGCTGGACGTGGAATGGATGCGCGGTGTGCCCGAACGTCTCGAGCGACAGGTCAACACCCTGCCGTGGGCGTCGAGCCTGAGCGAACTGGCTGACGGCCTGACCCAGCGGCCATTGCTGTTCTTGCCTCTGGCGCTGCTGATCGGCGCCCTGTTGTGGCGCCGCAAGGCCCTATACGGAAGACTCAACAAGGTTCACCAGGACATCGGCCACTTCAAGCGCGACAGCCAGTGGCACACGCCGCAGGCGATTCTGATCAACATCCTGCTGGCGATGCCGGTGGCGCTGGGTCTGGCGCTGTGCGGCCTGGCCCTGCAGATCGACGCGCGCGGGCAGAACGCCAACATGGGCGCGGCGCTGTTGCAGATGGGCCAGGCCTGGCTGGTGTTCTACACCGCGTACCGGATTCTTGCGCCGGGTGGCGTGGCGGAATTGCACTTCCGCTGGGAAAAACCGCAGGTCGAGTTCCTTCAGGGCTGGGTGCGTCGATTGGGCCTTGTGGTCATGGCGCTGGTGGCCGTGGTGGCCGTCGCCGAATTGCAACCAGCGGCGCTGGCCGATGACGTGCTCGGCATGCCGGTGGTGCTGACCTGCTACGCCTTGATGGCATGGCTGCTCAGTCGCCTGCTGATCAGCAGCCCGACGCACCAGAACGCTTCGCTGTTCCGCAAAGCCGTCGGAGTGATGTTCACCCTGCTGCCGATCGCCCTGTTTGTCGCGGTGTGCTTCGGCTACTACTACACCGCGCTGAAACTCAGCGACCGCTTGATCAACACCCTGTACCTGCTGATGTTCTGGCTGGTGATCGAGGCGACCTTCGTGCGTGGCTTGAGCGTTGCCGCGCGGCGTTTGGCTTATCAGCGCGCACTGGCCAAACGGCAGGCGGCAAAAGAGGCCGGCGACGGCGAAGCGGTGATCGAAGAGCCGACGCTGGACATTGAAAAGGTCAACGAGCAGTCCCTGCGCCTGATCCGTCTGGCCCTGCTCGGCGGTTTCATCGCGGCGCTGTACTGGGTCTGGTCGGACCTGATTTCGGTGTTCTCGTATCTGGACAACATCACCCTTTACGAATACACCAGCGGCACTGGCGCCAACATGAGCATGGTGCCGATCAGCATCGGCGACATGCTCGGCGCGCTGATCATCATCGGCATCACCTTCGCGCTGGCGCGCAACTTGCCCGGTCTGCTCGAAGTGTTCGTGCTGTCCAAGCTCAACCTGGCCCAGGGTAGCGCTTATGCGACAACGACGCTGCTGTCCTACGTGATTGCCGGCGTTGGTTTTGTCACCACCCTGTCGACCCTCGGCGTCAGTTGGGACAAGTTGCAATGGCTGGTGGCGGCGCTGTCAGTAGGCCTCGGTTTCGGTATGCAGGAGATCTTCGCCAACTTCATCTCCGGCATCATGATCCTCTTCGAACGCCCGGTGCGAATCGGCGACACCATCACCATCGGCAACCTCTCGGGCACGGTGAGCAAGATCCGCATCCGCGCCACGACCATCACGGATTTTGACCGCAAGGACATCATTGTCCCGAACAAGACGTTCATCACCGGGCAACTGATCAACTGGTCGCTGACCGACACCATCACCCGCGTCACGCTGAAACTGGGCGTCGATTACGGTTCGGATCTGGACCTGGTCAAGGAACTGCTGCTCAAAGCGGCCCGGGAGAACCCGCGTGTGCTCAAAGAACCTGAGCCACACGTGTACTTCCTCAACTTCGGCGAAAGCACCCTCGACCACGAACTGCGCATGCATGTGCGCGATCTCGGTGACCGCAACCCGGTGCTGGATGAGGTCAACCGCTTCATCAATCGCGAGTTCAAGAAGCAGCACATCAACATCTCGTTCCGGCAGATGGAGGTTTATCTGAAGAACCTGCACGGCCAGGAATACAAGATGGTGCCTGTGGAACCCGAGAACAAAACCATCGTGCCGATCGTCGACGGGCAGAAACCGTTGCCGGAACCGCCACCGAGCAAACTCGACTAACCGACATGGTCCCAGCAGAATGCTTGGACATTCTGCTGGAGCCGGCCCGTGAAAGCCCTCGACGAACTGACTTTCGACAACCGCTTTGCCCGCCTGGGCGACGCGTTCTCCGCGCACGTGCTGCCCGAACCGATCGACAATCCGCGTCTGGTGGTCGCCAGCCCGGCCGCTCTGGCCTTGCTTGATCTCGATGCGGCCAGCGCCGAAACCGAAGAATTCGCGCAGCTGTTCGGCGGCCACAAGCTGTGGGCCGACGCCGAGCCACGGGCGATGGTGTATTCCGGCCATCAGTTCGGCGGTTATACCCCGCAACTGGGTGACGGGCGCGGTCTGCTGCTGGGCGAGGTGTACAACAACGCCGGTGAACACTGGGACCTGCACCTCAAGGGCGCCGGGCAAACGCCGTTTTCGCGCATGGGCGATGGTCGCGCGGTGCTGCGCTCATCGATTCGCGAGTTTCTCGCTTCCGAAGCGCTGTACGCGCTGAACATTCCATCTTCGCGGGCCGCCTGCGTGATTGGCTCCGACACGCCGGTCTGGCGGGAAAAGCAGGAACGCGCGGCGATGGTGCTGCGTCTGGCGCCGAGCCATATCCGCTTCGGCCATTTCGAATACTTCTACTACACCAAGCGCCCCGAGCAGCAGAAACAGCTTGGCGAGCATGTGCTGGCGATGCACTTCCCCGAATGCCTGGAGCAACCGGAACCGTATCTGGCGATGTTTCGCGAAATCGTCGAACGCAACGCCGAGCTGATCGCCAAGTGGCAGGCTTATGGCTTCTGCCACGGCGTAATGAATACCGACAACATGTCGATCCTCGGCATCACCTTCGACTTCGGCCCGTTCGCCTTCCTCGACGATTTCGACGCAAATTTCATCTGCAATCACTCCGATGATCAGGGCCGCTACTCGTTCAGCAATCAGGTGCCGGTGGGCCAGTGGAACCTCAGCGCCCTCGCCCAGGCACTGACGCCGTTCATCAGCGTCGAGGCCCTGCGCGAAACCCTCGGCTTGTACCTGCCGCTGTTCCAGGCGCACTACCTCGACCTGATGCGCCGCCGCTTCGGCTTCACCACCGCCGAGGACGACGATCAGCAACTGCTGGAAAACCTGCTGCAACTGATGCAGAACAGCGGCGTCGACTACACGCTGTTCTTCCGCCGCCTCGGTGAAGAGTCAGCCGAACAGGCCATCGCCCGCCTGCGCGACGATTTTGTCGATATCAAAGGTTTCGATGCCTGGGGCGAACGCTACGTCGCCCGGGTCGGCCGCGACGGCAATGCCGATCAGGCACAACGCCGCGCACGGATGCATGCCGTCAATCCGCTGTACATCCTGCGCAATTATCTGGCGCAAAAGGCTATTGATGGGGCGGAACAAGGGGATTATGCCGAGGTACGCCGACTGCATGCGGTGCTGAGCAAACCGTTTGAGGAGCAGCCGGGGATGGAGGGTTACGCCGAGCGGCCACCGGAGTGGGGAAAGCATTTGGAGATCAGTTGTTCTTCGTAGGCGCTTCAGCTTAGCGGGTCGATTGCACTGATTACACGGTCGACGATGTCAGACATTGTCACGTCATCCAGTCGCTCGATGAATTTGGCCGTGCCGTCTCGTACCCGTTGTTCTATGTCAAAACTGCGAACCTGATTACACACCGCTACACCATTGGTTTCGTGGCCAGTAATGGCGACCGCCAAACCCATACTCCGGCTGAAATTCCCACCGCTAGTAACAGGCACCGTCATGCTCACGCCCAATGCGTTGATCTCTCTGGGCGTGATGACCACAAAGCGATGTCTGTTCATCATCTCCCGCCCCGCCACTGGGTTTGGATCAATCCAGTAAACGTCACCCCGCTGAGGGGGCTGGCGGCGCACCATCAACCCAGCTCCCGGCCGACAGAATCACCTTCAAGGGTCTCGCTAGTCTGGGCGTTAAGTTTCTGCAATTCTTCTGCGCCTTCGAGTAGCTCTGACAAACTATAACGCTTACGCGTAGCGGCTACGGCTGGACGAGCAATCAGTTCGCCATCGACCACATTCAGCTCTAGCTGTGCGCCAACCTCCAGATGCAACAACTTTAAAAGCGTGGGCGGAATCGTAATGACGGCAGCGCCGCCTTGGCGGCGTATCTTGGAAGTTACGGACATTATGTCGCTCCGATTTGATGCATAGGAATCATCGATTCCTGGATTAGTGCAACAAAAGTAGCACGCAGATAAAGACAAAGCGATCTCCTCACGACAAGCGTAAAACGCCGAATTGGTCTTCAGACCAGCCATCGATCCCGGAACGGTTTTGAGAAAAATGTGAGCAGTTGCGACATTGATAAGTTGGCAGATCGACTCCAAATCAGTTCTATAGACTGCCTATCAGAGAACCAATCATGACCACCCCACTCCTCATCCCCTGCCCCTCCTGCAACGGCGTCAACCGCATTCCAGCCGAGCGTCTCGCCGATCAACCCAAGTGCGGACGCTGCAAATCTGCGGTGCTGTTGAGCAAGCCTTTCGAACTCAAGCAAGGCGATTACGCCAGTCAGATCAAGGGCGATCTGCCGTTACTGGTGGATGTCTGGGCGGACTGGTGCGGGCCGTGCAAGTCGTTTGCGCCGGTGTTCGAACAGGCTGCGGCGCAGCTGGCGGGCAAGTGTCGGCTGGCCAAGCTCGACAGCGAAGCGAATCAGCAGTTGTCGGCGCAGTTGGGGATTCGCTCGATTCCGAGTCTGATTCTGTTTAAAAACGGCAAGGAAGTGGCGCGGCAGAGCGGTGCGTTTCCATTGCCGCAGTTGATGGCGTGGCTGCGTAGCCAAGGCATCTGACCCAACACAGACCACCCTGTGGGAGCGAGCCTGCTCGCGAAGGCGGTCGATCATTCAGCGCCGATGTTGAATGTGCCGGCCTCTTCGCGAGCAGGCTCGCTCCCACAGGAGATTTGCGTGTGAGTCGGGGAATCAGTGGTCTTCCAGCAGATTGTGCAGTTCCACAAACTGCTGGGTCAGCTTGTGCCGTGGATCGAGGTGGATCAGCGGCATGCTCGCTTGGTGCGACTCGCGCATGCGCACCGAACTGCTCAGATACACCGGTAATACCGGCAAGCCTTCGGCGATCAACTCATCGAGCATCTGCTGCGGCAGGCTGGCCCGCGCCTGGAACTGATTGACCACGATGCCTTCGACTTCCAACCCTTCGTTGTGGTCATCCTTCAACTCTTCGATCTCGGCGATCAGTCCGTACAGGGCCTGACGTGAAAAGCTGTCGCAGTCGAAGGGGATCAATACTCGATCCGCGGCAATCAGCGCCGATACCGCGTAGAAATTCAGTGCTGGCGGGGTGTCGAGATAGATTCGGTCGTAGTCCTCGGACAATTCGTCCAGCAACTTGCGCAGCTTGTTGATCTTGTGTTTCGCCTCGAGCTTGGGCTGCAGGTCGGCCAGTTCGGCGGTGGCGGTAATGATGTGCAGGTTGTCGAACGGCGTTTCATAGATGTCCGCCTGATTCTTTTTCGAGAACGGCCCGGAGGACAGCGTCTGTTTGAAGAAGTCAGCGATACCCATCGGGATATCGTCGCCGGTGAGACCGGTCAGATACTGAGTGGAATTGGCCTGGGCATCGAGGTCTACCAACAACGTGCGATAACCCTCGCTGGCGCTGACCGCCGCCAGATTGCAGGCGATGCTGGATTTGCCCACGCCACCTTTCTGATTGAACACCACGCGCCGCATGACCAAACCTCCGTGTATCAAAGAATGACCGAGTGTAGTTGGCGGTGACCGCGCTTCGCTACCTTCACGGACATGGACTACGTCGTCAGGTGTAAAAACCGACGCCCAGGCATGGAAAAAACCGCCAGCCATCGCAGAGACACCTGACAGACACGCCGCGTCAAATCTGGATAATGGCCAAGTGATAGCCATGCAGCGAACCGCTCGGTACATTTTGTTGGGCAAAATGTAACCAACATTTGCTACACACCCGTCGCACCGGGATAATGCGCGCCACCCGGCGCCCTGCGCCAAGCCAAGCCTGCTGCGGCGCTGGCGACTCAACGCGTCAACGAAAGCCCGCAGGGGCGGGATGAATGTCCGTGATCAACTTCAACATCGCCCAATGGCGCGCGTGGGCCCCGGGGCTCGACAGCGTGGACGCCTGGCAGGCCTGGAGCCGACAACCGGTCGTGCTGCAGAGCAGTGATGCCGCGCCCGATGTGTCGTTTCTGCCGGCCATGCAACGCCGTCGCCTCAGCCGCCTGGCGCGGATGGCCTTCAGCGTTGGCTGGCCGCTGGCCGAAGGCCGGGACCATCTGCCGCTGGTGTTCGTCTCGCGGCACGGCGAAACCCCACGCACGTTTGAAATCCTCCGCGATCTGGCCACCGAACAGCCCTTGTCGCCGACCCAATTCAGCCTTTCAGTGCATAACGCGATCATCGGTTTGTGGTCGATCATGCGCGGTGAAACCAGCGAAATGACCGCCCTCGCGGCGGCTGGCGATGGCCTTGAACACGGCATGCTTGAAGCAGCCGCACTGCTCGAAGAAGGCGCCCCGGCCGTGCTGCTGGTGATCACCGAAGAGCAACCGCCCGAGGCGTATTCGCAGTGGGTCGATGACGTGCCATTCCCTTACGCGCTGGGTTTATTGCTCACGCCCGGTACCGACTGGCGGCTGACCCTGAACAGCAGCACCGAAACCCGGTCCAAGGCGCACTGGCCGCACGCGCTCAACCTGCTGCGAACCCTGCTCGGCCAGCAACCTGACTGCCAACATGCGTGGAAAAATCGTGTATGGACCTGGCATCGCAACCCGTGACGGCCAAACACCGCGACGCCTACTACTGGCGGCTGCTGGCCACTGCTGCGAGCTTCGCCTTGTTCGGGCTCGGCGGGCTGTGTCTGCGCCTGCTGGTATTTCCGCTGCTCGGCTGCCTGCCCGGTGACGCGCTGGTCCATCGCCTGCGCGCGCGGCGTACGGTCAGTCGCTTGTTCTGGTTTTTCGTGCGTTTCATGGCCCGCACCGGCGTGCTCACTTACAACATCGAGGGTGCCGAGCGCCTCGGCCGACCGGGGCAGATGATCATCGCCAACCACCCGTCGCTGATCGATGTGGTGTTTCTCATCGGTCTGGTGCGCCACGCCAATTGCGTAGTGAAGAAAACCCTTTGGGAAAACCCGTTCACTCGTGGGCCGCTGCGCCGCACCGAGTACATCAGCAACGACGGCAGCATGGACATGCTCGACGCAGCCGCGCAGTCGTTGCAGGACGGCCAGACTCTGATCATCTTCCCCGAAGGCACCCGCACTCAGCCGGGGCAGGCGCCGGCCTTTCATCGGGGCGCGGCGGCAATTGCCCTGCGCGGTGCGAAAATCGTTACCCCGGTGATCATCAAGGTCAGCCCGACCACCCTGACCAAAGCCGAGCCGTGGTATCGCATCCCCCATCGCCGCGTGCACTTCAGTTTTCGCGTGGGGGCCGATATAGACCCACAGACCTTCGCCGCGCAAGGCCCCGCACCGCAGGCCTCGCGCAAGCTCAACGATTATTTGCATGACTATTTTATTAAGGAGCTCGCCGCAGATGAGCGATCAGAACACCGCTAGCCTGGTGCGTGACATCAAACTGCTGATCATCGACGCCTTGGGCCTCGAAGACATCAGCCCCGAGGACATCGGCGACGAGCAGACATTGTTCGGCGAAGGCCTCGGCCTGGACTCCGTGGACGCGCTGGAACTGGGCCTGGCGATCCAGAAAAAATACGGCATCAAGATCGACGCCGATGCCAAAGACACCCGCAACCATTTCACCAACGTGGCCAGCCTTGCGGCATTCGTCACGGCAAAACAGGCAGCTTGAGACCGGACCATGCAAACTCGTGACGATATCTTCAACACCCTGCGCGATGCCCTGGTCGAGCTGTTCGAGCTGGATCCGGCCCGCGTAAGCATGGACGCCAATCTGTATCAGGATCTGGAAATCGACAGCATCGATGCGGTTGACCTGATCGATCACATCAAACGCCAGACCGGCAAGAAAATCGCCGCCGAAGAATTCAAATCGGTGCGCACCGTCGGTGACGTGGTCGAGGCGGTGTTCCGTCTGGTTCAACCGGCCGCATGAGCCGACTGATCGGCCTGGGCCTGCTGCTGGCCGGTCTGCTGTACCCCTTTGCGGTGTATTTCGGCATGGAGCATTTCGCCCCGTGGCAATTTGCACTGCTGCTGGGCAGCCTGTGGCTGGCGCGCGCTCTGACCGGCGAACGCAAGCCCGGCAGCCTGTGGATGGCGTGCGTGGCGATGGTGTTCTGCCTGCTGCTGGCGGTGTTCGACAGCCCGCAGCTGCTGCGCTGGTACCCGGTGCTGATCAGCGCATTCATGCTGGTGCTGTTCGGCGCCAGCCTGAAATACGGCCCGCCAATGGTCGAGCGTCTGGCGCGCTTACGCGAGCCGGAACTGCCGGAGGTTGCCATTCGCTATACGCGCAAGGTCACGCTGGCCTGGAGCGTGTTTTTCTTCTGCAACGGTTTGTGCGCTGCCCTCCTCACCCTGTGGGCGCCGCTGGATTGGTGGATGTTGTACACCGGCCTGATCTCCTATGGATTGATCGGCCTGATGTTTGCCATTGAATGGCTGATACGACAACGGGTAAGAGGCCGTACATGAATTGGATAAAACTTGAGCAGCTGTTGCTCAAGGCACTGCCGGCACGCGCGATCTGCCAGGCGCCGGCACTCGATCACACGCAACTGCGAGCGCAGGCCTTGAGCGTCGCCGCGGGTCTGCAAAGCCGAGGCGTGAAAAGGCTGGCCGTGCATCTGGAGGATGCCGCCGACCTCGCCATCGCCCTGTTCGGCGCGTGGCGTGCCGGCGTCAGCGTGTTGCTGCCGGCGGATCTGCAAGCGCAGACGCGTCAGCGCTGGTCGCAGGAAGTCGATCTATGGCTGACCGATCAACCCGGCGACGCCCAGTTGCACGACTTCACTCAGCTCGGCCTGCCCGGTGCAGAACTGGATCTCGATCAATGCCGCCTGAGCCTGTGCACTTCCGGCTCCAGCGGCGAACCCAAGCGCATCGACAAGACCTTGCGCCAGTTGGCCAACGAGGTCGAAGCGCTGGAGCAGTTGTGGGGCGCAGACCTCGGTGAAGCCTGCATCATCGGCAGCGTCGCCACGCAACACATCTATGGCCTGCTGTTTCGCGTGTTGTGGCCATTGTGCGCCGGGCGCCCGTTTGTGCGCCGGCAACTGGCCTTTTCCGAAGACTTGCAGCGCGCCAGCCGCGAATACCCGGCCTTCGCCTGGGTCGCCAGCCCGGCGCTGCTCAAGCGCATGGGCGACAACCTCGACTGGCCGGCCCTGAGTGCGGTGCGCCGGGTGTTTTCCTCCGGGGGCGCGTTGCCGTCGGAAGCGGCGCAAAGCCTGCAACAGCGCTTGCAGCAATGGCCGACGGAAATCCTCGGCAGCTCGGAAACCGGCGGCATTGCCTGGCGTCAGGGCGAGTCGTTGTGGCAACCGTTTGCTGGCGTCGAACTGAGCCAGGACAGCGACGGCGCCCTGCTGATCACCTCGCCTTATTTGCCTGCCGGCCATGTCGAACACAGCGCCGATGCCGCGCGCATTGCCGCCGATGGTCGCTTCGAGCTGCTGGGGCGTCTGGACCGCATCGTCAAACTGGAAGAAAAACGCATCTCGCTGCCGATGCTTGAGCATGCCTTGGCAACCCATGACTGGGTCGCCGAGGCGCGCCTCGGTGTCGTGCAGGAAAACCGCGCTTCGCTTGGTGCGCTGCTGGTGCTCAGCGAATCGGGTCTGTTCGCCCTGCGCGAGCACGGCCGCCGTGAACTGACCGAAACCCTGCGCAAACATCTGAGCCAACATTGCGAAGCCCTCGCCCTGCCCCGACGCTGGCGCCTGCTGCGGCAAATGCCGTTGAACAGCCAGGGCAAACTGGCGCAAGCCGACGTCGAAGCGCTGCTGCTGGCCGCACGGCCGAAAATTCCCGAAGTGCTGGAGCAAAGTGCAAGCGACGGCGAGTGGAGCCTGCAACTCAGCGTGCCGCTGGATCTGGCCTACTTCAGCGGACACTTTCCCAAGGCACCGGTGTTGCCCGGTGTGGTGCAGGTGGAATGGGCGCTGAATCTGGGTCGGCAGTTGCTGAATCTGGACGGCGCGTTTGCCGGAATGGAAGTGCTGAAATTCCAGCAACTGGTGCGCCCGGGTGATGAAATCCAGCTGCATCTGCGTTTCGATGCCGAGCGCGGCAAGTTGTATTTCGCTTATCGCAATGACACGGCGACGTGTTCCAGCGGACGCATTCTCCTGGGGCCTGCCCATGCATAACCCCTGCGCCGTAATCCCGGTGTACAACCACGAAACCGCGATCACCACCGTGGTCGATGCCCTGCTCGCACAAGGTCTGCCGTGCATTCTGGTGGACGATGCCAGCGAGCCGTCCTGCGCGCGGGTGCTCGACGCACTGGCCGAGGGCGACAGGGTTTTTCTGGTGCGCCTGACGGCCAATCAGGGCAAGGGCGGCGCGGTGATGACCGGTCTGCGCGAAGCCTCGCGTCTGGGCTACAGCCATGCCTTGCAGGTCGATGCCGACGGTCAGCACGATTTGCACGACGTCGCGCGCTTCGTCGGCGAATCCCGCGCCCATCCCGAGGCGATGATCTGTGGCTATCCGCTGTTCGACGAGAGCGTGCCGAAAGGGCGTTTGTACGCACGCTACCTGACCCACGTGATGGTGTGGATCAACACCCTGTCGTTGCAGATTCGCGATTCGATGTGCGGCTTCCGTGTCTATCCGTTGGCGCCGACTCTGGCGGTGATTGACTCGGCGAAAGTCGGCAAACGCATGGATTTCGACTCGGACATTCTCGTGCGTCTGGCCTGGCGCAATCAGCCGATGCGCTGGCTGCAGACCAGCGTGCATTACCCGTTGGACGGTGTATCGCACTTTCGCCTGTTCCATGACAACGCGCTGATTTCCAGCATGCACACGCGGCTGTTCTTCGGCATGTTGCTGCGTTGGCCGCTGATTCTCTGGCGGCGGTGGAAACCATGAGTGAAGAAGTCGAGAAGAAGCACTGGGCCGACCGCGAAGAGCGCGGCAGTTTCCTGCTGATGAAATTCACCGCGTTCGCCGCCAAAGTCCTCGGCCGCCGCCTGCTCAGTCCGTTGCTTTATGGCATCGTGCTGTATTTCTTCCTGTTCGGCCGCATCGCCCGACGCAGTGCCTGGCAGTACCAGCAGCGGCTGGCCGAGTGGAGCCGGCGCGACGATCTGCGCCCGAGTCACTGGCGGGTGTTCGGCCAGTTCATGACCTTTGCCGATTCGCTGCTCGACAAGCTCGACGTATGGAACGGCAAGCTGAGCATCGAGCAGATCGAAATCATCGACCCGGCGCTGCTGCGCAAGCAGTTGCGCGGCAGTCGCGGGCAACTGCTGGTCGGCGCGCATCTGGGCAATCTCGAAGTGTGCCGGGCGCTGGCGGAGATCGGCGAAAAGGTGACCATGAATGTGTTGGTGCACACCAAGCATGCCGAGCAATTCAACCGCTTGCTTGGCGAGGCCGGGGCGACCAATCTGCGCCTGATCCAGGTCAGCGAACTCGACCCGGTGATCATGCTGCAACTGCATGAACGACTGGAACGCGGCGAGTGGCTGGCGATTGCCGGTGACCGCGTGCCACTGCACGGTGGGCGCAGCGTGACGGTGGATTTTCTCGGCCATCCGGCGCCATTTCCGCAAGGCCCGTGGTTACTGGCCGGCCTGCTCAAGTGCCCGGTCAACCTGCTGATGTGTCTCAAGCAACCCGACGGCCACTATCGCCTGACCCTCGAACCGTTCGCCGACGCGGTGGTGTGGACACGCCGCGAGCGCGAGCAGGTCATTCATCAGTGGGCCACCCGCTACGCGCAGCGCCTGAGTCACTATTGCCTCGAAGCCCCGCAGCAATGGTTCAACTTTTACCCTTTCTGGAAGACCGATGACGACGCCAACCCATGAGCCGGTAACCTTCGGCGAACGCCCTTTGCGCATCGAAGACGTGCTGGCCCTGGCCAACCGTCAGGCGCCCGTGCAGTTGCAGGCTGACGCCGACTATCGCGAGCGCATCGCCAAGGGCGCGCGGTTTCTCGATTCGCTGCTGGACAAGGAAGGTGTGATCTACGGCGTCACCACCGGTTACGGCGATTCCTGCGTGATCGCGGTGCCGCTGCATCACGTCGAGGCGCTGCCGCGTCATCTCTACACTTTTCATGGTTGCGGCCTGGGCAAACTGCTCGACGCGCAGGCAACCCGCGCGGTGCTGGCGGCGCGTTTGCAGTCGTTGTGTCACGGCGTCTCCGGGGTGCGCGTCGAACTGCTCGAGCGTCTGCATGCGTTTCTCGAATACGACATCCTGCCGTTGATTCCCGAAGAGGGTTCGGTGGGTGCCAGCGGCGATCTGACGCCGCTGTCCTATGTCGCCGCAACCCTGTCCGGCGAGCGCGAAGTGATGTTCCGTGGCGAACGTCGTCAGGCTGCCGACGTGCATCGCGAGCTCGACTGGACGCCGCTGGTGCTGCGCCCGAAAGAGGCGCTGGCGCTGATGAACGGCACGGCGGTGATGACCGGCCTCGCCTGTCTCGCCTTCGCTCGCGCCGATTATCTGCTGCAACTGGCCACGCGCATTACCGCGCTCAACGTCGTCGCGCTGCAAGGCAATCCGGAGCACTTCGACGAACGTCTGTTCGCCGCCAAACCGCACCCGGGGCAGATGCAGGTCGCCGCGTGGTTGCGCAAGGATCTGGCGATCGACGCGCCAACCGCGCCATTGCATCGTCTGCAGGATCGTTACTCGCTGCGTTGCGCGCCGCATGTGCTCGGCGTGTTGGCCGACAGCCTGAACTGGCTGCGCGGCTTCATCGAAACCGAGCTGAACAGCGCCAACGACAACCCGATCATCGACGCCGAAGCCGAGCGCGTTCTGCATGGCGGACACTTCTACGGCGGGCACATTGCGTTCGCCATGGACAGCCTGAAAAACCTCGTGGCCAACGTCGCCGATCTGCTCGATCGGCAATTGGCGTTGCTGGTCGACGAGCGCTACAACCACGGCTTGCCGAGCAACCTCTCCGGCGCCCCGGCCGAGCGGGCCATGATCAACCATGGCTTCAAAGCCGTGCAGATCGGCACCAGCGCCTGGACCGCCGAAGCGTTGAAGAACACCATGCCGGCCAGCGTGTTCTCGCGCTCCACCGAATGCCACAACCAGGACAAGGTGAGCATGGGCACCATCGCCGCCCGTGATGCGATTCGCGTGCTGGAGCTGACCGAACAGGTCGCCGCCGCCACCCTGCTCGCCGCCAATCAGGGCGTGTGGCTGCGCGCTCAAGCCGCCGATGCGCGCCCGCTGCCGCCGGCACTGGCGGCGATGCACGACGAACTCGGCAAAGACTTCCCGCCGGTCATCGAAGACCGTGCGCTGGAAGGCGAACTGCGCCTGTGCCTGCAACGCATCGCCGCGCAACACTGGAGGCTGCATGCGTAGTGCCGGAGTGCTTCATGCCGATACCGAGATTCTGGTGCCGTTTTTCGACGTCGACACCATGCACGTGGTCTGGCACGGCCATTACGTCAAGTACCTCGAAGTCGCGCGCTGTGCGCTGCTGGACAAGATCGGCCATAACTACACGCACATGGTCGAGTCGGGTTACGCCTGGCCGATCATCGACCTGCAACTGCGCTACGTGCGCAGCGCGGTGTTCGGCCAGCGGCTTAACGTGCGCGCCAGTCTGGTCGAGTGGGAAAACCGTCTGAAGATCAATTACCTGATAACCGACCTGCAGACCGGCGAACGCCTGACCCGCGCCAGCTCCGTGCAGGTCGCCGTCGAAGTCAGCAGCCGCGAGATGCAACTGGCTTCACCCAAAGTCTTCACCGATGCCGTGGAAAGGATGCTGCGATGAATGTGTTTTTCAGAAGCCTTGGCGCACTGACGCTGCTGGCCGTGTCGTCATGGGCCAATGCCTTCGACCTGCAACAACTCAGTGAACAACTGGCGAAACCGGATGTTATCCACGGCCAGTTCATTCAGGAAAAACACCTGCGCGCCCTGCCGCAGCCGCTGATCAGCAAGGGCAGCTTCGTCCTCGCTAAAAATCATGGCTTGCTGTGGCTGTTGAAAACTCCGCTGCAACAGGATTACCGCATCACCGCCAATGGCATCGCCCGCCGTGACACCAACGGCTGGCAACTGCTGCCGAACAAGAGCGCCGGCGCCGAGCAGAACCGTTTGTTCCTCGCCGTACTGCAAGGTGACAGCAGCGGTTTGCAGCGGGATTTCGAACTGGCCCTGAGCGGCACGGCGCAGCAGTGGCAACTGACTCTGACGCCGCGTTCGATGCTGCTCAAGCAAGTGTTCAAGCAGATCAATATCGATGGCGGCGCCCTTGTGCAAACCATCGAGCTGCTGGAAACCCAGGGCGACAGCACCCTGCTGCGCATGCAGGACAGCACGGCCGAGCAACCCCTGAGTGAAGCGGAGCAACATGACTTTGCCGAGTGAACGCAGGCTGCCTTGGCTGTTTCTGAGCCTGCTGCTGGCCGTCGTCGCGCTGGCTGCCTGGCAGTGGCGCGACGGTGCGCCGCTGTCGGCCAATCTCATGGAGCTGGTACCCGGGACCAGTCCAGACGCGCTGGAAGTGCGCGCCGAACAGCGCATGCAAGAACCGCTCAATCGCGAAATGCTGGTGCTGGTCGGCCACGCCGATCGCCAGCAAGCGCTGACCATGGCCCAGCAACTGGGCGAACAATGGCAGGCCAGCGGTCTGTTCGAAACCGTGCAATGGAACCTGCAAGCCGACTTGCCGGCGCTGCGCAAGCAATTGCTGCAAGGGCGTTTGGCGATGCTCTCGGCGGATGATCGGCAGCTACTCAGCGAGCACCCCGACGCGTTCATCCAGCAGCGGGTGCAGGCGCTGTTCGATCCGTTCAACGGCTTCACCCTGGTGCCGAGCCAGGACGACTGGCTGGGCCTGACCGGGCGCATCCAGAACAGCCAGCCGAAACATGGCGCAGTGCAACTGGACATTGGCAGCGGCGCACTGGTCGCCGAGGCCGACGGCAAGAGCTGGGTGATGCTGCGTGCGCGCACCACCGGCAACGCCTTCGACATGAACCTGCCGTTGCAGGTGGCAGAGCTGCTCCAGCACAGCCGCGAGCAAGCGGCGCAAAGCGGCGTGCAGTTGCTCGCCGCCAGTGGCCTGCTCTACGCCGCCAACGGCCAGCAACAAGCCACCCGCGAAATGACCTGGGTCGGCGGTGGCGCGACGGTCGGCATTCTGCTGTTGCTGCTGTTGGCGTTTCGCCGCTGGGGCGTGCTGCTGGCGTTTGTGCCGGTGCTGGTCGGCATGCTGTTCGGCGCGGTGGCCTGCGTGGCGCTGTTCGGCCACATGCATGTGATGACGCTGGTGCTCGGTTCGAGTCTGATCGGCGTCGCCGTCGATTACCCGCTGCACTATCTGTCCAAGAGCTGGAGCCTCAAGCCGTGGCGCAGCTGGCCGGCCCTGCGCCTGACCTTGCCGGGGCTGACCCTGAGCCTGATCACCAGCGTTATCGGCTACCTGGCGCTGGCCTGGACACCGTTCCCGGCGCTGACGCAGATCGCCGTGTTCTCCGCTGCCGGCTTGCTCGGTGCCTATCTGTCGGCGGTCTGCCTGCTGCCGGCGCTGCTGAAAAATGTCCAACTGCGCCCGGCGCAATGGCCGCTGCGCCTGGCCGAACGCCTGATTCATCTGCGTGAGGCGCTGCTCGGTTGCATGCGCACGCCCGCGCTGCTGGCCCTGCTGATCGCCTTCTGCGTCGGCGGCCTGATGCAGTTGCAGAGCAAGAACGACATCCGCCAATGGGTCGGCGCGCCGCAGCATCTGACCGACGAAGCGCAGACCATCGCGCGCATCACCGGGTATCAACCGACCAGCCAGTTCTTCCTGATCCGCGCGGCCAATCAGGAGCAATTGCTCGAGCGCCAGGCAGCGCTGAGCGAGCGCCTGCAGCAACTGGTCAACCTCGACAAACTGCAAGGCTATCTGGCCCTCGATCAACTGGTCAGCGCGCCGAGCCAGCAACAGCAAGTGCGCGAATCACTGAACAGGCTGCCGTCGTTCTGGCAACCGCTGCTCGATCTCGGCGTGCCGGTGACGGCGTTGCAAAATGAATTGCAGCAATTGCAGACCCTGCCCGCCGAAGACATTGACGCCGCGCTGGCCGGCCCACTCGGCGAGCCGTATCGGACACTGTGGCTTGGACCGACTGAAGACGGCGTCGCAGCAATCACCAGCCTGCAGGGCTTGAACAATCCGTCATTGCTGCGGGTGCAGGCACTGGACTTGCCGGGAGTGGTGCTGGTCGATCGCCTCGGTGACCTGAACAAGGTGTTTGCCGCCACGCAGATCAGCGCCGCCGAACTGAAACTGGCCTCCTGCGTGTTGATCGTGCTGGTGCTGATGCTGCCGTTCGGCCTGACTGGCGCACTGCGCATCGTCGCCCTGCCACTGCTGGCGGCGCTATGCAGTCTGGCCAGCCTTGGCTGGCTCGGTCAGCCGCTGACCCTGTTCAGCCTGTTCGGCCTGTTGCTGGTGACGGCAATCAGCGTCGATTACGCAATCCTCATGCGCGAACAGGTGGGCGGCGCGGCGGTAAGTCTGCTCGGCACCTTGCTCGCAGCCGTGACGACGTGGCTGTCGTTCGGCCTGCTGGCGGTCTCCAGTACGCCGGCGGTGAGCAATTTCGGCCTGTCGGTGAGCCTCGGCCTGGCGTTCAGCTTCATGCTCGCACCGTGGGCCGGGCGCCATGAACCGGTTGCGGAGCCAGCGGCATGATGGTCTTCGGCTTCTGGTTGCTGGCCTTGGCGCTGTTTGCCCTGGCGACCCGGGTCGGCCGCCATTTCGGTCTGATACCGATCGTCAGCCAGTTACTGCTGGCGAGCTTCGGCTTGCCGCTGCTGATGTATTTCTGGATCGAGCCGGGCTGGCAGCTCAGCGGCGCACAACTGATCGCGCCGCACTGGCTGAAAGATCTCTACAGCCTGAGCTTCGCCTTGCTGCTCGGGCACATTCTCAGCGATGTCATCGATCTGCGTCTGGATCGCCAAAGCGTAAAAATCGCTGTGCCGAGTTTCGCCGTGCCGTTCGCTTGCGGGCTGGCGGTCGCGTATTGGTTGCTGCCGGCGCAGCCGTGGCTCAACGCACTGGCGATCGGACTGGTCTTCGCCATAACGGCGATCCCGGTGTTGTACCTGTATCTGCGTCATATCGATTACCCGCCCGCTGCCACACGGCGTCTGGTGCAAACCGCGATCCTTATCGATCTGACTTGCTGGACGCTGTTCGGCCTCGCCCAGGGCAGTCTGCACTTGAGCAGCCTGTTGCTGCCTGTGGCCATGGCCGGCGTGCCACTGCTTTTGCACCTGCTGCGCGTGCGTCGCCCGCTGACCTACAGCCTCGGCTTCTTCGCCCTGCTGGTCATGGCCGAGCATTACAAACTCAACGCGCTGATTTTCGGCATCGGCTATCTGCTGTGCATGGCGCTGCTGAAAGTGCCGTTGGTGCTGCCGTTGCCGGCACGCTGGATGAGCCGCTTGCAGACGTGGATCGCGATCCCGCTGATCCTCACGTTCGGTATCGTCCAGATCGACGTGCACAGCGCCCTCGCCAGCCTTGGCGCCGGGCAGTGGGCGGCGCTGCTGCTGTTGCCGATTGCCAGTAAACTGCTGGGCAACTGGCTCGGCCTCGGTTGGGCTGGCGCCTCGTTCGCGGGTGCCAGCCGCTGGCGCGAAAGCGTGCTGCTGAACATTCGCGGCCTGAGCGAAATCGTCTTTCTCAATCTGCTATTGCAACAACAGCTCATCACTCCGGCGCTGTATTTCGCGCTGATGCTGATGGGCCTGATCGCGACGCTGCTGCCGGCCCTGATCGGCCTGCATCGCGCGCCCCTGAATCTGAACAGTCCTCTGCCCCGGAGCTCACGTGCCAATCGTTGAAATGGAATCCCGTCAGGTCGTGATCATCGGTGCCGGCCCGTCCGGCGCTATCGCCGCCGCCCTGCTCAAGCGCAAGGGCCACGATGTGCTGGTGCTCGAGCGCCAGCACTTCCCGCGCTTCTCCATCGGCGAAAGCCTGCTCAGCCATTGCCTGGATTTCGTCGAAGAAGCCGGCATGCTCGACGCCGTCAACGCCGCCGGGTTCCAGCGCAAGACCGGCGCGGCGTTTGCCTGGGGCGAGCGCTACAGCGCCTTCGATTTTGGCGACACCTTCACCGCCGGCAAGCCGACCACGTTCCAGGTGCAGCGCGCCGATTTCGACAAGTTGCTGGCCGATCAAGCAGCATTGCAAGGTGCGGAAATCCGTTATGGCGATGCGATCGTCAGCGTCGATTTCGATCAGGCGAAACCACTCCTTGATGTGCGTCGCGAAGACGGCAACGAGTACCGTGTCGAAGCCGATTTCGTCCTGGACGCCAGCGGCTACGGCCGCGTGCTGTCGCGCTTGCTCGACCTCGAAGCACCTTCGAATTTCCCGGTGCGTCAGGCGGTGTTCACCCATGTCGAAGATCACATCGACAGCCCGGCGTTCGACCGCGAAAAAATTCTCGTCACCACCCATCCCGAGCATCGCGATGTGTGGTTCTGGACCATCCCGTTCAGCAACGGCCGCTGCTCGGTGGGAGTGGTGGCTGCTGAGGACCATTTTCAGGGCCGCGACAGCGACCTGGATGCCTGCCTGCGCAGTTTTATCGCCGAGACGCCAAGCCTCGCCGGGGTTCTGAACAACGCGGTCTGGGACACCCCGGCGCGCACCCTCGGCGGCTACGCAGCCAATGTGAAAACCCTGCATGGCCCGGGCTTCGCGCTGCTGGGCAACGCCGCAGAATTCCTCGATCCGGTGTTCTCCTCCGGCGTGACCATCGCCATGCGTTCGGCGAGCATGGCCGCTGGTGTGCTGCACCGTCAGTTGCAGGGTGAAACGGTGGACTGGCAAAGCGAATTTGCCGAGCCGTTGAAACGCGGCGTCGATACCTTCCGCTGCTACGTCGAAGGCTGGTACGCCGGCACCTTCCAGGACGTGATTTTCTACGAGGACAGCCAGGCGGAAATTCGCCGGATGATCTGCTCGATCCTCGCCGGTTACGCCTGGGACGAGCGCAACCCGTTTGTCAGCGAAGCGCGGCGCCGGCTGAAGATGATTTCCCAACTCTGCGCGCAGGACACCCCATGAATTACCTGAGCGACAGCTACGTCGAGGAAACCCGCTTCGGTCTCTGGTTCCTGCGCAGCCACACCTGGCAGCACCATGTGCTGCGCGTGGCGATCAACGATCTGCGTGGCTTGTTCAGTGAGCCGCTGCCGGAACACCCGGTGCTGCTGGACGCCGGTTGCGGTCAGGGCAAGTCCTTCGGCCACCTGCGTCAGACCTTCGCCCCGCAGCGCCTGATCGGTGTCGACGCCGACCCGCACAGCCTGCAACTCAGCGCCGAAGAGGCCACCCGCCTGGGCATGCCAATCGAGTTGATCGGCAGCGATTGCGCCACGCTCAACGTCGCCGATGCCAGCGTCGACCTGCTGTTCTGCCACCAGACCTTCCATCATCTGGTCGAGCAGGAAAAGGCTTTGGCCGAGTTCTATCGCGTGCTCAAGCCGGGCGGCTATCTGCTGTTCGCCGAATCCACCGAGGCTTACATTGATACCTGGGTGATTCGCTGGCTGTTCCGCCATCCGATGCACGTACAGAAGAGCGCGGCCGGCTATCTGCAGATGATCCGCGAGCAGGGTTTCGAGTTTGCCGAGCGCAATGTTTCCTACCCGTATCTGTGGTGGAGCCGGTCGAAGGATTTTGGTTTGCTGGAGCGGTTGGGGTTGAGCAAACCCAAGCCATTCGGTGAGCGTGAAGAGACGCTGGTGAATGTCGTCGCGCGAAAGCCATTGCAGGAATCTGTCTGATGTACGGCTATCGATCTGAACACCTGAAACCCTGTGGGAGCGAGCCTGCTCGCGAAAGCGGTGTATCAGTCAGCAAAGGTGGCGAATGTCAGATTGCATTCGCGAGCAGGCTCGCTCCCACAGGGTTTGCTGCATGGATGGTGATCGTTTTGTCAGCCCTGCTGCTCAGCGCCTGCACCAGCCAGCCACCGCTACCAGCGGCCAACCCGACGCTGCCTCTGCCGCTGCAACTGCACATCGAACGCGAGCAAGCCGGGCAGCGTCAGGACTGGCTGCTGGTGATCCAGCGCGAAGGCGCCGGCACGCGTTGGTCGATGATGGATCCGCTGGGCATTCCCCAGGCCCGCCAGCAACTGATCGACGGGCATTGGCAGGCCGACGGTCTGCTGCCACCGAACCCGGAAGCGCGGGAGCTGTTCGCCGCATTGCTGTTCGCTTTGACGCCTTCCGCCGAACTGCTGCGCAATTATCCCGACGCCCGGCAACAGGCCGATCAGCGTTCACTGCCGGCGCGCTGGAACATCCGCTATTCACAACCGTTGAGCTTCCAATTGAATCTGCCCCAAGGCCCGCACTATCGCGTTTCCCAGTTAGGTGAATCGACGCCATGACCGCTTACCTGAATGCCCTCGGCGTGATCTGCGCCCTGGGCCGCGACAAGTCTGAAGTCGCGCGCAATCTGTTTGCCGGCGACTGTTCGGGCATGCGCCGCGAGTCCGGTTGGGTCGCCGAACGTGAGCTGCCTGTCGCCGGCGTGCACGGTGAGTTGGCGCCGATCCCGGCCGAACTGATCGAGCACAGCAGTCGCAACAATCAGCTGCTGCTGGAAGCCGCGCTGCAGATTCGAGCCGACATCGATCGTGCGATCCAGACCTTCGGCCGCGAGCGCATAGGCGTGGTGCTAGGCACCAGCACCTCGGGTATCGACGAGGCCAGCCGGGGTCTGGCGCATTACATCCGCGAACAGCAATTTCCTCGCGAGTACGACTATCGCCAGCAGGAACTCGGCGCCCCGGCGAATTTTCTCGCCGAATGGCTGCAACTGAGCGGCCCGGTCTACGTGATTTCCACCGCCTGTACCTCCAGCGCCCGCGCGCTGATGAGCGCCCAGCGCCTGCTCGATCTGGGCCTGTGCGACGCGGTACTGTGCGGCGGCGTCGACAGTCTGTGCAAGCTCACGCTGAACGGTTTCTCTTCGCTGGAAGCCGTTTCAGATGAACGCTGCAATCCGTTTTCCGCCAACCGCAACGGCATCAATATCGGCGAAGCAGCGGTGCTGTTCGTGATGAGCAAACAGCGCGGCGAAGGCCCGGGAATCGCCCTGCTGGGGACGGGCGCGAGCTCCGATGCGCACCATATTTCCGCACCGGAGCCGAGCGGTCGCGGCGCTCTGCAAGCGATGCAGAAAGCCCTTGGCCGCGCGCATCTGCAAGCCGGGCAAATCAACTACCTGAACCTGCACGGCACCGCGACCCAGCACAACGACGCGATGGAAAGTCTGGCGGTCGCGGCGCTGTTTCCTCAAGGCGTCGCCTGCTCGTCGACCAAACCGCTGACCGGTCACACCCTCGGCGCGGCCGGCGCGCTGGAAGCGGCGTTCTGCTGGCTGAGCCTGAGTGCCGAAAACCCTGAACAGGCGTTGCCGCCACACATCTGGGACGGCCAGGCCGATCCCGCGCTGCCGCCGCTCAAGTGGGTGACCGCGAGCGAGCGCCTGACGTCCATTGCACCGCGCTACCTGATGAGCAACTCGTTTGCCTTCGGCGGCAACAACGTCAGTCTGATTATCGGAGACGCACCATGAGCCACTGGCCGCTCGCCGAACTGCTGCCGCATGCCGGCGACATGATCCTGATCGACGCCATCGAGCGCTTCGATGACGAGCAGATTTTCACCCGCCTGACGGTCAAGCCCGATGGCCTGTTCAACCTGCCCGACGGCAGCCTGCCGGCGTGGGTCGGCGTCGAGCTGATGGCGCAGAGCGTCGCCGCTTTCGCCGGTTGCCACGCCCGGCAAAAAGGCAATCCGCCGGAGCTGGGCTTTCTCCTCGGCACGCGCAAATTCGAGTGCAACGTCGAAGCCTTTGCGCCCGGCAGCGAGCTGACCATCCATGGCCTGCGCTCACTGGAAGACGACAACGGCATGGGCGTATTCGAATGTCACATCCACGGCGACGGCATTCATGCCAGCGCCCGGCTGAACGTGTTCCGTCCGCCACAAGCCAACCAATATCTGCAACAGACAAAGGAGTCGCACGATGACTGAATCCGTACTGGTCACCGGCTCCAGCCGTGGCATCGGCCGCGCCATTGCCTTGCGTCTGGCGCAAGCCGGGCATGACGTCGTCCTGCATTGCCGCAGCGGCATGACCGAAGCCCAAGCGGTGCAGGCCGAAATCGAAGCGCTGGGCCGCCGCGCACGCATCCTGCAATTCGACGTCGCCGACCGCGAAGCCTGCAAAAGCATTCTCGAAGCCGATGTCGAAAATCACGGTGCCTATTACGGCGTGGTGCTCAACGCCGGGCTGACCCGCGACGGCGCGTTTCCGGCGCTGAGCGATGACGATTGGGACGTGGTCCTGCGCACCAACCTCGACGGTTTCTACAACGTTCTGCACCCGGTGATGATGCCGATGATCCGTCGTCGCGCCGCCGGGCGCATCGTCTGCATCACCTCGGTATCGGGCCTGATCGGCAACCGTGGCCAGGTCAATTACAGCGCCTCGAAGGCCGGCGTAATCGGTGCCGCAAAGGCGTTGGCGATCGAGCTGGGCAAGCGCAAAATTACGGTTAACTGCGTCGCCCCTGGCCTGATCGACACGGCCATGCTCGACGAAAACGTGCCGGTGGAGGAACTGATGAAAATGATCCCCGCGCAACGCATGGGCACCCCTGAGGAAGTGGCCGCTGCGGTGAATTTCCTGATGTCGGCGGAAGCCTCGTACATCACCCGCCAGGTGCTGGCGGTCAACGGAGGCCTGTGCTGATGAAGCGCGTCGTCGTCACCGGCATGGCCGGCATCACCTCGCTGGGCAGCGACTGGCCGACCATTGCCGGCAATTTCGCGGCCAATCGCAGCGGCATTCGTCGCATGGACGAGTGGGATCGCTTCACTGAGCTGAACACGCGTCTGGCCGGGCCTATCGATGACTTTCTCGTACCGTCGCACTGGACCCGCAAGCAATTGCGCAGCATGGGCCGGGTTTCGCGACTGGCGGTCGGCGCAGCAGAAAGGGCTCTGGCCGATGCTGGCCTGCTCGGTGACGAATCGATCAAGGACGGGCGCATGGGCGTCGCTTGTGGTTCGTCCACGGGCAGCACTGACGAAATCAAAGCGTTCGGCAACATGCTGCTCAACTCGGTGGCCGAGGGCCTCAACGCCAACTCCTATGTGCGGATGATGCCGCACACCACCGCCGCCAATATCAGCATTTTCTTCGGCCTCACCGGGCGCCTGATCCCCACCTCCAGCGCCTGCACCAGCGGCAGCCAGGGCATCGGCTACGCCTACGAAGCAATCAAGTTCGGCCGCCTGCCGTTGATGCTCGCCGGCGGCGCCGAAGAACTCTGCCCGACCGAAGCCATGGTGTTCGACGCGCTCTACGCCACCAGCCTGAAAAACGATGCACCCCAGACCAGCCCTCGCCCGTACGATAAGGGCCGCGACGGTCTGGTGATTGGTGAAGGTGGCGGCATGCTGGTGCTTGAGGAGCTGGAACACGCCCTCGCCCGTGGCGCGCACATTCACGCGGAAATCGTCGGTTTCGGCAGCAACGCCGACGGCCAGCACACCACCCGCCCGGAACAGCTCACGATGCGCCGCGCCATGGAGCTGGCCCTGGAAGATGCCGGCCTCACCCCGGACGCCATCGGCTATGTGAACGGCCACGGCACCGCGACTGAACAGGGCGACATCGCCGAAACCCTGGCCACCAGCAGCCTGTTCGGCGAACACATGCCGATCAGTTCGCAGAAGAGTTTCCTCGGCCACACCCTCGGCGCCTGCGGTGCACTGGAATCATGGTTCAGCATCGAGATGCTCAACAGCGACCGCTATGTGCACACCTTCAACCTCGACGAGGTCGACCCGCACTGCGGCAAGCTCGATTACCTGCGCGGCGAGTTTCGTCAGATGCATCACGACTACGTGATGAACAACAATTTCGCTTTCGGTGGCGTCAACACTTCGTTGATCTTCCGCCGCTGGGCATAACCGAATCAATCCAGGTCAAGGAGACCTACATGCACTTCAACAAACTCGCCGCCGTCACCCTGCTGCTCTGCGCCCTGCCAGCGATCAGCCAGGCCCGCGACACGGCGGTCTACCTGCCATTCGACAAAGCCGTCGCCGAAGCCACCCGCTCCGGCAAGATCGATGGCAGTGTGAAATTCTATCTGGCCGGCAACACCCCGGCCGGCAAAGTCACCGTGGTCAGCCCCGACGCCGTGACCAACAAGAAAACCAACGCCTTCAACAAGTCCGACGAAGTCGCCTGCGAATGGGTCGCCCAATCGGCAATCATCAGCCTGCACCAGGCCGCGAAGAACGCCGGCGCCAACGCCGTGACCAACATCGTCAGCTTCTACAAGCGCAACGAGCGCAAGGACGCGCAAACCTACGAATGCCACGCCGGCGCGATCATGGCGGGCGTTGCGCTGAAGGGTGATCTGGCGAAGGTTCAGTAAACGCCAGAAATGACAAAGGGCGCCGTTTGGCGCCCTTTTTTTGCGCTGATTGAACAGCATCTACACTCGCTGATGCAGGTCGCAGCACCGTAACCTGCCCTCGCAGTCTCTTTCACCGTCAAAGGAGATGACCATGCAAGTGAAAGCCCTGATCGCCGCAGCGCTTTTCGCGCTACTGCCCAGTGCCAGCCATGCCACCAACCTCATGTACATGCCTTTCGAAACCGTGCTGTCGGACGCGATTCGCGCCGGTCGGCTGGATGGCAGTGTGAAGTTCTACCTGATCGGCAACGGGCCGCAGGGCACTCAGCAGTTGCTGCGCCGAGGGGTGGTCAGTGATTTGAAAACCAACGGCTTCAACAAGAGCGATCAGGCTTCGTGTGAATGGGTGTTGCAGTCGAATCTGATCAAATTGCAGGCTGATGCCAAGCGGGTCGGGGCGAATGCAGTGGTCAATATCGTCAGTTACTACGACCAGCATGTGCGCAAGGATTTGAATACGTACGAGTGCCGGGCGGGGATATTTGTCACGCGGGTGGCGTTGAAGGGGGATTTGGTGCGGTTGCCCTGAAATCTGTGATGTTTGGGCCGACGCCTTCGCGAGCAGGCTCGCTCCCACCTTGGAATGCGTTTCCCTGTGGGAGCGAGCCTGCTCGCGAAAGCGCCAGCGGCCTTCACACCGTCAGAGGCTCAACCTTGCGCGTCAGCAGTTCGACAAACGCCTTGGCCATCGGTGATTTCTGATCTTTGCGCTGCACCAGCCACACCGCCGAAATCGCTTCGGGATCGAGCAACGGGCGGTAGACCACGCCGTCGATGCGCATGCGTTGGTAGGACGCTGGCAGCACTGACACACCGAGGCCCGCTGCGACCAGACCGATGATGGTCATCGCCTCGCCAGCCTCTTGGGCAAAGTGCGGGCTGAAGCCGGCATCACGGGCCAGACTGAGCAGTTGTGCATAGAGCCCGCTGCCATAACTGCGCGGAAAAAACACGAACGGTTCCAGCGCCAGCGCCGAGAGAAACAGGCCTTCGTCGCTGCCTTGGGCCAACGGATGCTTGGAACTGAGCACCGCCACCAATGGCTCGCGCATCAACTCCACAACACTCAGTGAATCCGGCAATCCGAGCGGGCGCATGATGCCCACCTCGATCGACTCGTCCACCAAGGCATCGGCGACCATGGTGCTGCTCATTTCGCGCAGATTCAGATGCACCGCCGGAAAGCGCTGACGAAAGGAAAAAATCGCCTGCGGAATGGTCGAGTTGAACGGTGCAGACGAGGTGAAGCCAATCTTCAACTCACCCAGCTCGCCAAGTTGCGCACGGCGGGCGACATCCGCTGCCTTGTCGACTTGTGCCAGCACCAGCCGCGCCTCCTGCAGAAACAACCTGCCCGCCTCGCTCAATTCCACCCGACGATTGGTCCGTTCGAACAAGCGCGCGCCGAGCTGTTGCTCCAGCGCCTGAATCTGCTGGCTCAGCGGTGGCTGGGAGATGCCCAGCACCTGTGCGGCCCGGCCAAAATGCAGTTCTTCGGCGACGGCGATGAAGTAACGCAGATGACGCAGTTCCATAGGATTACCATTAGGTCGCTGAAGCTATCAAACAGGTCGAACAATATATTGGATAGAAACATTAGCCAGCTATATGATTTTTTCATTGCCTGCCCGGCTGTGCTTTCCGAGGTCTGAAGTGAAAACTGCTGTCGCGCCCCTTGCCCACGAAATCCCGCCCGCAGCCGACGACGATGCCCTCGCCGAGCTGCAGGAGATCTACATCGAAAAAGGCACGCCGGCCTTCATGCGCACGGTGCTGGCACTATTCTGTGGCGGCTTTGCGACGTTCGCGCTGCTCTATTGCGTGCAACCGATGATGCCGCTGCTGTCCCACGAATACGGGATCAACGCGGCGCAGAGCAGCCTGATCCTCTCGGTGGCGACCGGCATGTTGGCCTTCGGTCTGCTGATCACCGGGCCGATTTCCGACCGCATCGGCCGTAAACCGGTGATGGTCGCCGCACTGTTCGCTGCCGCGTTGTGCACCATCGCCAGTTCGATGATGCCGAGCTGGCAAGGCGTGCTGATCATGCGCGCATTGATCGGCCTGTCATTGAGCGGCCTGGCAGCGGTGGCGATGACCTATCTGAGCGAAGAAATCCATCCACAGCACATCGGCCTGGCAATGGGTTTGTACATCGGCGGCAACGCGATCGGCGGGATGAGCGGACGCTTGATCACCGGCGTGCTGATCGACTTCGTCAGCTGGCACACGGCGATGCTGGTGATCGGCGGTCTGGCGCTGATCGCAGCGGCGGTGTTCTGGAAGATCCTCCCGAAGTCGCGCAACTTCCGCGCTCGCTCGCTGCACCCGCGCAGCCTGCTCGACGGCTTCACCATGCACTTTCGCGACGCCGGCCTGCCGCTACTGTTTCTTGAAGCGTTTGTGCTGATGGGCGCGTTTGTCACGCTGTTCAACTACATCGGCTACCGCTTGCTGGCGGCGCCGTACAACCTCGATCAGGTATTTGTCGGATTGCTCTCGGTGGTGTATCTGTCGGGGATCTACAGCTCGGCGAAAATCGGTTCTTTGGCGGACAAGCTGGGGCGACGCAAAGTGCTCTGGGCGACCATTGCACTGATGTTCGCCGGACTGGCACTGACCATGTTCACCTCGTTGTTGCTGGTGATCGTCGGCATGCTGGTGTTCACCTTCGGCTTCTTCGCCGCGCACTCGGTGGCGAGCAGCTGGATCGGCCGGCGCGCGTTGACCGCCAAGGGTCAGGCGTCGTCGCTGTATCTGTTCAGTTATTACGCCGGTTCGAGCATTGCCGGGACGGCGGGCGGGGTGTTCTGGCATCTGGGTGGGTGGAATGGCATCGGCCTGTTCATTGGTGCGTTGTTGCTGATTGCCCTGCTGGTGGCGTTGAAGTTGGCGAAGTTGCCGCCGTTGCAGGGTGTCAAAGCCTGAGATAAATCCCTGTGGGAGCGAGCCTGCTCGCGAATGCACTGTGTGAGGCAACATCAGTGTTGAATGACACACCGCTTTCGCGAGCAGGCTCGCTCCCACAGTTGATTTGGGTACGACATTAGACCGTGCAAAAGAAAACGCCCGGCATTTGGCCGGGCGTTTTTTATTGGGCGCTGATCACTCGTGATACTGCGCCGACAGCTCATGCACCGCACGCAGGAACGCGCCGGCATGTTCCGGATCGACTTCCGGCGTGATGCCGTGGCCAAGGTTGAACACGTGGCCGCTGCCCTTGCCGTAGCTGGCGAGGATGCGCCCGACTTCAGTGCGGATCGCTTCCGGTTTGGCGTAGAGCACGGTCGGGTCCATGTTGCCTTGCAGCGCGACCTTGTCGCCGACACGGGCGCGGGCGTTGCCGATGTCGCAGGTCCAGTCAAGGCCGAGGGCGTCGGCGCCGGCTTCGGCGATGCTTTCCAGCCACAGGCCGCCGTTCTTGGTGAACAGAATCACTGGCACTTTGCGTCCGTCGTTCTCGCGGATAAGGCCGCTGACGATTTTCTTCATGTAGGCCAGGGAGAATTCCTGATACGCCGCCGCCGACAGGTTGCCGCCCCAGGTATCGAAGATCTGCACCGCTTGCGCACCGGCCATGATCTGGCCATTGAGGTACGAAGTCACCGATTGCGCCAATTTGTCGAGCAACAGGTGCATGGCTTGCGGGTTGTCGTAAAGCATCGCCTTGGTCTTGCGGAAGTCTTTCGACGAGCCGCCTTCAACCATGTAAGTGGCGAGGGTCCACGGGCTGCCGGAGAAACCGATCAGCGGCACACGTCCGTTCAGCTCGCGACGGATGGTGCTGACCGCGTCCATCACGTAGCCGAGGTCTTTGTGCGGATCCGGGATCGGCAGGGCTTCGATGTCGGCCAGGGTGCTGACAACTTTTTTGAAGCGCGGGCCTTCACCGGTCTCGAAGTACAGGCCCTGGCCCATGGCATCGGGAATGGTAAGGATGTCGGAAAACAGGATCGCCGCGTCCAGTTGCGGGTAGCGGTCGAGCGGTTGCAGGGTGACTTCGCAGGCGAACTCCGGATTCATGCACAGGCTCATGAAGTCGCCGGCATGGGCGCGGCTGGCGCGGTACTCCGGCAGGTAGCGACCGGCCTGGCGCATCATCCACACAGGGGTGACGTCAACGGGTTGCTTGAGCAGGGCGCGGAGGAAACGGTCGTTCTTCAGGGCAGTCATGTCGGCATCCGGAAAAAAAGTGCGGGCATTTTCTCAGAGCGCGAGGCAAAAGGCACGGATGTGGGTCAGCCTTTTGTCTATCGGGTCAATTTGTCGCGCTGGGACACGATTTTCCGCAACACCCTAAAACAACTGTGGGAGCGAGCCTGCTCGCGAAGAGGCCGGCACATCCAACATTGAAGTTGGCTGACAGACCGCTTTCGCGAGCAGGCTCGCTCCCACAGGAGTATTGCGTTTGGCTCAGGCGCCGGGGTTAGACACCCAGGTAATCGAGGATCCCTTCAGCCGCATTGCGCCCTTCAAAGATCGCCGTCACCACCAGGTCGGAACCGCGCACCATGTCGCCACCGGCGAAGATTTTCGGGTTGCTGGTCTGGTGCTTGTACTGACCTTGCTCGGGCGCAACAACGCGGCCCTGGCTGTCGGTCTGGATCTCGAACTGTTCGAACCACGGCGCCGGGCTCGGACGGAAGCCGAAGGCGATGACCACGGCGTCGGCCGGGATGATCTCTTCGGAACCCGGGATCGGCTCGGGGCTACGACGGCCACGGGCGTCCGGCTCGCCGAGACGGGTCTCGACCACCTTCACGCCTTCGACCTTGTCTTCACCGACGATGGCGATCGGCTGGCGGTTGTAGAGGAATTTCACGCCTTCTTCCTTGGCGTTCTTCACCTCTTTGCGCGAGCCGGGCATGTTCGCTTCGTCACGACGATAAGCGCAGGTCACCGACTTGGCGCCCTGACGGATCGAGGTGCGATTGCAGTCCATCGCCGTGTCGCCGCCGCCGAGCACCACAACCTTCTTGCCTTTCATGTCGACGAAATCTTCCGGCGACTTTTCAAAGCCCAGGTTGCGATTGACGTTGGCGATGAGGAAGTCCAGCGCGTCATAAACGCCCGGCAGGTCCTCACCGGCAAAGCCGCCCTTCATGTAGGTGTAGGTGCCCATGCCCATGAACACCGCATCGTACTCGGCGAGCAGTTGTTCCATGGTCACGTCTTTGCCGACTTCGGTGTTGAGACGGAACTCGATGCCCATGCCGGTGAAGACTTCGCGACGATTGCTCAGCACGGTCTTTTCCAGCTTGAACTCGGGGATGCCGAAGGTCAGCAGGCCACCGATTTCCGGGTTCTTGTCGAATACCACCGGGGTCACGCCGCCACGCACCAGCACGTCGGCACAACCAAGACCCGCCGGGCCTGCGCCGATGATCGCCACGCGTTTGCCGGTCGGCTTGACCTTAGACATGTCAGGGCGCCAGCCCATGGCGAACGCGGTGTCGGTGATGTACTTCTCGACCGAACCGATGGTCACCGCGCCGAAGCCGTCGTTGAGGGTGCAGGCACCCTCGCACAGACGATCCTGCGGGCACACCCGGCCGCAGACTTCCGGCAGGGTGTTGGTCTGGTGCGACAGCTCGGCGGCCTGAAGGATGTTGCCCTCGGCCACCAATTTGAGCCAGTTGGGAATGAAGTTGTGCACCGGGCACTTCCATTCGCAATACGGGTTGCCGCAACCCAGGCAGCGGTGGGCCTGATCGGCCGACTGCTGGGGTTTGAACGGCTCGTAGATTTCAACGAACTCTTTCTTGCGTTGACGCAACAGTTTCTTCTTCGGATCCTTGCGCCCGACATCGATGAACTGGAAGTCGTTATTCAGACGTTCAGCCATTGTTAAAACCTCATCAAACTCTTCAGGCGCATATCACTGCGGGTTGGCACGAGTGCTGGAAAGCAGGGTTTTCAAGCTGGCAGCCTTGGGCTTGACCAACCAGAAACGCCGCAAGTAATCGTCGAGGTTCTCGGCGAGTTCACGACCCCACTCGCTGTCGGTTTCGGCGACGTACTCGTTCAGCACGTTCTGCAGGTGGCTGCGATAGGCTTCCATCGCCTCGCCGCTGATCCGCTGGATTTCCACCAGTTCGTGATTGACCCGGTCAACGAAGGTGTTGTTCTGATCAAGCACGTAGGCGAAACCACCGGTCATGCCAGAGCCGAAGTTGTAACCGGTCTTGCCCAGCACGCAGACGAAACCACCGGTCATGTACTCGCAGCAGTGATCGCCAGTGCCTTCCACGACGGTGTGGGCACCGGAGTTACGCACGGCGAAACGCTCGCCTGCGGTGCCGGCGGCGAACAACTTGCCGCCAGTGGCGCCGTACAGGCAGGTGTTGCCGATGATGGCGCTTTCCTGAGTCTTATAAACGCTGCCCTTCGGCGGCACGATGACCAGCTTGCCACCGGTCATGCCTTTGCCGACGTAGTCGTTGGCGTCGCCTTCCAGGTACATGTTCAGACCGCCAGCGTTCCACACACCGAAGCTCTGCCCGGCCGTGCCTTTGAAACGGAAGGTGATCGGCGCCTTGGCCATGCCCTGGTTGCCGTGCTTGCGCGCGATTTCGCCGGAGATTCGGGCGCCGATCGAACGGTCGCAGTTGCAGATATCCAGCTCAAACTCAGCACCGCTGAGGTCGTTGATCGCCGACGAGGCCAGCTCGACCATCTTCTCCGCGAGCAGACCTTTGTCGAACGGCGGGTTGCGCTCAACGCCGCAGAACTGCGGTTTGTCCGCCGGGATGTGATCGCTGCCCAACAGCGGCGTCAGGTCCAGGTGATGTTGCTTGGCGGTCTGGCCTTCGAGGATTTCCAGCAGATCAGTGCGACCGATCAGCTCTTCGAGGGAGCGCACACCCAGTTTGGCCAGCCACTCACGGGTTTCTTCGGCGACGTAGGTGAAGAAATTCACCACCATGTCGACGGTGCCGATGTAGTGATCCTTGCGCAGTTTCTCGTTCTGCGTCGCGACGCCAGTGGCGCAGTTGTTCAGATGGCAGATGCGCAGGTATTTGCAGCCCAGTGCGATCATCGGCGCGGTACCGAAGCCGAAGCTCTCGGCGCCAAGGATCGCGGCCTTGATCACGTCGAGACCGGTTTTCAGGCCACCGTCGGTCTGCACCCGGACTTTGCCGCGCAGGTCGTTGCCGCGCAGGGTCTGGTGGGTTTCAGCCAGGCCGAGTTCCCACGGTGCGCCTGCGTATTTGATCGAGGTCAGCGGCGAAGCACCGGTGCCACCGTCGTAGCCGGAAATGGTGATCAGGTCGGCATAGGCCTTGGCCACACCGGCGGCGATGGTGCCGACGCCCGCTTCTGCTACCAGCTTCACCGAAACCAGCGCCTGCGGGTTGACCTGCTTCAAGTCAAAGATCAACTGCGACAAATCTTCGATCGAATAGATGTCGTGGTGCGGCGGTGGCGAAATCAGGGTCACGCCCGGCACTGCGTAACGCAGCTTGGCGATCAGCCCGTTGACCTTGCCGCCCGGCAGTTGCCCGCCCTCGCCCGGCTTGGCGCCTTGGGCGACCTTGATCTGCAGCACTTCGGCGTTGACCAGGTATTCCGGGGTTACACCGAAACGGCCAGTCGCGACCTGCTTGATTTTCGAACTCTTGATGGTGCCGTAACGCGCCGGATCTTCACCACCTTCGCCGGAGTTGGAACGCGCACCGAGGCGGTTCATGGCTTCGGCCAGGGCTTCGTGAGCTTCCGGCGACAGTGCGCCCAGCGAGATACCGGCGGAGTCGAAGCGCTTGAGCACCGATTCCAGCGGCTCGACTTCACTGATGTCCAGCGGGGTGTCGAGGGTCTTGACCTTGAACAGGTCGCGAATCATCGACACCGGACGGTTGTCCACCAGCGAGGTGTATTCCTTGAACTTGGCGTAGTCGCCCTGCTGCACAGCGGCTTGCAGGGTGTTGACCACGTCCGGGTTGTAGGCGTGATATTCGCCACCGTGGACGAACTTCAGCAGACCGCCCTGCTGGATCGGCTTGCGCGGACTCCAGGCTTCGACGGCGAGCGCTTTCTGCTCGGCTTCGATGTCGACGAAACGCGCGCCCTTGATCCGGCTCGGCACGCCACGGAAGCTCAGCTCGCAGACTTCTTCAGACAGACCAATGGCCTCGAACAGCTGCGCACCACGGTACGAAGCGATGGTCGAGATACCCATCTTCGACAGGATCTTGAGCAGGCCTTTGGTGATGCCCTTGCGGTAGTTCTTGAACACCTCGTAGAGGTCGCCCAGGACTTCACCGGTTCGGATCAGATCGCCCAATACTTCGTAGGCCAGGAACGGATACACCGCCGAGGCGCCGAAACCGATCAGCACGGCGAAGTGGTGCGGATCGCGTGCAGTGGCGGTTTCCACGAGGATGTTGGAATCGCAACGCAGGCCCTTCTCGGTCAGGCGGTGGTGCACGGCACCGGTCGCCAGCGAAGCGTGGATCGGCAGCTTGCCCGGGGCGATATGGCGGTCGCTGAGGACGATCTGGGTACGCCCGGCGCGCACGGCTTCTTCAGCCTGATCGGCAACGTTGCGGATCGCCGCTTCGAGGCCGAGGCTTTCGTCGTAGTTGAGGTCGATGATCGCCCGTGCGAAACCCGGACGGTCCAGATTCATCAGCGAGCGCCACTTGGCCGGCGAGATCACTGGCGAGCTGAGGATCACGCGCGAGGCGTGTTCCGGCGACTCCTGGAAAATGTTGCGCTCGGCACCGAGGCAGATTTCCAGCGACATCACGATCGCTTCACGCAGCGGGTCGATCGGCGGGTTGGTGACCTGCGCGAACTGCTGGCGGAAATAGTCGTACGGCGTGCGTACACGCTGGGACAGCACAGCCATCGGCGTGTCGTCGCCCATCGAACCCACGGCTTCGTAACCTTGCTCGCCGAGCGGACGCAGCACCTGATCACGCTCCTCGAACGTGACCTGATACATCTTCATGTACTGCTTGAGCTGATCGACGTCGTAGAAAGCCGAACCGTGGTCGTTGTCTTCCATGGTCGCCTGAATGCGCAGGGCATTCTTGCGCAGCCATTGCTTGTACGGATGACGGGATTTCAGACGGTTGTCGATCGCATCGGTATCGAGGATCTGCCCGGTTTCGGTGTCCACGGCGAAGATCTGGCCAGGGCCGACGCGACCCTTGGCGAGCACGTCTTCGGGCTGGTAGTTCCACACGCCGATTTCCGAGGCGAGGGTGATGAAACCGTTCTTGGTGGTGACCCAGCGCGCCGGACGCAGACCGTTACGGTCGAGCAGGCACACCGCGTAGCGACCGTCGGTCATTACCACGCCGGCCGGGCCGTCCCACGGCTCCATGTGCATCGAGTTGTACTCGTAGAACGCACGCAGATCCGGGTCCATGGTTTCGACGTTCTGCCACGCTGGCGGAATGATCATGCGCACGCCACGGAACAGGTCGATGCCGCCGGTGACCATCAGTTCGAGCATGTTGTCCATGCTCGAGGAGTCGGAACCGACGCGGTTGACCAGCGGGCCGAGCTCTTCCAGATCCATCAGATCATTGGTGAACTTGGTCCGCCGGGCCTGCGCCCAGTTGCGGTTACCGGTGATGGTGTTGATCTCGCCGTTGTGGGCGAGGAAGCGGAACGGCTGCGCCAGCGGCCATTTCGGCAGGGTGTTGGTAGAGAAGCGCTGGTGGAACACGCAGATTGCGGTTTGCAGGCGCTCGTCACTCAGGTCTGGATAGAACGCGGCCAGGTCGGCCGGCATCATCAGGCCTTTATAGATGATGGTCTTGTGCGAAAAGCTGCAGATGTAGTGGTCGGTGTCAGCGGCGTTGGCCACCGACGAACGGCGACGGGCGCTGAACAGCTTCACCGCCATGTCCTGATCGCTCAGGCCTTCGCCGCCGATGTAGACCTGCTCGATCTGCGGCAGGCGTTCAAGGGCGAGGCGGCCGAGGACGCTGGTGTCGATCGGCACTTTGCGCCAGCCGATCAGTTGCAGGCCTTCGGCGAGGATCTCGCGGTTCATGTTCTCGCGAGCGGCTTCGGCCTTGGCCGGATCCTGATTGAAGAACACCATGCCCACGGCATATTGCTTGGGCATATCGACGCCGAAGCTTTCCCGGGCAATGGCTCGCAGGAAGGCGTCGGGTTTTTGAATCAGCAGACCGCAACCGTCACCGGTCTTGCCGTCGGCATTAATCCCACCGCGGTGGGTCATGCAGGTCAGGGCCTCGATGGCCGTTTGCAAAAGGGTATGACTGGGCTCGCCCTGCATATGAGCTATCAGGCCGAAACCGCAGTTATCCTTGAATTCATCTGGTTGGTACAGACCTGCTTTCATAGACACTTTCTCACCAGGCTGCCTCTATTCGAGGCAAATTTCTTTTCAATTCAACCACTTGCGTTCCGCGCCGAACGTACGCCGGCTTAGCGGGGGCAAAAGGGTGGTCATTGTACACAGCGACACAGAGGCTCACAAATTTGACGACGAACTGTCGCAAATTCATGTCGCATTTGTGAAAGGTTTAAAGCGATCTGCTGTGCTAGTCAAAACTTTTTTAATTTTGACCGCAACGACTCAAAGACTACTGTGACGCAGACACCACAAGGCACGCGGCCGCAGGGACGGTTGGCGCTTGCTGGCGAACCGCGTTGCACGCCAACGTGTGCGAGGCAAGGCGCGGGATGCTGCCAATGGTTGTTCCCTTGGCAAATCCCGCAACGCAGCCTCGCACACGTTGGCGCGCAACCCGAAGGGACGCGCCCCATTTTTCGCTGGGCAGCGTTGCTCGGAACTTATTTGGAAAAACCAAACTACGTTCCTCGCGCCTTGCCCAGCAAAAAATGGGGCGGCGTCGCGGTCGTCAGCAAGCGCCAACCGTCCCTGGAGGCGGCGCGCACTCGTAGAAATTTTGAGGTGCTTGGAGAGGCGGCCTGGGTAAGGCCGCCGAATCTTCAGCGAGTTGTTGCCAGTTCCTGTTGGACGCTGGCGACAGTGCGAGGCCAAGGTTTACCAGCCTGAACCTTCGCTGGCAAGGCCTTGATGGCAGAAACGGCCGCATCACGATTGGCAAAGTTGCCGTAGGTGATCACGTAAAGCGGCTTGCCATTGAGGACTTTCTTGAAATAACGGTACTCGCCGCCCTGCTCCTTGACGAAGTTCTGCGCAGCGGTTTCCGAGCTGGTGCCGAGGATCTGCACGACATAGTTGCTGGTCGGCTGACCGGCGTACCAGCTGCCACCGGCAGCCTTGGCCACGGTGACCGGCTTGTCGGCAGGCTTGGCCGGAGCAGGAGCCGGTTTCGCAGCTGGCGCCGGGGTGGCCGGAGCAGGCTTGGCCGTGGCGATCTGCGTCGGTGCCGGGGTTGGCGCCGGTTTGGCGGCAGGAGTCGGAACCGGTGTCGGCGCAGGACCGGCCGGAACGCCAGCAGGCGGCGCGGAGGTGGTTACGGTCGGCGGCGTATCGCTGGAGCCTTCCAGCGGCACGCCGTCGTCGCCTTCGGTAATGCCACCGGCGGCTTCTGCCAGCGGGCCACGCATGACCGGCTGCGAGTTGCCGACCAATGGCAGCGGCATCGGCTGGGTGTTGCCGGCGAATTCGACGGACGGGTTGGCGCCGTTCGCTGCGCCCTGACCCAATGGCAATTGCGCCTGTTCATTGGCCGGAGCACCGGTGGTCGGTGCCTTGCTGCGACCCGGCATCAGCCAGGCGGCGGCAACCGCGACCACAACGACGGCGGAAATCGCCAATACGTGTTTCTTCGGCATGTTGAACCCCATACTTGGACGCTTGACCGCGGAGCGGCTGGCAATCATGACTTCGATCAGTGCATCGCGAGCGACCTGGTTGATGTTGCCCGGCCAGCCCTCGGAGCTTTCGTGAATATCAGAGATCTGATCTGCGGTGAAAAGTTCGACACCCCGGCCCGCGCCTTCCAGCCGCTGGTCGAGATATTCGCGGGTCTCTTCTTCGGTGTACGGCTGCAATTCGATGACGTGGAAACGCTCTTCTTCGAGCTGCAACGCCTCGAGCTGAGCGATCAGCGACGACTCGCCGAACAGGAACACATGCGGACGACCTTCCGGCGTGCCGGCGCCGAGCGCCATCAACGCTTCCAGCGCGGACTCGTCGAGCTGCTCGGCATCGTCCACGAGCAGATAGACTTCCTGCCCGGTCAGACCCAGCTGCACCACCTGCTCAAGAATCGCACCGACTTCGGCCTGAGCGACATCCAGCGCCTGCGCCACCTGGCGCAGCACGCCGGCCGCATCACCGGCGCCACGGGCGGAAACCACCACGCTCTGCACCGATTGCTTGTTGGTACTGGCAACGAGCGCTTGCCGCAGCAGGGTCTTGCCGCTGCCCTGTGGGCCGGTGACCACCAGCAGCAACTGGCTGTAACGCGCCAGATGATGCAGTTGACCCAGCACCGGTTTGCGCTGGGCCGGGAAGAATTTGAAGCCCGGCACCCGTGGCGCGAACGGGTCGTGACTTAACTGGAAATGGCCGAGAAACGCCTCGTCGGCATGCAAACTAGTCATCGGAATCTTTTTAACCTTTAAGCTGAGCCAGGGCGCGGTAATCCGCTCCCAGCGTGGCCTGTAGAACCTCTTTCGGATAATCGTCGGTCACTACCGCTTCGCCCATCCGGCGCAGCAGCACCAGGCGCAGACGACCGTCGATCACTTTTTTATCAATTGCCATGTGTTGGAGAAAATCGGCTTCGCTCATCTCTTCAGGCGGAATGACCGGCAAGCCGGCACGCTGGAACAGACGAATGCCGCGATCACGCTCCTGCTCGCTGATCCAGCCCAGGCGCGCGGACATTTCCAGCGCCATCACGGTACCAGCCGCCACCGCCTCGCCATGCAGCCAGACACCATAGCCCATGTGGGTTTCGATGGCGTGGCCAAAGGTGTGGCCGAGGTTGAGCGTGGCGCGTACGCCGGTTTCCTTTTCATCGGCACCGACCACCGCAGCCTTGGCCGCGCAAGAACGCTCGATCGCATAGGTCAGCGCGGTCTGGTCCAGCGCGCGCAGAGCGTCAACGTTTTCTTCCAGCCAGGTCAGGAATGGTTCGTCGCAGATCAGGCCGTACTTGATGACTTCCGCCAGGCCCGCCGACAGCTCGCGCTGCGGCAGGGTTTTCAGCGATGCGGTATCGATCAGCACCACGTTCGGCTGATAGAACGCGCCGACCATGTTCTTGCCCAGCGGATGGTTGATGCCGGTCTTGCCGCCGACCGAGGAATCGACCTGCGACAGCAGCGTGGTAGGAATCTGGATGAAATCGACACCGCGCTGATAACAGGCGGCAGCGAAACCGGCCATGTCGCCGATCACCCCGCCGCCCAAGGCGATCACGGTGGTGCGGCGGTCATGACGGGCGGTCAGCAGACCATCGAAAATCAGTTGCAGGGTTTCCCAGTTCTTGAAGGCTTCGCCATCAGGCAACACCACCGAGATCACCGAGAACTGCGCAAGGCTGCGGGTCAGACGTTCGAGATAGAGCGGCGCGACGGTTTCGTTGGAGATGATTGCCACCTGCCGCCCGTGGATATGCGGCGCCAGCAGTTCCGGCTGATCCAACAGACCTTCGCCAATATGAATCGGGTAGCTGCGCTCGCCTAGATCGACCTTGAGTGTCTGCATGTGTCCCCACAGTGAAGATGGAAGCAGGCGTCCTGCCCTGAAATTATTGGTGTTCTGCGGCCTGTAGCGGTATGACGCCGCTCGCCCGGCATCCGCCACACCCTCGGCGGACGCTGACAGGACGCCGAGGATAGCGCATTTCGGACGATGCTTTAACGGGGCGGCAACTGCGCGAGGCGGTCGAGAATGTCGAGCACCACCATGCGTGGCGGCCGCTCGTCGGTTTCCACCACCAGATCGGCAATTTCCCGATACAGCGGGTCACGGATCTCGAGCAGGTCGCGCAGGGTTTTCGCCGGATCGGCGGTACGCAGCAGCGGCCGATTGCGATCGCGGGAGGTGCGGCCGACCTGCTGCTCGACGGAGGCGTGCAGATACACCACGCGCCCGCCTTCATGCAGGGCCTTGCGATTGGCATCACGCATCACTGCGCCGCCGCCGGTCGCCAGCACCACGCCATCGAACGCGCACAGCTCGGCGATCATCGCCTGCTCGCGGTCACGAAAGCCGGGCTCGCCTTCCTTGTCGAAGATCCATGGGATATTGGCACCCGTGCGCAGCTCAATTTCCTTGTCGGAATCCTTGAACGGCAGGCGCAGCTCTTTGGCCAGCAATCGGCCGATGGTGCTTTTGCCAGCACCCATCGGTCCTACAAGTATCAAATTTCGCACAGAATCAACGACTCACAGCAATCGCCTGGTTATTCATGATACGCGGAGTGAGAAATACCAGCAGCTCGGATTTTTTCTCCGAAACCACATCACGCCGGAAAAGGCGGCCAAGATACGGCACATCGCCAAGAAATGGCACCTTATCTACGACCTTGCTTTGAGTATTTGAAAAAACACCGCCGATTACGATGGTCTCGCCGTCATTTACCAGCACTTTGGCATTGACCTCGTTTTTCTTGATCGGCGGCACATCCTGCACTTTGTTCAGGTAGTCCGGCTCATCCTTGGTGACCTTGACCTCCATGATGATGCGGTTGTCCGGGGTGATCTGCGGAGTAACTTCCAGTGAAAGCGAAGCCTCCTTGAACGACACTGAGGTCGCGCCGCTGGAGCTGGCCTCCTGATAGGGGATCTCGGTGCCTTTGAGGATCTTCGCGGTTTCCTTGTCCGAGGTGACCACTTTCGGCTGCGAGACGATTTCACCGTTGCCGGTCTTTTCCATCGCCGTCAGTTCGAGATCCAGCAGCACGTTATCGGTGATGAATGCGATGCCGATCCCCGAAGTGTTATTTACCGTGCCCATGTCGACGAACGGCGAGTTGGTGCCGGTGCTGCCCGGCGTACCGATAGTGCTCGACGAACCGTTGACCCCGGAGGCGTTCCAGTTGCCCTTGTTCTGCACCGAACCGCCCCAGCGCACGCCCAGGCTCTTGTCGTAATCGACGTTGGCCTCAACGATGCGCGCCTCGATCATCACCTGGCGTACCGGAATATCCAGCTGCGCGACGATCCGCCGGAGTTCGTCGAGGCGATCCTGGGTCTGGTAGGCAATGATGTTGTTGGTTCGCTCATCGACGGTAATCGAACCGCGCTCGTCGACCTTGGCCTCGGCACTGGTCACCGACTGGAACAGCTTGGCGATGTCCGCCGCCTTGGCGTAATTGACTTGCAGCAGCTCACGACGCAGGGGCGCCAGCTCGGCGATCTGCTTCTGCGATTCCAGTTCCTGACGCTCGCGAGCGGCAATTTCATCGGCCGGCGCGACCAGCAGCACATTGCCGATCTTGCGCTTGTCCAGCCCCTTGGTTTTCAGCACCAGATCCAGCGCCTGATCCCACGGCACGTTCTGCAGGCGCAAGGTGATACCGCCCTGCACCGTATCGCTTGCTACGAGGTTGAGGTTGGTGAAGTCCGCGATCAGCTGCAGCACCGAGCGCACGTCGATGTCCTGAAAATTCAGCGAGAGCTTGTCGCCGACATAGGCCTGACGGTCGGCGTTGCGCTTTTGCAGGTCGTCGATGCTCATCGGCCGAACGCTGACGGTGAGCTTGTTGTCGGTCTGGAACGTGGAATAGTCGAAGGTGCCGCTGGGCTCGACGCTAATCACCGTGCGATCGCCGGTGAGCGCTGCGTTGACGAACTGCACCGGCGTGGCGAAGTCCTTGACGTCCAGACGCACGCGCAGCTTTTCCGGCAATTGCGTGCGGGCGAAGCTGAGGATGATCTTGCCATCGTGCTCCTGGATATCCGGGGCGATGGTCGGATCAGAGAGGTCGATGACTACGTTGCCCTCGCCCTCGGTGCCGCGCTGGAAATCGACGCCGCGAATCGCCCTGCTTCGTTGCGCGGCTGGTCTGGCAGGTGCCGCAGCGGCCGTGGCAGCACGCGGTGCCACGGCAGCCGGGCGCGGCGCAGTCGCGGAAGCGCCCTGACCGACCACCACAAACAGATTATTGCCCTCGACCCGCGTGCTGTACGGCGCCAATTGCGTCAGGCTGACAATCAGCCGCGTGCGATCCTTGGCTTCGGCCACCGTGGCCGTGCGCGCGTTGCCGCTGCCCAGATCAAGATTCCTGTTGGCCAACTGGCTGGTCACGCCCGGCAGATCCAGTGCAATGCGTGCCGGTGACTCGGTTGTGTAGCCCTTGGGCTGTGGGGGCGGGCCGTCGAACGACAGCTTCAGTTCGACGCGGTCACCCGGCAGCGCGGCAACATCCAGCGCTTTCAGACTGGCCGCCATTACCATCGGTGACACCAGCGCTATCCATAGCGAAAAACCGAGGGTGGAGAAAATCCTGTTCATTGTTCGACTTCCACTATGAGTGCTCTTTCAAAGGAATGGTGCGCGGCCGCTCCAGCCAGGCGCCGGCGCCGTCGGGCACGATCTCCACGACATCGACCTGGGTAGGGCTGATGGCGACAATGCGGCCGTCGTTGCGGCCCAGGTAGTCGCCGACCTTCAGGCGATGCACCCCGCCTGCGCCGCGCAACAGCGCAAACGAGCCCGAGGCATTGGCGATCGTGCCGACCATTTCGAACTGCTCGATATTGAATCCTTCAAGATATTGCTTGACCCGGTTGGGGTCGGGTTTGACGTTGCGCGAGCCGTGCTTCTGCCCGGCCAGATCGACCCGCGCCTGCCGCGAAAACGGGCTGCGCAGGTTGGCGGCGCTGTAAGTGAATGTGGGGTAAGACCGGAATGTCGGCGTTGGTTCAATCTTGCCCGCCGGGCGCAGGCGCACTTCGTTGAGGTACGCGTCGAGGTCGCTGAAGTCATCGCCGCCACCGCAGCCGCTCAACGCCAGCACCATGGGCAGGACGAAGTAACGAATCGGGGTCATTTCTCCAGCCCCTTGTCGTTATAGCGGTACGTCTTGGCAAGAATACTCATGCGCAGCTTCGTCCCGCCCTCGGGATTGGCCGGCGCCAGTTCGAAATCGTGCAGAGTCACAATCCGTGGCAGGCCGGCGACGCCGCTGACGAAGGTGGCGAGGTCGTGATAGGCGCCGGTCACGGTGATCTGGATCGGCAGTTCGATGTAGAACGGCTGAGTCACTTCCGGCAGCAGCTTGATTTCCTCGAATTCCAGGCCGCTGCCCAGACCGGTGCGGGTGATGTCTTCGAGCAGGCCCGGCACTTCGGTATCGCTGGGCAATTGCCGCAGCAGCACGCCGAAGGTGTTTTCCATTTCCTTCATTTGCTGGGTATAGAGCTCAAGGTTCGCCGACAGCCGCGCCTTGCTGGCGAATTGTTCCTTGAGGGTGATTTCTTCTTCGCGCTTGAGGTCGAGCTGATTTTCCATGTCGCTGATGAAGAAGTAATAGCCAAGCGCGAGAATCAACACCATCACCAGCGCACCGCACAGGGTTTTCACGGCCGGCGGCCAGGAGCCGATGTTGCTGGTGTCGAGGTCGTTGAAATCGATGTTGCGCAGGCTATGCAGCCACTCGGAGGCGTTCATTGCTCGTCCTCCACAACCTTGGGCTGGGTCTGACGAACGGTCAGCTGGAAGACGTTGGCCTGTTCGACCTGATCGGCGCTGGTGGCCTTGACCTCATTCAGGCTCGGCGCGTCGAACCAGTCGGACGCGTCGAGATTGCGCATCAGCTCGGAGACCCGGTTGTTCGACTCCGCCGCGCCACTGATGGACAGGGTCTTGCCGGCCATTTTCACATCGGTGAAATACACGCCGTCCGGCAACGTGCGAGCCAACTGGTCGAAGATTCGCCCGCTGATCTGCCGGTTGCCCTGCAGGTCCTGGATGATGCGCATGCGCTCGACCAATTGCTGGCGGCGCGCCTTGAGCTCGCTGATCTGCTTGATGCGTTCGTCGACCACGGCAATCTGTTTGCCGATGTAATCGTTGCGCGCCATTTGCCGCTCGATGGCCGCAGTGATGATCTGGTCAGCAATCAGCACCGCGCCGATCGAGCCGGCCAGCACGCCGATCAGGACCAGCAGAAAGCGCTTGCGCCGTTCTTCGCGGCGCTCCTCGCGCCAGGGGAGAAGGTTGATCCGCGCCATCAGTCGAAACTCCTGAGCGCGAGCCCGCAGGCAATCATCAAGGCTGGCGCATCACTGGCCAGCGCCCCAGCATTGACCTTGCTGCCTAAAGCCATGTCGGCGAACGGGTTGGCGACCTGCGTCGGCGTGTCCAGACGCTGTTCGATCAGACGGTCCAGGCCGGGCACCGAGGCGGTGCCGCCCGCCAGCAGGATATGGTCGACCGCGTTGTACTGGCCGGAGGCGAAGAAGAACTGCAGCGAGCGCGAGACTTGCTGCACCAGCGCCTCGCGAAATGGCTGCAGGACCTCGCTGACGTAATCGTCAGGCAGCCCGCCCTGCTTTTTCGCCAGGCCCGCCTGTTCGACCGTGAGGCCGTAGCGGCGCTGGATCTCCTCGGTGAGTTGGCGCCCGCCAAACAATTGCTCGCGGGTATAGATGATCTTGCCGTTGTGCAGGACGCTGAGGGTGGTCATGGTGGCGCCGATGTCGACCACCGCCACGGTCAGGCGCTCCTGGGAGGCCGCCAGATGCGTTGCCAGCAGGCCGAACGAGCGCTCCAGCGCGTAGGCCTCGACATCCACCACCCGCGCGGTCAGGCCGGCGAGCGCCAGCGCCGCTTCACGCACCTCGACGTTTTCCTTGCGACAGGCGGCAAGCAGCACGTTGACCCGTTCCGGGTTGCGCGGCGAGACGCCCTGGACTTCAAAGTCGATGGCGACTTCGTCCAGCGGATAGGGAATGTATTGGTCGGCCTCGATCTTGAGCTGGTTTTCCAGTTCGTCGTCGGACAGCCCGGCGTCCATCTCGATGACCTTGGTGATCACCGCCGAACCCGCCACTGCCACCGCCACGCTCTTGACCCCGGTACGCGCCTTGACCAGCAGGCGGCTCAGTGCCTGGCCAACGCCCTCGAGTTCGGCGATGTTCTTTTCGACCACAGCGTTCGCCGGCAACGGCTCCACCGCATAGGCCTCGACCCGGTAGCGCTCGCCCTGACGGCTCAGTTCCAGCAGCTTCACCGACGTGGAGCTGATGTCGATCCCCAGTAACGCATTGGTCTTTTTATTGAAGAGTCCCAGCACTACCAATTCCCTATGACTTTCCGTGAGTTACGGACTCTGTAATACGCATTGCGTTCCTTCACCCCCGTCTTGACAGAAGCGCCAATGACGCCTCCGACGGAAAAGTGCTTATAATGCCCAGCGATTTTTTCCGCTTTTTACTGCCCGCGCGGATGGCTCTGTGTGTAACCGCAGCCCCGTGCCAAATTCATTCTTTGCCCTGGATGTCCAAAAGCCTTGATTCGTCTGCTGAAATTTTTCGGTTGGTCCATCGTCGCCGTTTTCTGCGGACTGCTCTTAGGTCTCAGCGGCGCCTTTCTTTACCTTAGTCCGGGTTTGCCGTCTGTGGAGGCGCTGAGAAGCATTCAGTTGCAGATTCCTCTGCGCGTCTACAGCAGCGATAACAAGTTGATCGCAGAATTTGGCGAAATGCGCCGTACGCCGATCCGTTTCGCCGACATTCCGCCCAATTTCATCAATGCGTTACTAAGTGCTGAAGACGACAATTTTGCCAATCACTATGGCGTCGACCCGAGCAGCCTGATGCGTGCGGCAACGCAATTGGTCAAGAGTGGGCACATTCAGTCCGGCGGCAGCACCATCACCATGCAGGTGGCGAAGAACTTCTTCCTCACCAGCGAGCGCAGCTTTTCGCGCAAAACCACAGAAATTCTCCTGGCCCTGCAGATCGAACGACAGCTGACCAAGGACGAGATCCTTGAGCTGTACGTCAACAAGATCTACCTGGGTAACCGCGCCTACGGCATCGAGGCGGCGGCGCAGGTGTATTACGGCAAATCGATCCGTGACATCAGCCTCGCGCAGATGGCGATGATCGCCGGTCTGCCAAAGGCTCCGTCGCGCTTCAACCCGCTGGCCAACCCGGCACGCAGCAAAGAACGCCGCGACTGGATCCTCGGGCGCATGTACAAGTTGGGCAAGATCAGCGAAGCCGACTACACCGCGGCGATCAACGAGCCGCTGAACGCCAGCTACCACGTGCCGACCCCGGAAGTGAACGCACCGTACATCGCCGAAATGGCCCGTGCCGAAATGGTCGGTCGTTATGGCAGCGAGGCCTACACCGAAGGCTTCCGTGTCACCACCACGGTGCCAAGCAACCTGCAGGAAATGGCCAACACCGCGCTGCACGAAGGCTTGATGACCTACGACCAGCGCCACGGCTACCGTGGCCCCGAGTCGCGCCTGCCGGGCAAGACCCGCGAAGCGTGGGCCAGCGAACTGACCAAGCAGCGCACCATCAGCAGTCTCGAACCTGCGATCGTTACCCAAGTCGATAAAACCGGCCTGCAAGTGTTGACCCGCACCGGTGAAGAGCACGTTGCCTGGGACACGATGAAATGGGCGCGACCGTTCCTGAATACCAACAGCATGGGCGCCAACCCGCGCCAGCCGTCGGATGTCGCGCAGGTCGGTGATCTGATCCGCGTGCAGCGCCAGACCGACAATTCACTGAAATTCCGTCAGATTCCGCAGGCTCAGGGCGCACTGGTGTCGCTGGATCCGCAGAACGGCGCGATCCGTTCGCTGGTGGGTGGCTTCGCTTTCGAGCAGAGCAACTACAACCGCGCCATGCAGGCCAAGCGTCAGCCGGGTTCGAGCTTCAAGCCATTCGTTTACAGCGCCGCGCTGGATAACGGCTACACCGCTGCCAGCCTGGTCAACGATGCGCCGATCGTGTTCGTCGACGAGTACCTGGACAAGGTCTGGCGACCGAAGAACGACACCAACACTTTCCTCGGCCCGATCCGCCTGCGTGAAGCGCTGTACAAGTCGCGCAACCTGGTGTCGATCCGCCTGTTGCAGGCCATGGGCGTGGGCAAGACCATCGACTACATCACCCGCTTCGGCTTCAACAAGCAGGACCTGCCGCCGAACCTGTCGCTGGCACTCGGCACCGCAACGCTGACGCCGATGGAAATCGCCACTGGCTGGAGCACCTTTGCCAACGGCGGCTACAAGATCACCCCGTACATCATCGACAAGATCGAAAGCCGTAACGGCGACACGCTGTTCGTCGCCAACCCGCCGACCGTGCCACAGGGTGGTGCGGCGACCGACGGTATCGCTGCGCCGGCTACCGAGTCGTTCACGGTCAACGCCACACCAGTTGCCGGTGAAGCGCCCGGCAATCCGGCAATGCCGCAAGCGCCGGCCGTGGCCGAGCGGATTGTCGATGGACGTACCACCTACATCCTCAACAGCATGCTGCAGGACGTAATCAAACTCGGCACCGGCCGGCGTGCACTGGCCATGGGCCGCAGCGACATCGCCGGCAAGACCGGTACCACCAACGAATCGAAAGATGCTTGGTTCTCCGGTTACAACGCTGATTACGTAACCACCGTGTGGACCGGTTTCGACCAGCCGGAAAGCCTCGGACGCCGTGAGTTCGGTGGCACCGTGGCGCTGCCGATCTGGATGAATTACATGTCGGCCGCGCTGAAAGACAAGCCGCCGCATGTGCAGCCTGAGCCGGAAGGTCTGCTCAGCCTGCGGGTGGATCCGGTCAGCGGCCGTGCAGCAACACCGAGCACACCGGGTGCGTACTTCGAACTGTTCAAGGCCGAAGACACGCCGCCATCGGTGAACGAGCTGGGCAACGGCGCCGTACCAGGCAGCCCGCTGCCGGCGGATGAACAGGCGCCGATCGATTTGTTCTGATCCGGCAGCCATTGAAAAGCCCCGCCTTCGTGAGAAGTGCGGGGCTTTTTATTGCCCGAAGATCAAGAGCCCCTCACCCTAACCCTCTCCCGGAGGGAGAGGGGACTGATCGGGGGATGCTTGGGGAGCTACATCGACCTGAAAGTGTTGTGCCGAATCCATAATCGACACCACTCTCTCAGGTCGATGAAGGGCGTCGAACACCTCGGTCAATCCCCTCTCCCTCTGGGAGAGGGCTAGGGTGAGGGTCCTTGTCGATATGAAATGCGATCCTGAGAACTCCCGAAAACAAAAAAAAACCCGACTCTCGCGAGCCGGGGCTTTTGTTTGAAGCGCTACAACGGCTTAGCCGTTGAACACGTCATCCACGCTTTTCAGCGGGTAGTTCTTCGGATACGGCAGGGTGGCCACGCCGGTCTCGATCGCAGCCTTGGCCACGGCGTCGGAGATCAGGGTGATCAGGCGCTTGTCCATTGGTTTCGGAATGATGTACTCACGGCCGAATTCCAGCGGAGCACCGCCGTAGGCATCGCACACGTCCTGTGGAACAGGCAGTTTGGCCAGTTCGCGCAGGGCGTTGGCGGCGGCGACTTTCATTTCTTCGTTGATGCGCTTGGCGCGAACGTCCAGGGCACCACGGAAGATGAACGGGAAGCCCAGCACGTTGTTGACCTGGTTCGGGTAGTCCGAACGGCCGGTGGCCATGATCACGTCGCTACGGGTGGCGTGCGCCAGTTCCGGGGAGATTTCCGGATCCGGGTTGGAGCAGGCGAAGACGATCGGGTTGGCCGCCATCGACAGCAGGCCTTCGGCGCTCAGCAGGTTCGGACCGGACAGACCGACGAATACGTCAGCGCCTGCCAGTGCGTCTGCCAGGGTGCGCTTCTCGGTAGCGTGGGCGAACACGGCTTTGTACTGGTTCAGGTCGTCACGGCCGGAGTGGATCACGCCGGTACGGTCAACCATGAAGATGTTTTCGATGCGAGCGCCCATGCTCACCAGCAGTTTCATGCAGGAGATGGCGGCAGCACCGGCGCCGAGGCAGACAATCTTCGCTTCCGGCAGGGTTTTGCCAGCGATTTCCAGGGCGTTGATCATACCGGCAGCGGTCACGATCGCGGTGCCGTGCTGGTCATCGTGGAACACCGGAATATCGCACTGCTCGATCAGAGCGCGTTCGATCTCAAAGCACTCAGGCGCCTTGATGTCTTCCAGGTTGATGCCACCGAAGGTGATGGAGATGCGCTTGACGGTGTCGATGAAGGCTTGCGGGCTTTCCGAGTCGACTTCGATGTCGAATACGTCGATGCCGGCGAAACGCTTGAACAGTACGCCCTTGCCTTCCATTACAGGCTTGGAAGCCAGTGGGCCGAGGTTGCCCAGGCCGAGAATCGCGGTGCCGTCGGAAATGACTGCCACCAGGTTGCCCTTGCCGGTGTATTTGTAGGCCAGTTCAGGATCGCGAGCGATCTCGCGTACTGGTTCAGCTACGCCGGGGCTGTAGGCCAGCGACAGGTCGCGGGCGGTAGCAGTGGCCTTGGTGAGCTCGACACTCAGCTTCCCCGGACGAGGATTGGCGTGGTATTCGAGAGCGGCAGTTTTCAGATCAGACATTTTGGCATTCCGCTTTTTTACTGTTGGACAGACTGGTCAGCGAGGATACGCGCCTCGCAAAGTCCCCACAAGACTGGGCAGTCACCGCTGTCAAGCGCCCTGCCCTACGACTTTGGGCCAAGAGCCACGGCGTACAAGGGCTGGACTGTTCACAATCAATCAGAAAAATGTCTACAATTTTTCTTCAGCGCGGTACGTGCAGCATCGAAGGATCGGTCAACGGCAGCAACCAGCGCGCCTGACCTTTTTGCAGACCACCGCGCCGGGATCGGTCAACCACCCAGCCACGCGCCTCGATCTGCCTGCCTTTCAATGCTTGCAAACCAGCACTGTCAAATTGTCCGAGCAGATTGGGTGCAACCCGCAATACAAGCGTGTCTTGCAACTCGATCCAGATTCCGCCGCGATTGCGCAGCACATTGCTCACCCGACCGCTGACTACGGCAAAGCCCGAACGCTGGATCTGCTGCGCTTTCTGCACCGGCGATTGCCGCCAGAGACCAAGTCCAGCCTGTCGCGCGCTGCGTTCGGCGGCCTGTTGGCAGGCGATCAGATCGACGTTCGGCGCCACCGCAACGTGAAAACCAAGACCATCAGCAAGCATCTGCGCTTCGAGATTGACTCCGCTGACGCTGTAAACATGCGCCAGCGTACGGCCGTAATGGTCTTTCGCCTGCTTGCCGGGTCGCAGACCGACCCGGCCGCCGCTGTCACCGACCAGCGCTTGCAGGCGTTTGCGCGCTGCCACGGCGAAGGGTTCGTCGCTGCGGCCCTGCTTGCCCAGCTCCGGCGTATTGAGGCCGATCATGCGCACATTGCGCCCGTCGCTCAGGCGCAGGGTGTCGCCATCGACCACCCGCTGCACGGAAACGCTGGCCAGACCTGCGGGTGCCGGACAAAAGGCCTGGGCGGCGGACAGCCAAATCGCAGACACAAAAAAGGCGCCCGCAAGGGACGCCTTTTTCATCAGTCTGGAGAAGTCGAAACGACCTTCCAAAATGATCAGCCTCAGGCTTTTTTGCCGACGCCGAAAGTAGCGAAACGGTCTGCGAACTTCTGCACACGGCCGCCGGTGTCCAGAGTCTTCTGCTTACCGGTGTAGAACGGGTGGCATTCGTTGCAAACGTCGATCGCCAGGGCTTTGCCGTAGGTCGAACGAGTTTCGAACTTGTTACCGCAGCTGCAGGTAACAGCGATTTCCGGGTAGTTCGGATGGATTTCGGCTTTCATGGTGTCTTCCTCAGGCTAGCGTGCCGCCACCCAACACTATTGTTGAATACCGCACGTAATTAGGCCGCGGATTCTACCAGACCTTTTCAATCGCGCAAGCTGTCACCGAGACCGACCGTCTGCTAGGCTCCCGGCCTTGAACGCACTTCCCTGTGGGAGCGAGCCTGCTCGCGAAGACGCCAGGTCAGTCGACACATGTGTTGCCTGACCCACCGCCTTCGCGAGCAGGTTCGCTGCCACAGGTCATGCATATCCGATCATTTTGCGTATCGAGATCCCCCCGCGTGCCCGACGCCATTCTGCGCCTTGCTCTGCCTTCGCCTCTGCGCCGCCTGTTCGATTACCGGGCGCCGGCCGGGGTGCGGCGCGAGCAATTGCAGCCGGGCATGCGCCTGCGGGTGCCGTTCGGTCGGCGCGAGATGATCGGGATTCTGGTCGAGGTCACCGACACCAGCGAAGTGCCGGCAGAAAAACTCAAGCCGGCGCTGGCCCTCCTCGATACGACTTCGCCACTGCCGCCAGCGCTGTTCAAGCTGTGCCTGTGGACCGCGCAGTATTACCAGCACAGCCTCGGCGACACCTTGAACTGGGCCTTGCCGGTGCTGCTGCGTCAGGGCGAGCTGGCCGAGGCCCGGCAGGAACGCTTCTGGTCGATTGCTCCGGGCGCCAGCGTTGACGACCCGCGAGTGGCCCGCGCGCCACGCCAGCGCGAGGCGCTGACCACGCTGGCCCAGCACCCCCACGGCGTCGCCCATCAGTTGTTGAGCAAACTGATGCTGAGCAAGGACAGCCTCGATCTGCTGCTGGCCAAGGGGCTGGTGCAGGTCGAAATCCGCCGCCACGCCCCCGGCGTTCGCCATGAACACTGGCTGGCGCAACCGGAGCTGCCGCTCAATAGCGAACAGCGCGCGGCGTATGAAGCGATTCGCGCCGGCTTCGACAGTTACCACGCTTTTCTGCTGGCTGGTGTCACTGGCAGCGGCAAGACCGAAGTCTATCTGCAACTGATTCGCGAGACCCTCGAAGCCGGCAAACAGGCCCTGGTACTGATTCCGGAGATCAACCTCGGCCCGCAGACCCTGGCGCGTTTCGAACAGCGCTTCAACGCGCGGATCGCCCTGCTGCACTCGGCGGTAAATGATCGCGAACGCCTGGAAGCCTGGCTCGCCGCCCGTGATGGCGAGGCCGACATTATTATCGGCACCCGTTCGGCCCTGTTCACGCCGATGAAAAATCCCGGGCTGATCATCATCGATGAAGAACACGACGGCTCCTATAAACAGCAGGAAGGTCTGCGCTACCACGCTCGCGATCTGGCGCTGGTACGCGCACGGCAGGAAAACATCCCGATCGTGCTCGGCTCCGCCACGCCGTCGCTGGAGAGCCTGCACAACGCTTACACGGGGCGCTACGGCCTGTTACGCCTGAACGAACGCGCTGGCGGCGCCAAGCAACCGCGCTTCCTGCGTCTGGACGTGAAAAGCCGTCCGCTCGACAGCGGTATTTCCGGGCCGATGCAGCAAGCCATCGGCCAGACCCTCGCCAACGGCCAGCAGGTGCTGGTGTTCCTCAACCGGCGCGGCTTTGCCCCTACCTTGCTCTGCCACGATTGCGGCTGGATGTCCGAATGCTCGCGCTGCGATGCGCGCATGACCGTGCACCAGCGTTACGGCGAGTTGCGCTGCCATCATTGCGGCAACGTTGAGCGCACGCCACGCCAGTGCCCGAAGTGCAGCAAGGTCGATCTGCGCCCGGTCGGCGCCGGCACCGAACGCGCCGAAGAGCGTCTGGCGATTCTGTTCCCGGATTACCCGGTACTGCGCGTCGATCGCGACAGTACATCGCGCAAGGACGCGATGAATCAGCTGTTTGCGACGATTCAAAAGGGTCAGCCGTGCATTCTGGTCGGCACGCAGATGTTGGCCAAAGGGCACCATTTCCCAAGGGTGACGCTGGTATCAATCCTGGATGCCGACGGTGGTCTGTTTTCCGGCGACTTCCGCGCCAGCGAGCGCATGGCGCAGTTGATCGTCCAGGTCGCCGGGCGTGCCGGGCGGGCTGAAGAGCCGGGCAAGGTGATCATCCAGACGCATTTGGCCGACCATCCTTTATTGGTGCAACTGACCGAGCAGGGTTATTTCGCCTTCGCCGAACAAGCCCTGAGCGAACGCCGCGCGGCCGGATTACCGCCGTTCGCCCATCTGGCACTGTTGCGTGCCGAAGCGCACAAGCCGGGGCAGGCGGAAGGTTTTCTCGATGAAGCGTGCAGCGAGGCCGAACGCCTGCTGGCCGAATTGAATCTGAGCGGCATCGAGCTGCTCGGGCCGGTGCCGGCACCGATGGAGCGCCGTGCCGGGCGTTATCGCGCGCAGCTGTTGTTGCAGGCGACCGCGCGGGCACCGTTGCATCGCTTATTGGCCAGCTGGATGCTGATGCTGGAGCAGATGCCGAGCGGGCGGGCGGTGCGCTGGTCGCTGGATGTTGATCCGGTGGATCTGTATTGAGCTGAAGATCGCTTTCGCGAGCAGGCTCGCTCCCACAGTGGATCAGCGCCGTACATACCTTGTGGGTCCTGCGCAAAACCTTGTGGGAGCGAGCCTGCTCGCGAAAGCGGACTTTTTGTCACCACATATCCACATCCTGCCTGCTAAGGTTGGCAAGCCCGTCTTCGCAACGGATAATGCCCAGTTTTTCCACCCGCGCATCGATGCGCCCGCCGCGCTTGCGGTCGAAAGAGAAGACCATGAAAGACACCATTCGCCAGCTGATCCAGCAAGCCCTCACCCAACTCGTCAACGAAGGTGTGTTGCCTGAAGGCCTGACGCCGGCGATCCAGGTGGAGAACGCCCGCGACAAGACCCACGGCGACTTCGCCAGCAATATCGCCATGATGCTGGCCAAGCCTGCCGGCATGAAGCCGCGCGATCTGGCGGAGAAAATCATCGCCGCCCTGCCCGCTGACGAGAACGTCACCAAGGCCGAAATCGCCGGCCCGGGCTTCATCAATTTCTTCCAGAACACCCAGGCCCTGGCCTCGCGCCTCGACGCCGCGCTGGCCGACGCCCATGTCGGCGTGCGCAAGGCCGGCCCGGCGCAGCGCACCGTGGTCGATCTGTCGGCGCCGAACCTGGCCAAAGAGATGCACGTCGGCCACTTGCGCTCGACCATCATCGGCGACGGCGTGGCCCGGGTGCTTGAGTTCCTCGGCGACGAGGTGATCCGCCAGAATCACGTCGGCGACTGGGGCACTCAGTTCGGCATGCTGATGGCTTATCTGCAGGAAAACCCGATCACCAGCGACGAGCTGTCCGACCTGGAAAACTTCTACCGTGCGGCCAAGCAGCGTTTCGACGAGTCCGAAGAATTCGCCGACCGCGCCCGTGGCCTGGTGGTCAAGTTGCAGGCTGGCGATGCCGAATGCCTGGCGCTGTGGACCAAGTTCAAGGACATCTCGCTGTCGCACTGCCAGAAGATCTACGAACTGCTCAACGTCAAACTGACCATGGCCGACGTCATGGGCGAAAGCGCCTATAACGATGACCTGATCAATGTGGTCAACGACCTCAAGGCTGCCGGCATGCTGGTCGAGAGCAACGGCGCCCAGTGCGTGTTCCTCGACGAGTTCAAGAACGCCGATGGCGATCCGCTGCCGGTGATCATCGTCAAGGCCGATGGCGGTTACCTGTACGCCACCACTGACCTCGCCGCCGTGCGCTACCGCAGCGGCAAGCTCAAGGCTGATCGCGCGTTGTATTTCGTCGACCAGCGCCAGGCCCTGCACTTTCAGCAGGTCTTCGCGGTGGCGCGCAAGGCCGGTTTCGTCACCCATCCGATGGAAATGGAACACATGGGTTTCGGTACCATGAACGGCGCCGATGGCCGTCCGTTCAAGACCCGTGATGGCGGCACCGTGAAGCTGATCGACCTGCTGACCGAAGCCCAGGAACGTGCCTACAACCTGGTGAAAGAGAAGAACCCGACCCTGGCCGAAGACGAGTTGCGCAACATCGCCAAGGTCGTCGGCATCGGCGCGGTGAAATACGCCGACCTGTCCAAGCATCGCACCAGCGACTACAGCTTCAACTTCGACCTGATGCTCAACTTCGAAGGCAACACCGCGCCATACCTGCTTTACGCCTACACCCGCGTGGCCGGTGTGTTCCGCAAACTGGGCAAGGACTTCAGCGAAGTCGACGGCCAGATCGTCCTCGAAGCGGCGCACGAGCAGGAGCTGGCGGCGAAGCTGGCGCAGTTCGGCGAAGTGTTGAACAACGTCGCTGAAAAAGGCACCCCGCACATTCTCTGCACCTACCTGTACGACGTCGCCGGCCTGTTCTCCAGCTTCTACGAGAACTGCCCGATCCTCGCCGCCGACACCCCGGCGCAGATGCAGAGCCGTCTGCGTCTGGCCGCACTGACCGGTCGCACCCTCAAGCAAGGCCTGGAGCTGTTGGGTCTGGAAACTCTGGAGCGTATGTAAGTTGGCTGCCAAGAAAAAACCTGCACCCAAACGCGGCGCCAGCCGCTATCAGGCCCCGGCGAAACAACCGATTCCGGGCTGGCTGTGGATGGCCATCGGCCTGACCGTCGGCGCGTTCATCGTGTTTCTGATGAAACTGGAACCGGGCAAGGGCAGCGACACGGTCAAGCGCGAGAAAGTCGAACAGCAGCAGAAAGCGTCAAAGATCGCCGAGGCCAACAAGACCCCGCCGAGCCCGACGCAACCGGTGAAACCGAAGTACGACTTCTACACCCTGCTGCCGGAATCGGAAGTGATCGTGCCGCCGGACGCGGTGCCGGAGAAGACCCTGCCGACGCCGCAAGTGCCGGCCATCCCGACCACGCCGGTAACCCCGGCCGAAGCGGCGAAGATCGACACCGCACGGGCTCAAGCGGCTTTGGCCGGGATCACGCCGCCGCCAGCGCCGCCAGTGAGCAAGGCCGCGCCAGTGACCAAGTTCTTCCTCCAGGCCGGTTCGTTCCGCAAGGAAACCGATGCTGACAAGGTGCGTGCGCAGATCATTCTGCTCGGCCAAGCCGTCGCGGTGGAGTCCGGCACGGTCAAGGATGAAACCTGGTATCGCGTCTTGGTCGGCCCGTTCAGCAACCGCGAGCAACTGACCACGGCGCAGAAACAACTGGCTGGCGCCGGCTTCAGCAACCTGTTGTTACAACAACGCCAGAGCCGCTAAGGCTCTCAGAGGTCAGCTGCAACTTGCAGGTGACCTTCAAACTTTGTGGCGAGGGGATTTATCCCCGTTTGGCTGCGGAGCAGCCCTGAAACCAGCCATTGCGGTGCAGCAGGCATACCGCAAATGATGGTTTCGCGACTGCTCCGCAGCCGAACGGGGATAAATCCCCTCGCCACAGTCATCACACACACCATTCGTCTCCCATCGCCCCTACCGGTTGAAATCCCCTCCAGCACCCCCATATGAATGGGCATAAGGCATTTTCGCCCCGCTGCGTGGAGACTCTTCCCTTGACCACCATCGTTTCAGTCCGCCGCCACGGCAAAGTCGTCATGGGCGGCGACGGCCAGGTTTCTCTCGGCAACACCGTGATGAAAGGCAACGCCAAAAAGGTCCGTCGCCTGTACCACGGCCAGGTCATCGCCGGTTTCGCCGGTGCCACCGCCGACGCCTTCACTCTGTTCGAACGTTTCGAAGGCCAGCTCGAAAAACATCAGGGTCACCTGATCCGCGCCGCCGTCGAACTCGCCAAAGAATGGCGCACCGACCGCTCCCTGAGCCGCCTCGAAGCGATGCTCGCGGTCGCCAACAAGGACGCCTCGCTGATCATCACCGGCAACGGTGACGTGGTCGAACCCGAAGATGGCCTGATCGCCATGGGTTCCGGCGGCGCCTACGCGCAAGCCGCCGCCAGCGCCCTGCTGAAAAAGACCGACTTGTCAGCGCGCGAGATCGTCGAAACCGCTCTCGGCATCGCTGGCGACATCTGCGTATTCACCAACCACACCCAGACCATTGAGGAGCAGGATCTCGCTGAATAAGCCTGTTGCGGCCCATGTGCCACGGCTTGTTTCTGCTTGAGGACCGTCAATTACTATGTCCATGACTCCCCGCGAAATCGTCCACGAACTCAACCGCCATATCATCGGCCAGGACGATGCCAAGCGCGCCGTCGCGATTGCCCTGCGCAACCGCTGGCGCCGCATGCAGCTGCCTGAAGAGCTGCGCGTTGAGGTGACCCCGAAGAACATCCTGATGATCGGCCCGACCGGTGTCGGTAAAACCGAGATCGCCCGTCGCCTGGCGAAACTGGCCAATGCGCCGTTCATCAAGGTCGAAGCGACCAAATTCACCGAAGTCGGTTATGTCGGCCGTGACGTCGAGTCGATCATCCGTGACCTGGCCGATGCCGCGATCAAGATGCTCCGCGAGCAGGAAATGACCCGCGTACGCCACCGCGCCGAAGACGCCGCCGAGGATCGCATCCTCGACGCGCTGCTGCCGCCGGCACGCATGGGCTTCAGCAACGAAGAAGCGCCGAGCTCCGATTCCAACACGCGTCAGCTGTTCCGCAAGCGTCTGCGCGAAGGTCAGTTGGACGACAAGGAAATCGAGATCGAAGTCGCCGAAGTCTCCGGCATCGAAATCGCCACGCCGCCAGGCATGGAAGAGATGACCAACCAGCTGCAATCGCTGTTTGCCAACATGGGCAAGGGCAAGAAGAAGTCGCGCAAGCTGAAGGTCAAGGAAGCGCTGAAGCTGGTACGCGATGAAGAAGCCGGGCGTCTGGTCAACGAAGAAGAACTGAAGGCCAAGGCGCTGGAAGCGGTCGAACAGCACGGTATCGTCTTCATCGACGAAATCGACAAGGTCGCCAAGCGCGGCAATGTCGGCGGCGCCGATGTTTCCCGCGAAGGCGTACAGCGCGACCTGCTGCCGCTGATCGAGGGCTGCACCGTCAACACCAAGCTGGGCATGGTCAAGACTGACCACATCCTGTTCATCGCTTCCGGTGCGTTCCACCTGAGCAAGCCAAGCGATCTGGTGCCGGAGCTGCAAGGCCGTCTGCCGATCCGCGTCGAGCTCAAGGCGCTGAGCCCGGAAGACTTCGAGCGCATCCTCAGCGAACCGCACGCCTCGCTCACCGAGCAATACTGCGCGCTGCTGAAAACCGAAGGCCTGAACATCCAGTTCCAGCCCGAGGGCATCAAGCGTCTGGCGGAGATCGCCTGGCAGGTCAACGAGAAGACCGAGAACATCGGTGCCCGTCGCCTGCACACCCTGCTTGAGCGCCTGCTCGAAGAGGTGTCGTTCAGCGCCGGCGACCTGGCCAGCGCCCACGATGACAAGGCGATTCTGATCGACGCCGACTACGTCAACAGCCACCTCGGCGAATTGGCGCAGAACGAAGATCTGTCCCGCTACATTCTGTAGAGCGGCAAGCTACAAGCTACAAGCGGCAAGCTGAGTTAAGCTTGCAACTTGTAGCTTGCAGCTGAAGGCTGTTTTTCATGATTCCCACCGACATCAAACTGCACAAAGCCTCGAAAACCCTGACGCTCACTTACGCGTCCGGCGAGGAATACACTCTGCCCGCCGAGTTTCTGCGCGTGCACTCTCCCTCCGCCGAGGTCCAGGGCCACGGCAAACCGATCCTGCAATTCGGCAAGCTCAACGTGGGTCTGAGCAAGCTGGAACCGGCTGGCAACTATGCACTGAAACTGACCTTCGACGACGGTCACGACAGCGGCCTGTTCACTTGGGAATACCTCTACGAACTCGGCAAGCGCCAGAACGAACTCTGGGACGATTATCTTGCCGAGCTGCGCGCTGCCGGAAAATCCCGCGATCCGAACGAGTCGTTCGTCAAGCTGATGCTCTAGGCCGTGGCTCTTGCTCTTTAGAGGGCATTTTCTAACTTCATCTGTTTGAATGCTCCGCGCATACGGCCCCGGATCGGCCGCTTGCGAAAAAAATTAAACTCGGGTAACCAATGGAGCTGGCAAGTTCCCTGCAGTGCTCTACGACTGTAAAGCAGCTGTGCAGAATCAACGGTCACCCGAGCAGTAGTACCCGGCATTGGCTGTGGAAGCGACAGCGTGAAACCGGGTACTCGTCTCAGGACAATGGAGCGTCGTAGATGAGTGACAAGAATAACGATGACCTGAAGTACCAAGCCTCGGAAAACACTCTGGGGCTTAACCCCGTCGTCGGGCTGCGCGGAAAGGATCTGCTGGCCTCTGCTCGAATGGTGCTGAAACAGGCCATCAGACAACCGATTCACAGCGTCAGGCACGTGACCCATTTCGGGCTCGAACTGAAAAACGTGCTGCTGGGTAAATCCGCGCTGCAACCGGCCGGTGATGACCGCCGCTTTGCCGACCCGGCGTGGAGCCAGAACCCGCTATACAAACGTTATCTGCAAACCTACCTGGCCTGGCGCAAGGAACTGCATGCCTGGATTGATGACAGCAGCCTGTCCCCCAAAGACATCGCTCGCGGCCATTTCGTCATCAACCTGATGACCGAAGCCATGGCGCCGACCAACACGGCGGCCAACCCGGCGGCGGTCAAACGCTTTTTCGAAACCGGCGGCAAGAGCCTGCTCGATGGCCTCTCGCATCTGGCCAAGGATCTGGTGCACAACGGCGGCATGCCAAGCCAGGTCAACATGGGCGCGTTCGAAGTCGGCAAGAGCCTCGGCGTCACCGAAGGTGCTGTGGTGTTCCGCAATGATGTGCTGGAGCTGATTCAATACCGGCCGATCACCGAGCAGGTCCACGAGCGCCCGCTGCTGGTAGTGCCGCCGCAGATCAACAAGTTCTACGTTTTCGACTTGAGCCCCGACAAGAGCCTGGCGCGCTTCTGCCTGCGCAACAACGTGCCGACCTTCATCATCAGCTGGCGCAACCCGACCAAGGCCCAGCGCGAGTGGGGCCTGTCGACCTACATCGAAGCGCTGAAAGAAGCCGTCGACGTAGTCACGGCGATTACCGGCAGCAAAGACGTCAACATGCTCGGCGCCTGCTCCGGCGGCATTACCTGCACCGCCCTGCTCGGCCACTACGCCGCGCTCGGCGAGAACAAGGTCAACGCCCTCACCCTGCTGGTCAGCGTGCTCGACACCACCCTGGACAGCGACGTCGCCCTGTTCGTCGACGAGCAGACCCTGGAGACCGCCAAGCGCCACTCCTACCAGGCCGGCGTGCTCGAAGGCAAAGACATGGCCAAGGTCTTCGCCTGGATGCGCCCCAACGATCTGATCTGGAACTACTGGGTCAACAACTACCTGCTCGGCAACGAGCCGCCGGTGTTCGACATCCTGTTCTGGAACAACGACACCACTCGCCTGCCCGCTGCGTTCCACGGCGACCTGATCGAGATGTTCAAAAACAATCCACTGATCCGCCCCAATGCACTGGAAGTGTGCGGCACGCCGATCGACCTCAAACAGGTGACTGCCGACATCTTCTCGCTGGCCGGCACCAACGATCACATCACGCCGTGGAAGTCCTGCTACAAGTCGGCGCAGCTGTTCGGCGGCAAAGTTGAATTCGTGCTGTCGAGCAGCGGCCATATCCAGAGCATCCTCAACCCGCCGGGAAATCCGAAGTCGCGCTACATGACCAGCGAAGAGATGGCGGCGACTGCCGATGACTGGCAGGAAAACTCGACCAAGCACACCGATTCCTGGTGGCTGTACTGGCAGTCATGGCTGGCCGAGCGCTCGGGCAACCTGAAAAAGGCCCCGACGAAACTGGGCAACAAAGCGTACCCGGCAGGCGAGGCTTCGCCAGGCACTTACGTTCACGAGCGTTAACTGACACCACCCATTGTGGGAGAGGGCCTCGTGGCGAGGGGATTTATCCCCGTTCGGCTGCGAAGCAGTCGTGAATCGACTAGCCGCGATCAGTCTGACAAATCGCGGTTTCAGGATTCGGGGTCGCTTCGTAACCCAACGGGGATAAATCCCCTCACCACAAGGCCCGCTCCTACAGGAATACGGGTGGACTTGAAATCTACAGGGCCTCACGCATGCCGCAACCGTTCATATTCCGCACCGTCGATCTGGATGGCCAGACCCTCCGCACGGCGGTGCGTCCCGGCAAGCCTCATTTGACGCCTCTGCTGATTTTCAACGGCATCGGCGCCAACCTGGAGCTGGTGTTTCCGTTTGTCGCAGCGCTCGACCCGGATCTGGAAGTGATCGCCTTCGACGTCCCCGGAGTCGGCGGCTCGTCGACGCCGAACCGACCGTATCGCTTCCCCGGCCTGGCCAAACTGACGGCGCGGATGCTCGACTATCTCGACTACGGTCAGGTCAATGTGATCGGCGTGTCGTGGGGCGGCGCCCTGGCGCAGCAGTTTGCCTACGACTACCCCGAGCGCTGCAAGAAACTGGTACTGGCGGCGACCGCGGCCGGTGCGGTGATGGTCCCCGGCAAACCGAAAGTGCTGTGGATGATGGCCAGCCCGCGCCGCTACATTCAGCCATCCCATGTGATTCGCATCGCGCCGATGATCTACGGCGGCTCGTTCCGCCGCGACCCGACGCTGGCGGCCAGCCATGCGGCGAAAGTGCGCTCGGCGGGCAAGCTCGGTTACTACTGGCAGCTGTTCGCCGGCCTCGGCTGGACCAGCATCCACTGGCTGCACAAGATCCATCAGCCGACGCTGGTGCTGGCCGGCGATGACGATCCGCTGATTCCGCTGATCAACATGCGCATGCTCGCCTGGCGCATTCCCAATGCGCAGTTGCACATCATCGATGACGGCCATCTGTTCCTGATTACCCGCGCCGAAGCGGTGGCGCCGATCATCATGAAGTTTCTCGAAGAGGAGCGTCTGCGCGCAGTCATGCACCCGCATCCGACCCCGCTCGGCGGCTGATCGCGGCGGCCTGCTTTATGCAGCACTTTTCAAATCAAGCGCGCGGCAGGACGCCGCGCAGGCAGCAACCGGTAACAGCGTCTATGGTGTTCTGGTTCGGTGAGTGTGTTTTTGCCCTGAAGACGAAGGAGTGTTGAGTCATGCGCGAAAAACCAGCGACGGGCGTGGTGCCCAGCCCCGCCGTGTTTATCAACGCCCAAAGTGCGATCGCCGGTCTGCGTGGCAGGGATCTGCTGTCGACACTGCGCAGCGTCGCCGCCCACGGCTTGCGCAATCCGTTGCACAGCGCAAAGCATGCGCTGAAGCTTGGCGGACAGTTGGGGCGCGTACTGCTCGGCGAAACCCTGCACCCGACCAATCCGCAAGACAGCCGCTTCGCCGATCCGGCGTGGAGCCTCAACCCGTTCTACCGGCGCAGCCTGCAGGCGTATCTGGCCTGGCAGAAACAGGTCAAGAGCTGGATCGATGAAGGCGACATGAGCCCTGAAGATCGTGCCCGTGCGCACTTCGCTTTCACCCTGCTCAATGACGCCGTAGCGCCGTCCAACACTCTGCTCAATCCGCTGGCGGTCAAGGAGCTGTTCAATTCCGGCGGGCAGAGCCTGGTGCGTGGCCTGAGCCATCTGTTCGATGATCTTTTGCACAACGACGGCCTGCCACGGCAAGTGACCAAGCAAGCGTTCGAGGTTGGCAAGACCGTGGCGACCACCACTGGGGCTGTGGTGTTTCGCAATGAAATGTTCGAGCTGATCCAGTACAAATCGATGAGCGAAAAGCAGTACGCCAAACCGCTGCTGGTGGTGCCACCGCAAATCAACAAGTACTACATTTTCGATCTGAGCCCGCAGAACAGCTTCGTCCAGTACGCCCTGAAAAACAGCCTGCAGACCTTCATGATCAGTTGGCGCAATCCTGATGTGCGCCATCGCGAATGGGGCCTGTCGAGTTACGTCGAAGCGGTCGAAGAAGCGATGAACATCTGCCGGGCGATTACCGGCGCGCGTGAAGTGAACCTGATGGGCGCCTGCGCCGGCGGCCTGACCATCGCCGCCCTGCAAGGGCATTTGCAGGCCAAACGGCAACTGCGCCGGGTCGCCAGCGCGACGTACCTGGTCAGTCTCCTCGACAGCCAGATCGAAACCCCGGCCACGCTGTTCGCCGATGAGCAAACACTGGAAGCGGCCAAGCGTCGCTCGTACCAGCGAGGCGTGCTCGATGGTCGCGACATGGCCAAAGTCTTCGCCTGGATGCGCCCCAACGATTTGATCTGGAGCTATTTCGTCAACAACTACTTGCTGGGCAAGGAGCCGCCCGCTTTCGACATTCTCTACTGGAACAACGACAACACCCGCCTGCCGGCGGCGCTGCACGGCGATCTGCTGGACTTCTTCAAGCACAACCCGCTGATCCACGCTGGCGGTCTCGAGGTGTGCGGTACGCCGATCGATCTGCAGAAGGTCAATGTCGACAGCTTCAGCGTCGCCGGCATGAACGACCACATCACGCCATGGGACGCGGTGTATCGCTCGACCCTGCTGCTCGGTGGCGAGCGACGTTTCGTGCTGTCCAACAGCGGCCACGTGCAGAGCATCCTCAACCCGCCGAGCAACCCGAAAGCTGCCTACGTCGAAAACGCCAAACTGAGCAGTGACCCGCGTGCCTGGTACTACGATGCCAAACACGTCGACGGCAGCTGGTGGCCGCAGTGGCTGGAATGGGTCGCGCAGCGCTCCGGCGCCCTTAACGAGACCCGCACAACACTGGGTAACCCGAACTATCCACCGATGGAAGCGGCACCCGGCACCTATGTGCATGTGCGCTGACGCTCAACCGAAATTTTCTAAGAAGACTGGATGAAAACCCGCGACCGGATTCTCGAATGTGCACTGCAACTGTTCAACGAAAAGGGTGAGCCGAACGTTTCCACCATGGAGGTGGCCAACGAAATGGGGATCAGCCCGGGCAATCTCTACTACCACTTCCACGGCAAGGAACCGCTGATTCTCGGTCTGTTCGAACGCTTCCAGCACGAACTCGCACCCCTACTCGACCCGCCGCCGGACGTGGAGCTTGCACCGGAGGATTACTGGCTGTTTCTGCATTTGATCGTCGAGCGCCTGGCGCAATACCGGTTCCTGTTCCAGGACCTGTCGAACCTCGCCGGCCGCTTGCCGAAACTGGCCAAGGGAATTCGCAATCTGCTCAATGCGCTGAAGCGCACGCTGGCGTCGTTGCTGGCGCGATTGAAGGCTTCGGGGCAACTGGTCAGCGATACTCAGGCGCTGGGGCAATTGGTCGAGCAGGTGACCATGACGCTGCTGTTCTCGCTGGATTACCAGCGGATTCTTGATCGTGAGGGAGAGGTCCGGTTGGTGGTTTATCAGATCATGATGCTGGTGGCGCCGCATTTGCTGCCGCCAGTGAAGGTGGCGACAGAGCGGATGGCGCTGCAATACCTTGAGGATCACGACTGACCCGAAAAGCCCCTCACCCTAACCCTCTCCCGGAGGGAGAGGGGACTGATTGGGGGATGTTCGCTAGCTACGCCGACCTGAGCGAGCTTCTTTGAATCGATAATCGACTCGATTTGTTCAGGTCGACGTATGACGCAGGAGACCTCGGTCGGCTCCCTCTCCTTGGGGAGAGGGCTGGGGTGAGGGGCCGCTTGGAATGCACAAACAAAAACGCCCGACCTTCACAGGCCGGGCGTTTTTGATTTGCCCTGAAATCAGGACTGACTGGATGGCGTCGACGGTGTCGATGCTGCAGTCGGAGTAGCGGCTGCCGTAGGCGCCGCAGCGGAGTTTGCCGCGTTGGCCGGAGCTGTCGGAGCAGTCGATGGTGCGGCGGCCGGTTTCGGCGCAGCGGCTTTCGGCGCAGCCGGTTTTTTCACTGCAGGCTTTTTCGCCGCAGCCGGTTTGGCCGCAGGCTTCGCAGCGGGTTTGGCCGCAGCAGTTTTCGCTGCTGGCTTGGCCGCTGGTTTCGCTGCAGCTTTAGCCGCAGGTTTTGCTGCCGCTTTGGTTGCCGGTTTGGCAGCGGCCTTGGCGGCAACCGGTTTGGCTGCCGCTTTGGCCGCAGGCTTGGCTGCTGCCGTTTTGGCCGCAGCTTTTGCAGCAGGTTTCGCCGCTGCTTTGGTCAGTGGCTTGGCTGCGGTTTTCGCCGCAGGTTTGGCCGCTGCAGTTTTAGTGGCAGGTTTCGCCGCAGCGGTTTTTGCCGCCACAGGCTGAGCTTTCAGACCGGTGAGTTTTTCGATCTGCTTGGTCAGCGTATCGACCTTGGCGTTGAGCGCCTTGACCTCATTGCGGCTCGGCACTCCCAGGCGCGAAATCGCGCTGTTCAGGCGCTTGTCGAACGCGCCTTCCAGCTCGTCCCACTTGCCCATGGCGCGGTCTTTCACGCCGCTGATGCGCGACTTGGCCGAAGAGGTCGAGTCCTCGACTTTCTTGCCGACGGCAGTCTTGGTGAGCTTCTCGGCTTTCTCGCCGTCTTTGACCAATGCATCGAAGAGTTTGCTGCCGTCAGTGTCGATCTTCGAGTACACGCCTAAACCAGCCAGCCAGATTTTGCGGGAGTAGGACTCGACCTTCCCGACCCACGAGCTGCTTTCTTTATCGGTGTTCTTTTTGCCAGCCATCCCGTTCTCCTTAAGATTTTCGCGCGACGCGTTCGAGCAATGCCGTCAGCTCATCGAGCTTAGCAGAGAGTGCCTCAACGTCATGTTTAGACGGAATGCCGATCCGATTCAAGGCGCTGGCCACACGGTTGTCGAAGGCCTTCTCAACCTTGTCGAGCTGAACTTCAACGCGACCCTTGAACGAGCTGACCTGAGTGGCCGCGTCATCGATCTCGGCGTTGGCCGCGAGGAGTTTTTCACTGACGGCTTTTTTGCCTTTCTTTTCAACGGTTTGACCGGCGGCGACGAGTTCTTGAAAGTACTCGCTGCCCTCCTGGCCAACCTTGGTGTAGGCGCCCAGGCCTGCCAGCCAGATCTTGCGGGCATAGGATTTGACGTCGCTCAGAGTGGAAGTCGGAGCGTCGATTTTTTTCTTCAAAATGACTTTGGCCATGGTGCACCTCACGCGCAGAAGGTTTGAGGAACTGCCGGACGAGTGTCGGGCTCAGGCACAAAGTAGGGAGAAAAATTAGAAAGGGCACCCTAACCAGCGGGAGCAACTCTAAACAAATGTGGGAGCGAGCCTGCTCGCGAATGCGTCATATCAGCCAACATTTCAGTCAACTGATACACCGCTTTCGCGAGCAGGCTCGCTCCCACAGGGGATTGGATTTCAACCTGAATCAGGCCAGGGCTTTATCCAACGCCTTCTCGATCTCGGCTTTGATCATGCCGCTCATGGCCGACATCATCAGGCCCAGTTCGACGTCGACCCTGATCGAATCGTCCGCCACGTGCACTTCACCTTTCACGCCGGAGCGCTTGAGGTTCAGGGTGTCGCCCGACCACTGCGGCTCAAGGCCGTATTGTTCGTTGAGCTTTTTGGCCAGTTTGTCGGCCTTGTCCCGGGCGGCGTCCTTGCCCAGGGTATGGGCGCGCTCAACACTGATTTTGGCCATGGAATGACTCCTGATGATTGAATGGCTGACGTTGAATCTTGACCGCATCTGCGGCAAATCGTCCCGAAGGTTGCCCATCTTACCTTTAGCCATTCCAAGACAAAGCATGGCTTGGGGATTAGAATGTCGCGCATTCTCTTTTGGTGACAGCGATATGACTGATCAGCGCAAAGGCAGCGATGCCGAACCCACCACTCACTTCGGCTTCAAAAACGTTCCGGAAAGCCAGAAAGCGGAAAAAGTCGCTGAGGTTTTCCATTCCGTAGCCGCTAAATACGACCTGATGAACGACCTTCTGTCGGGCGGCATGCATCGTCTGTGGAAGCGTTTCGCGATCGAGCTTTCCGGCGTGCGCAGCGGCAACCGCGTGCTCGACATCGCCGGTGGCACCGGCGACCTGACCCGCAAGTTCTCGAACCTCGTCGGCCCGACCGGCCAGGTCGTGCTGGCCGACATCAACGAGTCGATGCTCAAGGTCGGCCGTGATCGTCTGCTCGATCTGGGCGTTGCCGGCAACGTCGAATTCGTTCAGGCCGATGCGGAAAAACTGCCGTTCCCGGACAACCATTTCGACTGCGTGACCATCGCCTTCGGCCTGCGCAACGTGACGCACAAAGAGGACGCGTTGCGTTCGATGCTGCGCGTGCTCAAGCCCGGCGGACGCCTGCTGGTACTGGAATTCTCCAAGCCGACCAACGCGCTGATGTCGAAAGCCTACGACGCCTACTCGTTCGCCTTCATGCCGCTGATGGGCAAGCTGATCACCAACGATTCGGAAAGCTATCGCTACCTGGCCGAATCGATCCGCATGCACCCGAATCAGGAAACCCTGAAGTCGATGATGGTCGAGGCCGGTTTCGACCGCGTGACCTATCACAACATGACCGCAGGCATCGTCGCCCTGCACCGCGGCATCAAACCCTGATGTTGCTCACCGGGCTGCTCGCCAGCGTCGAACTCGGCCTCAACCGGGTGCTGCGTCTCGACAGCACGGCGCTGCCGCGCCTGGCGCATTTGACCGGCAAGGTGATTGCCGTCGACTGCCGCAGCCCGGCGCTGCAACTGTTCATCCTGCCCAGCGACGAAGGCTTGATGCTCGCCTCGCAGTGGGCAGCGGATGTCGATTGCACGTTGCGCGCACCGGCCTCAAGCCTGGTGAAACTGGCCCTGAGCAAAGACAAGACCGCGGTGCTGCACGCACCGGAAGTCGAGCTCGATGGCGACAGCGGTGTGTTGCTGGAGCTGGCCGGCGTACTGCAGGATCTTGAGCTGGACTGGGAGTACGAACTCTCGCGCTGGCTCGGTCCGGTCGCCACGCAACTGCTCGGTGGCCATCTGCGCAGCCGCGCACGCTGGTATCAACAAGGATTTGCCAGCCTCAACCAGAATCTTGCCGAATACCTCGCCGAAGAATCGCGCACCCTTGTCGGGCAGCGCGAAGCCGAAGCGCGATTCAGCGAACTGGACCGGATCAAACTTGATCTGGAACGACTCGAGGCGCGTTTCGAGCGCCTTTCCCGATCCCTCGACCCAAGCGATAACGCATGAAGCTGCTTGCCGTCCGCCGTCTGTTGCGCATCCAGCGCGTCGTGATCCGCTACCGCCTCGATGACCTGCTGTTCGATCTGCCACTGCCCTGGTTCCTTCTGGCCGTGCGCTTTTTGCTGCCGTGGCGCTGGCTGCCGCGCAAGCCGCTGGAGCTCAACCGTGGCGCGCGCTTGCGTCTGGCGTTGCAGGATCTGGGGCCGATCTTCATCAAGTTCGGGCAGATTCTTTCGACCCGCCGCGACCTGTTGCCGGAAGACATCGCCGATGAGCTGATGCTGCTGCAGGACCGCGTGCCGCCGTTCGATTCGCAAGTGTCGATCAAGCTGATCGAAGAACAGCTGGGCAAGAAAATCAGCGAAGTGTTCAGCCGTTTCGACGTCGCCCCTCTGGCCTCGGCCTCGGTGGCGCAGGTGCATGCGGCGCAGCTGAAAAGTGGCGAAGAAGTCGTGGTCAAGGTCATTCGCCCAGGCCTGAAACCGATCATCGCGCAGGATCTGGCATGGCTGTTCATCCTCGCCCGCGCAGCGGAAAAATTCTCCGCTGACGCGCGCCTGCTGCACCCGGTCGACGTGGTGCAGGATTACGAAAAGACCATTTACGACGAACTCGATCTGTTGCGCGAGGCGGCCAACGCCAGCCAGTTGCGCCGCAACTTCGAAGGCTCGCAGCTGCTTTATGTACCGCAAGTCTATTGGGACTGGTGCCGGCCGAAAGTGCTGGTCATGGAGCGCATCTACGGCATCCAGGTCACCGATCTGGCGACCCTTGCCGACCAGCGCACCGACATGAAGATGCTCGCCGAGCGCGGCGTGGAGATTTTCTTCACTCAGGTGTTCCGCGACAGTTTCTTCCACGCCGACATGCACCCGGGCAACATCTTTGTCAGCACGGTCAATCCGTGGAGCCCGCAATACATCGCGATCGACTGCGGCATCGTCGGCAGCCTGACCCCGGAAGACCAGGATTATCTGGCGCGCAACCTGTTCGCCTTCTTCAAGCGTGACTACCGCCGTGTGGCGCAGTTGCACATCGATTCGGGCTGGGTGCCGGCGGAAACCAAACTCAACGAATTCGAAGCGGCGATCCGTACGGTGTGCGAACCGATCTTCGAAAAACCGTTAAAAGATATTTCATTTGGCCAGGTGCTGATGCGCCTGTTCCAGACCGCTCGCCGTTTCAACATGGAAGTGCAGCCGCAACTGGTGCTGTTGCAGAAGACCTTGCTGAACATCGAAGGCCTCGGGCGTCAGCTGTACCCGGATCTGGATCTGTGGAACACCGCGCAGCCGTTTCTCGAGCGCTGGATGCGCGAACGCGTCAGCCCGAAAGCCTTGCTGGGCAACGTGCAGAGCCAGCTGGAGCAGATTCCGCACCTGTCGAACATGGCCCGCGATCTGCTCGAACGCATGTCGCAACCCCACGCCAAAGACCCACCGCCGCCGTGGCGCAAACGCAAGGACGACTGGTTCCTGCGCCTGCTCGGCTGCGCGCATCTGGCCGGCGGCGCGATCCTCGCTGCGGGTGGTCCGCTGACCGAGTGGGCGCATTGGCCCGCCGGAATCATGATCGCAGTCGGTTTGTATCTGGTCGTTCGCCGATAGCACGAATCAGCTGCAAGTTATAAGCTGCCAGCTTCAAGCTTGACGACACCGGAACACCGCAACCTGCTTTTACTTGCAGCTTGAAGCTTGAAACTCGAAGCTGCTTTTCAGGAATTGAAGATGAAAAACTGGCTGGACGAGATCAAGTGGGATGCTGACGGCCTGGTGCCGGCGATTGCCCAGGATCACAGAACCGGGCGCGTATTGATGATGGCCTGGATGAACCGCGAAGCGCTCGAACTGACCGCTGCGGAGAATCGTGCAATCTACTGGTCACGTTCCCGTGGCAAGCTGTGGCGCAAGGGCGAAGAGTCCGGCCATGTGCAGACCCTGCATGAGATGCGCCTGGACTGTGATGCCGACGTGATCATTCTGATGGTTGAACAGATCGGCGACATCGCCTGCCACACCGGCCGTCAAAGCTGCTTTTACCGGGTCTTCGAAAACGGCGACTGGAAAACGGTCGACCCGGTACTGAAAGATCCGCACGCTATCTATTCCGCAGGACACACACATGAGTGACACCCTGACCCGCCTCGCTCAGGTACTTGAAGAGCGCAAAGGCGCAGCCGCCGACAGCTCGTATGTCGCCAGCCTGTATCACAAGGGGCTGAACAAGATTCTGGAGAAAGTCGGCGAAGAGTCGGTCGAAACCATTATTGCCGCCAAGGATGCCGCCATCAGCGGCGATTGCAGTGATGTGATCTACGAGACCGCCGACCTGTGGTTCCACAGCATGGTCATGCTCGCCCAACTGGGGCAGCATCCGCAGGCCGTGCTGGATGAACTGGACCGTCGCTTCGGCCTGTCCGGACACGTCGAGAAAGCCTCGCGTCCGTCCGCCTGAACAACTTTTAGAGAGGAATCGCCACATGGGCATTTTTGACTGGAAACACTGGGTCGTCATTCTGATTGTCGTGGTGCTGGTATTCGGTACCAAGAAACTGAAAAACCTCGGCACCGACGTTGGCGAATCGATCAAGGGCTTTCGCAAAGCCATGAACGACGACGAAAAACCGGCCGAGCCTAGCGTGACCCCGCCGGCCCAGCCTGTGCCACCGGTGCAGCCGCAAACCACCGCTCAGGCCAACCCGCCGCACACCATCGACGTGCAGGCGCAAAAAGTCGAAGAGCCGATCCGCAAAGACGTGTGAGCACTGACTAATGTTTGGTATCAGCTTCTCTGAACTGCTGCTCGTCGGCCTCGTCGCCCTGCTGGTGCTCGGCCCCGAGCGTCTGCCGGGCGCGGCGCGCACCGCCGGTCTGTGGGTCGGCCGCCTGAAGCGCAGCTTCAACGCGATCAAACAGGAAGTTGAACGTGAAATCGGTGCCGACGAGATCCGTCGGCAACTGCACAACGAACATATTCTGTCGCTGGAGCAAGAGGCGCGGAAGATTTTCAATCCGAGCCAACAGGAGCCGACGCCGGTCGAGCCTGTGGGCGAGCAGACGATTCACAGCGCTGCCGCTCCGACTCCTGCACCTGTTGTAACACCGCCAGGAACCGCGCCGATTACCACAGACACATCGGTTGAACACGTAGCGCCCTCCGCCGCGCCGACTACACCAGCGCCTCAAGACCCTACACTGCCGCCGCGAGCCCCATGAGCGATCTTCCGGAAAACGACCAGCACATGCCGCTGGTTTCGCACCTCACCGAGTTGCGCACCCGCCTGCTGCGTTGCGTGGCGGCGATCTTCATTATCTTTGCCGGGCTGTTCGCGTTTACCCAGCAGATCTACACCTTCGTCTCGACGCCGCTGCGCCAGTATCTGCCGGTCGGCGCGACGATGATCGCCACCGACGTGTCGTCGCCGTTCCTGACGCCGCTGAAACTGACGATGATGGTTTCGCTGTTTCTTGCGATTCCAGTGATTCTGCATCAGATCTGGGGCTTTATCGCGCCGGGCCTGTACAAGCATGAAAAACGCGTCGCGGTACCGCTGCTGATCTCCAGCATCCTGCTCTTCTACATCGGCATGGCGTTCGCCTATTACTTCGTCTTTCCGCTGATCTTCAAGTTTTTCGCCGCTGCCACCCCGGCCGGCGTGGAAATGATGACCGACATCGCCAGCTACCTCGATTTCGTCATGACGCTGTTCTTCGCCTTCGGCGTGGCGTTCGAGATACCGGTGGCCGTAGTCCTGCTGGTGTGGATCGGCGTGGTCGACGTCAAATACCTGAAGAAGATCCGCCCGTACGTGATCATCGGCTGCTTCGTGGTCGGCATGATCCTGACCCCGCCGGACATCTTCTCGCAGACCCTGCTGGCTGTGCCGATGTGGATGCTGTTCGAGATCGGCATCCTCTTCGGCGCGCTGGTCAGCAAGCGCGAACGCCCGGACGAAACGCCGGCCGACGACCACAACGACCAGCCGCCAGCGACCCAGGCATGAACCTGCTGCTGCTCGAAGAGGCCGACTTCATTGCGGCCGACCGCGTGATTCTGCGTGATCGCCGCCTGATCCACATGCAGGAAGTGCATCGTTCGGAAGTCGGCGACAGCCTGCGCGTCGGGCGCATCAACGGGTTGATGGGTTCGGCCGAGTTGCTGCGTCTGGAAGCCGGCGAAGCGGAGCTGCGCGTCAACCTCGATCAGCCACCGCCGGCCAAACTGCCGCTGACCCTGGTGCTGGCCCTGCCCCGGCCGAAAATGCTCCGCCGCGTGTTCCAGACCGTCGCGACCATGGGCGTGGCCAAGGTGATTCTGGTCAACAGCTATCGCGTCGAAAAAAGCTTCTGGCAGACGCCATTTCTGGAGCCGGAAGCGATTCGTGAGCAGTTGATCCTCGGGCTCGAACAGGCTCGCGATACGGTGTTGCCGGAGATCGTCATCGAAAAGCGCTTCAAGCCTTTTGTTGAAGATCGCTTGCCGGCGATCGCCGAGGGCACCCTCGGCCTGGTAGGCCACCCCGGCAACTTCCCGCCCTGCCCGCGCGCTCTGAGCGAACCGGTGACCCTGGCCATCGGCCCCGAGGGTGGCTGGATTCCCTACGAAATCGATCTGCTGGCCAAATCCGGCCTGCAACCGGTGCAACTGGGCGAGCGCATCCTGCGCGTCGAAACCGCCGTCACCGCCCTGCTTGCACGCCTGTTCTGACGCTACCGCGTCGGACAAAAGGCGTTACAGATTGCCATCACCCAGCCGATACAGCCCCTATAAGTCCAATTAAGTGGTCCGAAGGGAGTGGTCGCATGTACCGTTGGTTAGCCGAGAGTCTTGGAAACGTCAGCGTCAAACGCAAGCTGGGCATCGGTTTCGGCCTGGTGCTGTTGCTGACGCTGTTGATCACTTTCACCGGCTGGACCGGCATGAGCGGCATCATCAGCCGTGGCGACAAGCTCGGCTTCATTTCCAGCCTCAATGAGCTGACCAAAGACCTACGCCTGGCGCGCATGGACTACGACATGCGTCGTGGTGAACAGGGTCCGGGGGCGGTCAATGAATTGCTCAGCAAACTCGAAAGCGGTCTGCAATCGGCACGCGGCATGATCGAGCAGCCGTCCGATGTGGCGATGGTCGATCAACAGCTCGCTGCGGTCGCCGAATACAAACGCGCTTTCGGCGAAATGACCCAGGCCACCGTCCAGCGTGAAGACGCGCGCAGCAAGCTTGGCGCCAATGCCGATAATGCCGTGGCCAAGGTCGGCGAAGTCGAAAGTGCACTGCTGCAAGGTGACAGCGTTGCGCAGTACAACGCGGTGATCGAGCTGAGCAAACTGTTGCAGCAGGCGCGCTATCAGGTGCGCGGCTACACCTACAGCGGCAAGGCCGATGCCGAGCAACCGGCGCTGACCGCCATCGACAACGCCCTGAAAAACCTCGAAAGCCTGCCGACCCGCGTGCCAGAGCAGCACATCGCCAACCTGCAGCAAGCCACCGACTCGCTCAAGGCCTATCGCGCCGCCGTCGCTCAGTTCCGTGATTCACAGGTCAAGAACACCGCCGCACTGGCCAATATGTCAGCTCAGGGCGACATCCTGATCGCGGCCAGCAAGAAGCTCACCGAATCGCAAACCGTGGTGCGCGACACCGATGCTGCCCATGCCAAGAACATGCTGCTGGTCGCCACTGCGCTGGCACTGGCCTTCGGTCTGATTGCGGCTTGGGCGATCACTCGGCAAATCATCATTCCGCTGACCCAGACCCTGAAAGTCGCCGAACACGTGGCCGCCGGCGACCTGACCCACAACCTGGTTTCCCTGCGTCGCGATGAACTCGGTCAATTGCAGCGCTCGATGCAAAGCATGACCCAGGGCCTGCGCGAGTTGATCGGCGGTATCAGCGACGGCGTCACGCAGATCGCCAGCGCCGCTGAAGAGCTATCCGCGGTGACCGAGCAGACCAGCGCCGGGGTCAATAATCAGAAGATCGAGACCGATCAGGTCGCCACCGCTATGAACGAAATGGCGGCTACCGTGCAGGAAGTCGCGCGCAACGCTGAAGAAGCTTCTGAGGCCGCTGTCGCCGCTGATCAACAGGCCCGCGAAGGTGACAAGGTCGTCGGCGAAGCCATCGCCCAGATCGAACGTCTGGCGGTCGAGGTCGGCCACTCCACCGAAGCCATGGGCGAGCTCAAGCGTGAAAGCGACAAGATCGGCAGCGTCCTCGATGTGATCAAGTCGGTGGCCCAGCAAACCAACCTGCTGGCCCTCAACGCCGCCATCGAAGCGGCCCGCGCCGGTGAAGCCGGACGTGGTTTCGCCGTGGTTGCCGACGAAGTGCGCAGCCTCGCCCAGCGCACACAGAAGTCCACCGAAGAGATCGAAGAGCTGATCGTCGGTCTGCAAAACGGCACTCAGCAAGTGGCGACGATCATGGACAACAGCCGCAGCCTGACCGACAGCAGCGTCGAACTGACCCGGCGTGCCGGCGGCTCGCTCGAAAGCATCACCCGCACCGTCTCGGCGATCCAGGCAATGAACCAGCAGATCGCCGCAGCCGCCGAGCAGCAGAGCGCCGTGGCCGAAGAGATCAACCGCAGCGTGCTGAACGTGCGCGATGTGTCTGATCAGACCTCGGCGGCGAGTGAAGAGACCGCCGCGTCCAGCGTCGAACTGGCGCGGTTGGGTACTCACCTGCAGATGCTGGTGGGCCGTTTCAAAGTCTGAGTTGATGCACAACCTCGGTTCGCCTGTAACCGAGGTGATGCCATTCGCGAGCAGGCTCGCTCCCACAGGGAAACGCATTCCAAGGTGGGGCGAGCCTGCTCGCGAAGGCAGCGGCGCGGTCTGCGCGTCGTAGATAACGGGCGCGCCAATTTGGCGAGGGATGCTATGCACTGGTTTTAGGCTTTATCCGGATTTGTTCGCAAATCAGCGGACATAAAAAAACCCCGCTGAATCAGCGGGGTTTTTTATCAGGCCGGCTGAGCCTGCAGGCTCACCGGTCGCAGCGGCAGCAACGGCGCATGCGGATCGGCTTTCACCGAAGCGCGCCAGGCGTCCAGCCACTCAGCGTGACCTTCGGCCCAGATCTGCTCGTGCAGGCGTGCCAGTGCGACAGGGTCGCTGAGCAGTTGCAGGCGATCATGGTTGTTCAGCCCGGCCGGGCCGACCTTGATCGCGTGACGCACACGTTCCTGACGCAGCCACTCGATCGGCTCGGCCTGGCCGTGACGCGAGGTCGCCAGCGAGCACGCCAGGGCGTTCTGCTGAGGATCGACCACGGCGCGGACGAAGCCGTCGTTGAGGGCGTGATAGCGGTTCTCGTGGGTGTACTGATCGGTTGCCAGCAAGGCCTGTGGCGGATTGTATTCCTCAGGGATGAGGAACAGGCTCTCGTCACGGGTCTTCAGGCCCAGGCCGACACGGCTGGAGATCACCGATACCGGGATCGACAGCATCAGCGAACCGACGATCGGCACCAGCCACCAGAGGAAGCTCGGGTTCAGCCAGATCACCAGCAGCGCCCACAAGAAGCCCAGCAACGTCTGCGGACCGTGGCGCTTGACCGCCTCGCTCCACGGCGTCGAGTCGTCGTCACGCTGCGGCGAGTTCCAGGTCGCGGCCCAGCCGAGGAACGCGGCGAGGACGAAGCGGGTGTGGAAAATCATCCGCACCGGCGCCAGCAGCATGGAGAACAGCATCTCCAGCAGCATCGACAGGGTCACCTTGAACTTGCCGCCGAACTCTTTCGCGCCCTTGGCCCAGATCAGGATGATGCTCAACAGCTTCGGCAGGAACAGCAGCACGATGGTCGTCGAGAACAGCGCGATGGCCTTGTCCGGATGCCATTGTGGCCACAGCGGATAGAGCTGACGCGGCTCGAGGAAGTACTGCGGCTCCATCAGCGTGTTCACCGCCAGCAGCGCGGTCGACAACACCAGGAAGAAGAACCACAACGGAGCCGACAGGTAAGACATCACGCCGGTGAGGAACACCGCGCGGTGCACCGGGTGCATGCCCTTGACCAGGAACAGGCGGAAGTTCATCAGGTTGCCGTGGCACCAGCGGCGGTCACGCTTGAGCTCATCGAGCAGGTTCGGCGGCAGCTCTTCGTAACTGCCCGGCAGGTCGTAGGCAATCCACACGCCCCAGCCGGCCCGACGCATCAGCGCAGCTTCGACGAAGTCGTGGGACAGGATCGCACCGGAGAACGCGCCCTTGCCCGGCAACGGCGCCAAGGCGCAGTGGTCGATAAACGGCTTCATGCGGATGATCGCGTTGTGACCCCAGTAGTGGGATTCACCCAACTGCCAGAAGTGCAGACCGGCGGTAAACAGCGGGCCGTACACGCGGGTCGCAAACTGCTGCATCCGCGCATACAGGGTGTCCATGCCCGACGCACGTGGCGCGGTCTGGATGATCCCGGCGTCCGGCGTGGCTTCCATCAGGCGCACCAGACTGGTCAGGCACTCGCCGCTCATCACCGAGTCGGCGTCGAGCACGACCATGTACTTGTAGTCACCGCCCCAACGACGGCAGAAGTCGTCGAGGTTGCCGCTCTTGCGTTTCACACGACGGCGACGACGGCGATAGAAGATCTTGCCGAAGCCCTTGGCCTCGCGGCAGACATCCAGCCAGGCCTGTTGCTCGGCGACGCAGATATCGGTGTCGTTACTGTCGCTGAGGACGAAAAAGTCGAAGCGATCCAGATCACCGGTGGCCGCGACCGATTCGAACGTCGCACGCAGACCGGCGAATACACGCGGCACGTCTTCGTTGCAGATCGGCATCACCAGCGCAGTACGCGCATCTTTTGGAATCGGCTCGTTACCAGCGCTTTTCCCGGAGATACGGTATTTATCGTGGCCGGTGAGCAACTCGAGGAAGCCCATCAGCGCGGTCCAGAAGCCGGCCGAGACCCAGCAGAACAGAATCCCGAACAGAATCAGGATGCTGGTTTGCAGCGCGTACGGCAGCACTTGCGTGGCGGTTTGCAGCAGCGGCTGATGCAGGACTTCTTCCAGATCGACGAACGACCAGCCCTGGTACGGCATGATGCCTTTCATGTACCAGCCGGCAACGATGGTCTGGCCGAGCATCAGCAGCAACAGAATGTAGCGGCGGATCGAACCGACGGTGCGCCAGCGCGCGGCCGGCAGGACATTGGCGTCCTTCGGCGGCTGCGGCGGGTTGGTGCGCCCGGTCAGACGGCGCCAGCCACGCACCAGGATATTGGTGCGCCATGGCTCCGGCACGACCTTGGTGCGGCGGATCGGCGGGGTCGCCTTGAGGCTGACCCGACCACTGGCGTCGAGCATCAGCATTTCCGCTTCAGCCAGTTCTTCGGCAGTGCTCAGGGTCAGACGCTTGCCCACCGAAGCCTGGGCGGCTTCGGCAGGGGCGTCGAATGTCGAGGACGACAGGCGTTCATGCAGCTCGCTGAACGACTGGCAACCCGCGAGTTCCGCGCGTTGCTCGTCGGTCATCGGCAGATGCGCCAGATACTCGGACAGAGTCTCTGGCTGTACTGGTGAATTACTCATCGGCAGGCAACTGATAGCTCCAGGTCTCGGTCAGGACTTCTTCAGTCGGCGCCGATTCCGGTGTGGCTGGGACCGCGTCGGCAGCGACTGGCTGCTTGGCGTCTTTGTTGGCCTTGTCCTTGGCGTCGGCTGCAGGCTTGGCTTCAGCCTGTTTGGCTTCGGCGGCCTTGGCTTCCTTGTCGAGTTTTTCCTGTTGCTTGGCGGCAACCTTGTCAGCCTTGGCGACCGACGAATTGGACGCCGGCACCGATTTGCCCAGATCTGCGGTGACCACTGGCTGAACCAGGGCGGCACGCATTTCGGTCGCTTTGCTCGGATCCTTGATCTTCATCCGCAGGGTCAGGCGCCAGCCCTTGGTTTCCGGGTTGTAGCGCACGCTGTTCTCGACCAGTTCGGCGTTGTCACCGACGCTGACCTGACTGCGCACGTCGGCATCCGGCGTCAGGGCCGCCAGCGATGGACCTTCGAAGTCGACCAGATAGGCCACGCTGCCATCGGGCTGACGGATCAGGTTCGATTGTTTGACGTCACCGGTCGAACGCAGGGTCTGTGCCACCCAGGCGCTGTCCGGCGCGTGGAGTGCTGCTTCGTCCATGGTCCAGTGCATACGGTAGGCGAAGTCCAGCGGCTGGCCTGGCTCCGGCATTTTTTCCGGGCTCCAGAACGCAACGATGTTGTCGTTGGTTTCGTCAGCGGTCGGAATCTCTACCAGATCGACAGTGCCCTTGCCCCACTCGCCCTTCGGCTCGATCCAGGCACTCGGGCGCTTGTCGTAGCGGTCGTCGAGGTCTTCGTAGTGGCTGAAGTCACGGCCACGCTGCAGCAGACCGAAACCACGCGGATTCTCGACGCTGAAGTTGCTCACGGCCAGATGTTTCGGGTTGTTCAGTGGGCGCCAGATCCACTCACCGTTGCCGGCATGGATCGACAGACCGCTGGAGTCGTGCAGTTCACGACGGTAGTTGAGCACTTTCGACGGCTGGTTGGCGCCGAACAGGAACATGCTGGTCAGCGGCGCGATACCCAGTTTGCCAACCTTGTCACGCAGGAACATCTGCGCCTTGACGTCGACGATGGTGTCGCTGCCCGGACGCAGGATCAGGCGGTAGGCACCAGTGGCACGCGGCGAGTCGAGCAGAGCGAAGATCACCAGGTGCTTGTCGCCCGGCTTGGGCTGCTGAATCCAGAACTCGCGGAAACGCGGGAATTCTTCACCCGACGGCAGCGCGGTATCGATCGCCAGACCACGGGCCGACAGACCATAGGTGTGGCCCTTGCCGACGACGCGGAAGTAACTCGCGCCGAGCATGGTCATGATCTCGTCTTGCTTGTCGGCCTTGTTGATCGGGTACAGCACACGGAAACCGGCATAGCCCAGTTGTTCGGTGGCTTTCGGATCGAATTTCAGGTCGCCGAAATCGAAGCGGCTCGGATCGTATTTGATCTCCGAGACGGTATTGGTGGTGATTTCGTTGATTTTCACCGGTGTATCGAAGTGCATACCCTGGTGATAGAAGGAGAGCTTGAACGGCGTCTTCTGATCGGCCCACTCAGCCTTTTCGGTGAGGAAGCGGATCTTCTGGTAGTCCGCGAACTTCATTTCGCGGAATTCGTTCGGCAGGTTGCTGCGCGGGGCTTCGAACTTCTGCCCGGCCAGCTCTTTGGCCTTGGCCGATACGTCGTCAAGATTGAACGCCCAAAGCTGACCGGCGCTGAGCAGGCACAGGAGCGCCGAACCCGCTACCAGAGCACTTCGCATGCGTTTGGCAGACATTTTTGCTGCATTACAGGGACTAACAATCACGAGCAACCCTCGCCGAAAACAGATCAATAAACCAACGGCCAGCTATCTTTATGCCAGGTTGGCGAGCATTGTTCCGACTCCGCCGGGGCAAAATGATTCCCCAATCGGATCCAGACAAGTCTCTACCTAAGTCAAAACGGATCAACGAATGTCGATCCCCGCAGCGCGCGATTATCTAGTAGCCCGGATGACAACGCATCAGGGGTAACAAAGTATTTATCGCGAAAACAGCCTAAAAACAGTCGAAATTGCCGAAAAACATGTTTCAGGCACTGTCAGGTCTGTAACAGGAAGGTTACCGGGCCATCGTTGACCAGGTGCACCTGCATATCGGCGCCGAATCTACCTGATGCCACAGTGCCATGCACCTGTTTCGCCTGACTCAATAAATAGTCGAACAATTCTTCACCCAGCGCCGGCGGTGCAGCCGTGGAAAAGCTCGGACGCAGACCGCTTTTGGTGTCGGCGGCGAGGGTGAACTGAGAGACCAGCAGCAACCCGCCACGCACATCCGCCAGGGACAGATTCATCTTGCCCTCGGCGTCACTGAATACCCGATAGTTAAGCAGCTTATGCAGAAGTTTGTCGGCGCTGGTACGCGTGTCGTCGGGTTCTACCGCCACCAGCACCAGCAAACCTTGATCGACCGCGCCGACAACCTCGCCGGCGACCTCTACCCGCGCACCGCGTACGCGTTGTAACAGCGCCTTCATGCTTCTTCGAGCGGCAGGTCGAGCAGGCGCTGGGCCATTTTGCTCGCGGCGCGCACCAGCGCATCGGTGATGCCCGGCTCGGACGCGGCGTGGCCGGCGTCGCGGATCACCTGCAATTCGCTGTTCGGCCAGGCCTGGTGCAATTCCCAGGCGTTGTCGAGCGGGCAGATCACGTCGTAGCGACCGTGAATGATCACGCCGGGCAGATGAGCGATCTTGCCCATGTCGCGAATCAGCTGGTTCGGCTCAAGGAAGGCGTTGTTGGTGAAGTAGTGGCATTCGATCCGCGCAATCGATAGCGCGCGTTGCGGCTCGGAGAAACGATCGACCACCAGCGGGTTCGGGCGCAGGGTCGCGGTGCGCCCTTCCCAGGTCGACCACGCCTTGGCCGCATGCATCTGGGCGATCTGATCGTTGCCGATCAGGCGTTTGTGGAAAGCGTTGAGCAGGTCGTCGCGCTCGTCCAGCGGGATCGGCGCGATGTAGTCCTGCCAGTAATCGGGGAACAGACGGCTGGCGCCGGCTTGATAGAACCATTCGATTTCCTGCGGACGGCAGAGAAAGATCCCGCGCAGAATCAGACCATGGACCCGCTCCGGGTGGGTTTGCGCGTAGGCCAGCGCCAGGGTCGAACCCCACGAGCCGCCGAACAGCACCCATTTTTCAATGCCCAGGTGTTTGCGGATGCGCTCAAGGTCTTCGACCAGATCCCAGGTGGTGTTGTTTTCCAGGCTCGCGTGCGGCGTCGAGCGACCGCAGCCGCGCTGGTCGAAGGTGACAATGCGATACAGATTCGGATCGAAATAGCGTCGGCTCTGGGCGTCACAGCCGGCGCCGGGGCCACCGTGGATGAACACCACCGGTAAACCCTCCGGCGAGCCGCTTTCATCGACGTACAGCGTATGGGTGTCATCGACAGCCAGATCGTGCCGGGCGTGGGGTTTGATCTGCGGAAACAAAGTCTGCATTGCGCGCTCCGTAAGGGGTCGAGGTCATCCCTGGGGGGACTCGTATTATTCTGCCGTTGGGCATCATAAACCCGATTTGCGTCAATGAGCATGCTCCGGGGCCTGATCGTTCCCACGCTCTGCGTGGGAACGCCTCTTGGGACGCTCCGCGTCCAGTGACGCGGAGCGTCACGGGCTGCATTCCCACGCAGAGCGTGGGAACGATCAAAGATCGCAGCCTTCGGCAGCTCCGACAGGGGTGCATCAGGCGTTGTGGTGTTTTTCACCCCAAGCGAGCAGTCCCTGCAGCAATTCCCTGAGCACCACCCGCGTCGGTTCGGCGAGGTCGGCGCGGTAGCGGAACGGTTCGAACTCTTCCATGTAGGTGGACTGGCACAGTTCCAGTTGCACGGCATGGATGTTCTGCGCCGGGTCGCCGTACTGGCGGGTGATGTGTCCGCCCTTGAAGCGACCGTTGAGCACATGGGTGAACTGCTCGTGCTGCGCGCAGATCGCTTCCAGTTGACTGGCCAATTGCGGATCACAACTGGCGCCATTGAAGGTGCCGAGGTTGAAGTCCGGCAGTTTGCCGTCGAACAGGTGCGGGATGATCGAGCGGATCGAGTGCGCATCGAACAACAGCGCGTAGCCGAATTCAGCCTTCAGCCGCGTCAGTTCTTGCTGCAAGGTGCGGTGATACGGCGTCCAGATCTGCTCCAGGTAAGTCGCGCGCTCCTCTTTCGACGGTTCCAGACCTTGCTGAAACAACGGGATACCGTCGAACAACGTCGCCGGATACAACCCGGTGGTTGCCCCGGCATACAACGGCTTGTCGTCGGACGGCCGGTTGAGGTCGATGACGAAACGCGAATACTCAGCCGCCAGGGTGCTGGCGCCCAGTTCTTCGGCAAAATCGTAGAGCAGCGGAATATGCCAGTCGGTGTCCGGCAGGCTTCTCGCAGCGGGGATCAGCCCGGCCTCGACCGTTGGGGTCAGACGCACACCCGCATGGGGCATGCTGATCAGCAGCGGCACGCGGCCTTGTTTGAAACTCAGAACCTTGTCCACAACCGTTCTCCTACAGATTCGATTCGACGCCGTGACGCACGACGCGCTTGTCCAGATCGCCACCGAGCCAATAGGCCAGATCCGCCGGACGCTCGATGTCCCACACGACAAAGTCGGCGACCTTGCCAACCTCCAGCGAGCCATGGGTCTGCGCCATGCCCAACGCCTGCGCGGCATGGATGGTCGCTCCGGCCAGAGCTTCTTCCGGGGTCATGCGGAAACAGGTGCAGGCCATGTTCAGCATCAGACGCAACGACAGCGCTGGCGAGGTGCCGGGGTTGAGGTCGCTGGCGATGGCAATCTTCACCTTGTGCTTGCGCAGCGCGTCCATTGGCGGCAATTGGGTTTCGCGCAGAAAGTAGAACGCGCCTGGCAGCAGTACGGCGACGGTGTCGGCGGCTGCCATCGCGATGGCATCGTCCTCGTCCATGAACTCCAGGTGATCGGCGGACAAGGCTTTGTAGCGCGCGGCGAGGCTGGAGCCGTGCAGCGAGGACAACTGCTCGGCGTGCAGCTTTACCGGCAGTCCGAGTTGTTGCGCGGCGACGAACACGCGCTCGACCTGCTCCGGCGAAAACGCCAGGTATTCGCAGAACGCATCCACGGCATCGACCAGACCTTCGGCGGCAAGGGCCGGGAGCATCTGCTCGCAGACCAGATCGATGTAATCGTCGGCGCGATCCTTGTACTCCGGCGGCAACGCGTGCGCCGCCAGGCAAGTGCTGCGCACGCTGATCGGCAGCTCTTCGGCCAGGCGCCGGATGACCCGCAGCAGCTTGCGCTCGTTGGCCAGATCGAGACCGTAGCCGGATTTCATTTCCACCGTGGTCACGCCGTCGCGCATCAGGCTTTTCAGGCGTTTGGCGGCGCTGGCGAACAGCTCGTCCTCATTGGCTTCGCGAGTGGCGCGCACGGTGCTGGCGATGCCGCCGCCCTGCGCGGCGATCTCGGCATAGCTGACGCCTTGCAGACGCTGCTCGAACTCGCCGCTGCGGTTGCCGCCGAACACGGTGTGGGTGTGGCAGTCGATCAGACCGGGGGTGACCCACGCACCCTGCAAATCATTGAGCGCAGGGTATTCACCGGACGGCAATTGAGTGCGTGGGCCGATCCACTCGATCAGCGTGCCGGACGTCACGATCGCGGCATCCTCGATGATCGAATAGGCGCCGTTGGCCATGGTTGCGACGTGGCAGTGTTGCCAGAGGGTTTTCACTGTTGGCCTCCGTTTGGGTTTGTATGGTGAGCAGCCTCAAAAGCCCCTCACCCTAGCCCTCTCCCAAAGGGAGAGGGGACTGACCGGGTTGTTCTGTCGAGATATGCCGACCTGAAATTTCTCAGCCGAACTCACGTTGCGAAAACAATGAAGTTCGGCTCCCTTCCCCCTCTCCCCCTTGGGGGAGAGGGCTGGGGTGAGGGGGATCGATTTCACTAACAATACAAATCTCCCCGTAAAGCGCTTACAAACTAGGCAACAACTGCCCAGCAACAAGCTCGGTCAAACACCGCGACGCCAGCAATTGCGTCGCCGCATTGATGTCCGGGGCAAAGAAGCGGTCCTTTTCATAGAACGGCACTTCCTTGCGCAAAATCGCCCGTGCCTGTTCCAGCTTCGGCGAAGTCTTCAGGCCGTTGCGCAGATCCAGGCCCTGCACCGCCGCCAGCCATTCCACGGCGAGAATGCCGCGAGTGTTCTCGGCCATTTCCCACAGACGCTTACCCGCCGCCGGGGCCATCGATACATGGTCTTCCTGGTTGGCCGAGGTCGGCAGGCTGTCCACCGAATGCGGATGGGACAGCGCCTTGTTTTCGCTGGCCAACGCCGCAGCGGTGACCTGGGCGATCATGAAACCGGAGTTCACCCCGCCATTGGCGACGAGGAACGGCGGCAGCTGCGACATATGCTTGTCCATCATCAGCGAGATGCGCCGCTCGCTCAGCGAGCCGATTTCAGCGATGGCCAGGGCCATGTTGTCAGCGGCCATGGCCACTGGTTCGGCGTGGAAGTTGCCGCCGGAAATCACGTCGCCTTCAGCGGCGAATACCAGCGGGTTGTCGGAAACCGCGTTGGCTTCGACCGCCAGCACTTCAGCGGCCTGACGGAACTGGGTCAGGCAGGCGCCCATGACTTGCGGCTGGCAGCGCAGCGAGTACGGGTCCTGGACCTTGTCGCAATTCTGGTGCGAGGCGGAGACTTCGCTGCGCTCACCGAGCAGATCGCGGTACGCGGCAGCGGCGTCGATCTGACCTTTCTGCCCGCGTGCGGCATGAATGCGCGCGTCGAACGGCGAGCGCGAACCGAGCACGGCTTCAACAGTAAGACTGCCCAGCGCCACTGCACCGGCAAACAGATCCTCGCCTTCGAACAAACCGCGCAGGGCAAACGCTGTGGAAACCTGAGTACCGTTGAGCAGCGCCAGACCTTCTTTAGCCGCTAACGTCAGCGGCGCCAGGCCGGCGACTTTCAGCGCTTCGGTGGCTTCAAGCCATTCGCCCTTGTAGCGCGCCTTGCCCTCGCCCAGCAGCACCAGCGACATGTGCGCCAACGGCGCCAGATCCCCCGACGCACCGACCGAACCTTTCAGCGGAATGTGCGGATAGACCTCGGCATTGATCAGCGCAATCAGCGCATCGATCACCTGCCGACGGATGCCGGAAAAACCGCGGCTGAGGCTGTTGACCTTGAGCACCATGATCAGTCGCACCAGCTCATCGCTGATCGGCTGGCCGACCCCGGCCGCGTGTGAGAGCACCAGCGAACGCTGCAGGTTTTCCAGGTCTTCACTGGCGATGCGCGTCGAGGCCAGCAGGCCGAAACCGGTGTTGATGCCGTAGGCGGTGCGGTTCTCCGCGAGGATCTGCTCGACGCAGGCGACGCTGGCCTCGATCTGCGCGCTGGCGCTATTGTCGAGAGTCAAGGTGACCGGATGCTGGTAGACGTCACGCAGTTGGGCCAGGCTCAGTTGGCCGGGGATCAGGTTCAGCGCAGTCATTAAAATGCTCCTGTTAGGCATTGTTATTAACTACCAGTCGCTCCGGAGCATTCCGTTATCCGTCGCTTCTCGTCTTGTGAACGATCCACGCCTTGGCACGCTGGTATGGGTAGTTGTCAGTGCAAATTCGGTAGGACGTTGTGCGGCAGATTCGGGTTTTTCAACACGGTCGCAGCGGCAGCGATATCCGGCGCCAGCCAGCGGTCCTGATCGTAGGCCGGGACCGTTTCGCGCAGCAGTTTCCACGCGCGGTCAGTGCCCACGCCGAAGCGCTGTTCCTTGAGGAATTCAAACGCCTGCGCCGCCAGCAGGTATTCAATCGCGAGGATCTGCGTGCAGTTTTCCAGCGCACGATGCAGCTTCAGCGCGGCGTTGGTGCCCATGCTCAGGTGATCTTCTTGCAGGCCCGAGGTGATGTAGTTATCGAGCACCGCCGGTTGCGCCAATTGGCGGTTTTCCGCACACAGCGAGGCGGCGACGTATTGCACGATCATCATCCCTGAGTTGACCCCGGGATTGGCCACCAGAAACGCCGGCAGACCGCTGACGTGCGGATTGACCAAACGGTCCAGACGGCGCTCGGCAATCGAGCCGATTTCGGCCATGGCAATCGCCAGCAGATCCGCCGCCATCGCCACGGATTGACCGTGCGGGTTGGCCTGCGACATCACCCGGAAATTGTCCGGCGTGCCCAGCAGTAACGGGTTGTCGGTGCAGCCGTTGAGTTCGGCTTCGACCTGTTTGATCGCATGCTCCAGTTGATCACGGGCGGCGCCGTGAACCTGCGGGATCGAACGAATGCTCAGCGCATCCTGAGTGCGAATGCCTTTGCTCGCAGCGATCACTTCGCTGCCATCGAGCAAGGCGCGCAGGTTGTTGCCGACCTGCTGCATGCCCGGATGCGGCTTGAGCGCAATGATCTCGGCATCGAACGCATCGATCTGGCCGCGCTGGGCTTCGAAACTCATCGCGCCGATGACGTCGGCCCATTGCACCAGACGCGTTGCGTCGGCAATCGCCAGACAACTGAGGCCGGTCATGCACGGCGTGCCGTTGACCAGACACAAGCCATCCTTCGCGCCGAGCTGCACAGGTTGCAGGCCTTCTTCGGCCAGCGCCTGTTGCGCCGAAATGATCTGCCCGCGATAGCTGACATTGCCAACGCCGAGCAACGCGATGCCGATGTGCGCCATGTGCGTCAGGTAACCCACCGAACCCTGCGACGGCACCTGCGGGGTGATGCCGCGATTGAGCAGCGCCAGCAGCCCTTCGACCACACGCCGATGCAGGCCGGACTTGCCGTGGCTGTAGTTGTGGATCGCAGCGCAGATGATTGCGCGGGTCTGCTCGTCGCTGAGCACCGGGCCGACACCGCAGGCATGGCTGAGCAAGGTGTTGCGCGAGAGTTGGCTGAGCTGTTCGTCCTGCAGCGAGACGTTGGACAGACCGCCCAGACCGGTGTTGACGCCATAGGCGCGCTCGCCGCTGGCGACGATGCGCTGGACGATGGCCTGAGCGTTATCGATGCGCGCCCAGGTTTCGCTGGACAGTTCCAGTGGCGCACCGTGCCGGGCGACGGCGATCACGTCCTGCCAACGCAGAGGGCTGCCTGTGATAACGATTTTTTCAGCCTGGGACATCTCTAACCTCATACCAATTCTGTTGATGCCGGTAACCCTGTGGTGAGGGGATTTATCCCCGTTGGGTGGCGAAGCCGCCCCAAACCATGCCCGCAAATCCGTCAGACAGACCGCAGTGGCCGGTTTTACGACTGCTTCGCAGCCGAACGGGGATAAATCCCCTCACCACAACGGCCACTCAGTGTCAGACCACCGCCGCGCGCCGCTGCACGAACCGGTCGACATACTCATCGGCCGGCGAGTGCAGGATCTCTCTTGGCGTACCCACCTGGATCAACCGGCCATCCTTGAGAATCGCGATGCGATTGCCGATGCGCACGGCTTCGTCGAGGTCGTGGGTGATGAAGACGATGGTTTTGTGCAGGGTCTTTTGCAGTTCCAGCAACTGGTCCTGCATCTCGGCGCGGATCAGCGGATCCAGCGCACTGAATGCTTCGTCCATGAGGATGATGTCGGTGTCCGCCGCCAACGCACGGGCGAGGCCGACGCGCTGACGCATGCCACCGGAGAGCTGGTGCGGGTATTTGTTTTCGTAGCCTTTGAGGCCGACGGTGTTGATCCAGTGCAACGCGCGTTCGGCGCAGACCTGCTTGCTTTCGCCACGTACTTTCAGGCCGTAGGCGACGTTATCGAGCACGGTCTTGTGCGGCAGCAGGCCGAAGCTCTGGAACACCATGCTGATCTTGTGCCGACGAAATTCGCGCAGGGCGTCCATGTCGTACTGCAGGATGTCCTCGCCATCGACCAGAATCGCCCCGCTGGTGGGGTCGATCAGGCGATTGAAGTGCCGTACCAGGGTGGATTTGCCCGAGCCGGACAGGCCCATGATCACAAAGATTTCGCCGGTGCCGATGCTCAGCGACAAGTCGTTCACGCCGACCACGCAACCGGTTTCGTTGAGCACCTGATCCTTGCTCTTGCCCTGGCCGACCATGGCCAGCGCATCCTTGGCGCGGTTGCCGAAAATTTTGAAGACGTTGCGCACTTCGATCTTGCTCACGCTTGCGTTGCTCATTTGCTCACCTCGTGGCGTGGCCGGCCGTACGCTTGAGTGATGCGGTCGATGACCACCGCGAGAATCACGATCGCCAGCCCGGCTTCGAGCCCACGGCCGACGTTGAGGGTCTGAATCCCCACCAGTACGTCTTCACCGAGGCCACGGGCGCCGATCATCGAGGCGATCACCACCATCGACAGGGCCATCATCGTGGTCTGGTTGATCCCGGCCATGATGCTCGGCAGCGCCAGCGGCAGTTGCACGCCGAACAGTTGCTGCCAGCGATTGGCGCCGAAGGCGTTGATCGCCTCCATCACTTCACCGTCGACCTGGCGAATACCCAGATCGGTCAGGCGAATCAGCGGTGGCGCGGCGTAGATCACCGTGGCGAAAATCGCCGGCACCTTGCCCAGGCCGAACAGCATCAACACCGGAATCAGGTAAACGAAACTCGGCATGGTCTGCATGATGTCGAGCAGCGGCATCAGCACCGAACGCAAGCGATTGCTGCGCGCCGAGAGAATCCCCAGCGGGATGCCGATCAGCACCGAAATGATCGTCGCGACCATCATCAGTGCGAGGGTTTGCATGAGCTTGTCCCACAGGCCAACCGCACCCACCAGAAACAGCAAGCCGACAATCACGGCGGTGGTCACCACTTTGCGCGTGGCGTGCCAGGCGATGACACCGACGATTGCCAGCATCAACCACCACGGCGCCGCACGCAGCAGACCTTCGAGACTGACGATGGCCCACAGCAGCGTGTCGGAGATATGCCGGAACACGTCGCCGTAGTTGGTCACCAGCGAATCGACCCAACCGTTGACCCAGTCGGCGATGGAAAAGGTAAAGCTTTCGGGAAACATAAGGGACTCTCAATCAAGGGGTTGCGATCAAGCGTCCGGCTGCCGTGCTGGCAGCCGGGAAACCTGACCTACAAGGCCGCGTCGATTTTCTTGGCTGCGTCGTCGCTCACCCATGCGTGCCAGACTTCAGGATGTTCCTTGAGGAAGATTTTCGCCAGTTTTGCCGACTCGATGCGTTCCTTGGCCATGCGCCCGAGGTTCTGATTGAGCAGGTCGATAGGCAGGTTGACTTTCTCCAGCACGGCGACCAGTTCCGGGGCTTCGTCGTGGAAGGTTTTCGACAGGCCGACCTTGATGCTGACGGTCTTGTCGACGCCGGGTTTCTCTTCCAGTTTGACTGCATCGATCTGGCCCATCAGCGGGGTCGGCGACCAGTAGTAGAAGAGGATCGGCTCGCCACGCTTGTAGCTCGACAGCACCGCTGCATCCAGCGCAGGTCCGGTGCCCGGACGGAAGTTGGTGTAGCTGTTTTCCAGACCGTAGCTCTTGAGCATTTCGCTGTTGTCGAGCTCGCAGGTCCAGCCGGCCGGGCAGTTATAGAAGCGGCCCTTGGACGGCTCTTCAGCGTCCTTGAACACGGCGGAATACTTGCCCAGATCAGCGATGTTTTTCAGGTCCGGGGCTTTCGCCTCGAGCTTGCGCTTGGCGTCGCCTTCGATCACGTAACGCGGCACGTACCAGCCTTCGACAGCACCCACCACTGGCGCGCCGACACCGATGACCTTGCCGGCCTTCTCGGCCTTGTTCCAGACCTCGCTGCGGCCGACCCACTCTTCGGCGAACACTTGAATATCGTTGCTGCTCAGGGCGTTTTCCATGGTGATGGAATTGCCCGGCAGGCTGTCGGTCTTGCAGCCGTAACCTTTCTCCAGCACCACTTGCAGCACGTCGGTCAGGAGCATGCCGCTTTCCCAGTTCAGCCCGGCAAATTTCACCGGTTTGCCCGATTCGCACCAGCCGGCGGCTTGCGTCGCACCGGCACTGGCCAACAGGCCCATGGACAGCAATGTGGTCAGCAGGGTCTTGTTCGATTTCATTGTCGTGACGCTCCTAATCATGAATGGGCTTACGGCAGTTCAAGAGGCATCCAGCCTGGTCCACGTCCAGATCAGGCCTGCGCCGCAGCGCGACCGGCCCCGCTCGTTTTTGCTTGTTGGGTGCTGTTCTGCTCGACCGGCAGAATCAGGCGATCGGGCACTGCGCTGTGCCATTTATTCGCGCAGAAGTAATAGACGGCGGCCGGGAGAACCAGGCCGATGATCCAGGAAATGTCGACATCACCGAGGGCGGCTACCAGTGGGCCGGTGTAGAACTTGGTCGAGATGAATGGCAACTGCACCAGCACGCCGAACACATAGACGCTGATACCGAGCAGGTTCCAGCGGCCGTAGCGACCGTCCGGATCGGCCAGCGCCGGCACGTCGTAACGCTCGCGGGTGATGCAGTAGTAGTCGACCAGATTGATCGCGCTCCACGGGGTGAAGAAGGCGAGCAGAAACAGGATGAACGACTTGAACGCACCGAGGAACGAGTGCTGTCCGAGCAAGGCAATCAGGGTTGCCGCGCCGACGATGAACAGCACGAACACCAGCCGTTGCATGCGGGTAACCGTCAGGTGCCCTTTGAAGCCACTGATGATGGTGGCGATGCACATGAAGCTGCCGTAAGAGTTCAGCGTCGAGATGGTCACCTTGCCGAACGCGATACTGAAATACAGCAGCGCGGCAGTGGCGCCGGTACCGCCGAGCCCGACGATGTAGGCGACTTCATGGCCAGCGAATTGACCGTTGGCTGAAGCGGCGGCAAACACGCCGAGGATCATCGCCACCTGGGCGCCGATCACCGAACCTGCGCCAGCGGCGAAAAAGGTTTTCACCGATGAAGTGGCGCTCGGCAGGTAGCGCGAGTAGTCCGCCACGTACGGGCCGAAGGCGATCTGCCAGGACGCCGCCAGCGACACCGCCAACAGGAAACTGCTCCAGCTGAAATGACGAATCTGCAGGAGCGCACCGACGTCGGTCTGGCTCATCAGCCGCCAGAACAGGAACACAAAAGCGATCACGCCAATCACGCTGGCGACGCGGCCGATCCAGTGGATCACCCGATAGCCGAGCACTGTGACCAGCACGATGACACTGGCGAAAATAAGGATGCCAAAGCTGTCGCTGACGTTGAACAGCTGCCCCAGCGCCTGCCCGGAGAGCACTGTCCCGGTGGCGGTGAAACCCAGGTACATCAGACACACCAGCACGATCGGAATCGCTGCGCCATAAACGCCGAATTGCACACGGCTGGAGATCATCTGCGGCAAGCCCAGTTTCGGTCCCTGCGCGGCATGCAGCGCCATCACACCACCGCCGAGCAGTTGGCCGATCAAAAGACCGATCAACGACCAGAACACATCACCGCCAAGTACCACCGCCAAGGCCCCGGTGACGATCGCGGTGATCTGCAGGTTGGCGCCCATCCACAGGGTGAACTGACTGAACAGACGACCGTGTCTTTCCGCTTCCGGGATGTAGTCGATCGAACGCCTTTCGATCAACGGAGTACTGCCTGCACGTTCGTTGTTAACCACCATGATTCAACCTCTGTGGATTGCTGTTCGGGTTCACTGAAATTCCTCTGTGGGAGCGAGCCTGCTCGCGAATCGGGTGTTTCAGTCACAGCAGTAGCGACTGACACGACGCCTTCGCGAGCAGGCTCGCTCCCACTTAAAACCAGAGCGTGTTACCCGCCAGTGATCATCGGCAGATTCAGCCCCTGCTCTTTCGCGCAGTCGATGGCGATCTGGTAACCGGCATCGGCGTGGCGCATGACGCCGGTGGCCGGGTCGTTGTGCAGCACGCGCGCGATGCGCTCGGCCGCTTCGTCAGTACCATCGCAGACGATCACCATCCCCGAATGCTGCGAGAAGCCCATGCCGACACCGCCGCCGTGGTGCAAGGAGACCCAGGTCGCGCCGCTGGCGGTGTTCAGCAGTGCGTTGAGCAGCGGCCAATCGGAGACGGCGTCGGAACCGTCCTGCATCGATTCGGTTTCGCGGTTCGGGCTGGCCACCGAGCCGGAGTCGAGGTGGTCGCGACCGATCACCACGGGTGCCGACAGCTCACCGCTACGGACCATTTCGTTGAAGGCCAGACCGAGCTTGGCGCGCTGGCCAAGACCGACCCAGCAGATACGTGCCGGCAGACCCTGGAAGCTGATGCGCTCGCGGGCCATGTCCAGCCAGTTGTGCAAATGCGCGTCGTCGGGGATCAGCTCTTTGACTTTGGCGTCGGTTTTGTAGATGTCCTGTGGATCACCCGACAGCGCCGCCCAACGGAACGGGCCGATGCCACGGCAGAACAGCGGACGGATGTAGGCCGGCACGAAGCCCGGGAAATCGAAAGCGTTTTCGACGCCTTCTTCCTGAGCCATCTGACGGATGTTGTTGCCGTAGTCGAAGGTCGGAATGCCTTGCTTCTGGAACTCCAGCATGGCTTTGACGTGCACCGCCATCGACTGCTTGGCGGCTTTGATCACAGCGGCTGGTTCGGTCTTGGCGCGGGCGCGGTATTCGTCCCAGCTCCAGCCAGCCGGCAGGTAGCCGTTGAGCGGATCGTGGGCGCTGGTCTGGTCGGTGACCATGTCCGGGCGCACGCCGCGCTTGACCAGTTCCGGCAGGATTTCCGCCGCGTTGCCGAGCAGGGCGATGGAAATCGCTTTGCCTTCTTTGGTGTATTTGTCGATGCGCGCCAGAGCGTCGTCGAGGTCTTTGGCTTGCTCATCGACGTAACGGCTTTTCAGGCGGAAATCGATGCTGACCTGCTGGCATTCGATGTTCAGCGAGCAGGCGCCGGCCAGGGTGGCGGCCAGCGGTTGCGCGCCGCCCATGCCACCGAGGCCTGCGGTCAACACCCAGCGACCCTTCAGGTCAGCGTTGTAATGCTGGCGCCCGGCTTCAACGAAGGTTTCGTAGGTGCCCTGAACGATGCCCTGGCTGCCGATGTAGATCCAGCTGCCGGCGGTCATCTGGCCGTACATGGCCAGGCCTTTGGCGTCGAGTTCGTTGAAGTGTTCCCAGCTCGCCCAGTGCGGCACCAGGTTGGAGTTGGCGATCAGCACGCGCGGCGCGTTGCTATGAGTCTTGAATACGCCGACCGGCTTGCCCGATTGCACCAGCAGGGTTTCGTCGTCGTTCAGGTTGGTCAGGCTTTCGACGATCTTGTCGTAGCACTCCCAGTTGCGCGCGGCGCGACCGATGCCACCGTAGACCACCAATTCTTTCGGGTTCTCGGCGACTTCCGGGTCGAGGTTGTTCATCAGCATGCGCAGCGGCGCTTCGGTCAGCCAGCTCTTGGCGGTCAGCGTGTTACCGCGGGCGGCGCGGATCTGCACGTCACGAAACTTGTTGCTGTTCTGGGTATTGTCAGTCACGAAAAAGACTCCTCAGCGATCAATTCAAACCCACCCTGGCAGTGGGCAGCAGCCTGCGCGCTGTGCTGCGCGACAAGCGAATCAGTGGACGCTGCGGAGAGTCTCGACCGACTCATACGCATACGTCTTTACTTGTACATACAAGCATATGCAATCAAGCGGCCAACTTGTTGGAGGAGTGTTCTGGAAAAATCACGGGCATGGCTGGAGAGCGCCTGAATCGAGGGTTCTGGCGTGGATGAAATTTTCCGGGAGGAGATTCTGAGGAGATGCGGCTAGGCCAAGTGAGCGTGGTTTTGCGCCACGCTGGGGCGTTCGGTAACAAGTTGGTGCGTGGAGGGAAACAAGAGTGGGGTTGGCTTTTGTGGCGAGGGGATTTATCCCCGCTGGGCTGCGCAGCAGACCGCTTTTTTAAATCAGGAATGGGGCCGCTTCGCGACCCAGCGGGGATAAATCCCCTCGCCACAGGGTGTGTTCAGTTCTGGGGGAGTTCGATCACGCAGCATGCCGCGTTGGTGGAGACTTCGACCAGCCCACTGTTGCCGTCCAGTTGCAGGCAATCATGCCGACCGAGCTGCGAAACGCCGTCGCCAACACGCACGTCCATCAGCTCACTGACACTGAACACCAGCAGCGTCGATGCCGAGCTGAAAAACCGCTGCTCACCGTCCAGCCACTGCAATCGCGCGCTGTAACGTTGCGGCGCGTAGATCAGATTGAAGTCGCGAATCGCACCGCCGAGCAAGGTGCAGGACACTTGGCTTTCGCCGCTGAAAGCAAACGGGTCCAAGGGTAACAGTGGACGGGTATCGTCACCGTCGACGCACAAGGTCATGCCGTCGCCCTGCAACACGGTGATGACTCGCTGGTAACCGGCGAATGTCGAGAAACCGCCCGATTCGGTGATGTCGGCAATCGACAGGCGCCAGCCGAAACCGTCCAGGCCAGTGCCGGCATCACGGGTGATTTCCTCGGTGCTGCCGCCGCCGTTTTTCCACGGCATGCGCGGGTAGCCTTCGGCGCGTAGAACCTTCACTTGATAATTCATTTATGAAAGCGCCCTTCCAGACGATGGCGGGAACCGGGGTGGATCAAACGCGCCGCCGTCACCGGTTGACGCCCCGACCAGGTTCGCCGGCGGATCAGCAGGCACGGCTCGCCCTTTTCGATCTGCAGCAGCTTGCACTCCGACGGCTCGGCAAGAATCGCTTCAACGACGTGCTCGCCCTCGGTCAGCGGCGCGACCTGATTGAGATAGGCATAGGGCGTTTGCAGGGTGAAATCCTGCTTGAGGTATTCCGGCGCGACCAGGGCGTTGACGAAACGGTCTTCGATCTGCACCGGAATGCCGTTTTCGTAATGCACGATCAGCGAGTGGAAGACTTTCTGGCCTTCGCGCATGTCCAGTGCCAGCGCGCGCTCGGAGCCGGCGGCCTCTTCTTCGAGGGTGATGACCTGGCAGGTGTGGCGATGGCCGCGCGAGGCGATTTCATCGGCGATGTTGTGCACCTCGAACAGCGCAGACTGGCTCTTCGGTTCGGCGACAAACGTACCCACGCCTTGCATGCGCACCAGCAGGCCGTCGGCGGTCATCTCGCGCAGGGCGCGGTTGATGGTCATGCGGCTGAAGCCGAGCTGGCTGACCAGTTCGCTTTCCGACGGCACGCGGTAGTGCGGCGGCCAGTTACCGCTGTCGATCTGCTGGGTGATCATCTGTTTGACGCGGGCGTACAAAGGCGCCGGACTGTCGCCCATGTTCGCGGCCAACGGAGAAACTGGAGGCGGAGTCGGCACGGTTGATCCCTGTTCATTGGATGAAAGTGACTAGCTTGCCGGAGTTTACCGGGCAGGCAAACGTCTGTATATGTATATACAAATAACACACGATGGGGTGCCGAACGATGTCCGCCTTCTTTGCCGAACGCGCACTGCTGCCTGAGGGATGGGCCAACAATGTACGTCTCGAGGTCAGCGCCGATGGCTTGTTGACCCGAATCCAGGCCGATTCCAGCGCAGACGGCGCCGAACGCCTGCGCGGGCCGTTGCTGCCGGGAATGCCCAACCTGCACTCTCACGCCTTCCAGCGCGCCATGGCTGGATTGGCCGAAGTGGCCGGCAACCCCAACGACAGTTTCTGGACCTGGCGCGATCTGATGTACCGCCTCGTCGGAAAAATCAGCCCCGATCAGCTCGGCATCATCGCCCGTCAGCTGTACATCGAAATGCTCAAGGCCGGTTACACCTCGGTTGCCGAATTTCACTACGTGCACCACGACAGCAACGGCCAGCCGTACGCCGATCCGGCGGAACTGGCGTTGCGCATCAGCCAGGCCGCCAGCGAAAGCGGCATCGGTCTGACCCTGCTACCGGTCCTCTACAGTCATTCCGGTTTCGGCGGCCAGACGCCCAACGATGGCCAGCGTCGCTTTATCAACAGCACTGAAAACTATCTGAATCTGCAAGCGCGTTTGCAGCCATTACTGGCGCAGCAAAAGGCGCAGTCGCTGGGTCTGTGTTTCCACTCGTTGCGTGCGGTGACGCCGCAGCAGATCAGCGAAGTGTTGGCGGCCAGTGACAAACAATGCCCGGTGCACATCCACATCGCCGAGCAGCAGAAAGAAGTCGACGATTGCCTGAGCTGGAGCGGTCGCCGTCCGTTGCAATGGCTCTACGAGAACGCTGAAGTCGATCAGCGCTGGTGTCTGGTCCACGCCACCCACGCCAACCCGGAAGAAGTCACGCTGATGGCCAACAGTCGCGCGATCGCCGGGCTGTGCCTGACCACTGAAGCGAATCTGGGTGACGGGATTTTCCCGGCGGTGGATTTTCTTGCCCAGGGCGGGCGCATGGGTATCGGTTCCGACAGCCATGTGTCGCTGAGCGTAGTGGAAGAGTTGCGCTGGCTGGAATATGGCCAGCGCCTGCGCGATCAGCGGCGCAATCGCTTGTATGGCGCGCAGCAGCCGATGGTCGGTCGCACCCTGTATGACGCGGCGCTGGACGGCGGTGCACAGGCACTGGGGCAGCCGATTGGCGCGTTGGAAGTGGGCAAGCGCGCGGACTGGATTGTCCTGGATGGCAACGATCCGTATCTGGCGACGGCTTCGGGGGACGGGATTCTCAATCGCTGGCTGTTCGCCGGCGGCGATCGCCAGGTGCGCGATGTGCTGGTCAATGGTCAGTGGGTGGTGCGCGATGGCCGGCATGCCGGCGAAGAGCACAGCGCCCGAGCCTTCACCCGGGTCCTGCGCGATCTCTTGGGCTGACCCAAAACCAAACTGTGGGAGCGAGCCTGCTCGCGAAAGCGGTGTATCAGTCCATATTCATGTCGACTGATACACCCTCTTCGCGAGCAGGCTCGCTCCCACAGTTGATTTGTATCGAGGCTTAATTGGATGTCTTGGCCATCTGCCGATCCGACGCGCGCCAGATCAGGCGTGTGGTGTCGTAACCCTGCTGACGCGCCTTGCTCAGCAATTCTTCGCGCACTACACCGTTGACGGTCGGTGTGCGTGACAGCAGCCACAGGTACTTGCGACTCGGATCGCCGACGATGGCGGTCTTGTAATCGTCGCTGACGTACAACACCCAGTACTCGCCCTTTGCCACACCCGGCACCAGGCGCGAGAACCAGTTATCGAATTCGACCCAGAGCTTGTCGGTCTTGCCCGGCACTTGTGGATAAGCCGTGCCCTTGGCTTCTTCCCACTGCCACTCCGGGGTCAGGCAACGATTGAGCACGCCGACATTACCGTCAGGCTTGAGGGTGTAATGGGCTTCGGATTGCGCGCAGTGGCGCTGAAAGTACATCGGCAAGCGTGCCAGTTCATACCAGGTGCCCTGATAACGCTTGAGATTGACGCTGTTGACGGTCTTGGGCGCCAACGGGTCGACGCCGGAAGTGGCGCAGCCAGCCAGTACCAGGCCAGCAAAAAGGATCAGCAATAACCGCTTCATTTTTTTCTCCGTGGGCGCGAAGCCCCGGTTTACTTCAGGCCTTGGCCGGAAAACATCAGCACTTTGTCACCGGCGTATTGCACGCTGATAAAGCTGTTCTTGTCGCCCCAGGTACAGCTGGACATACCGAGCGCGCCCGAGCAATCAGTGGGCTTGCCGAGAAGGGTTTCCACTTCGGACTTGGCCATGCCGGCCGAGAGCTTGGAGTAGTTTTCCTGATTGACCTTGCTGCATGCGGCCAACAGCACGCAAAACGACAGCAGGGCGATAGATCGCAGCGACATGGTGAAACTCCTGGAACGAGGGGGGATGGCATGGTGCCAACCAGAAGCTTAGAAGAGAAAAGTGTCATCTGGTTCCGTGACCGAACGCCTATTTATCAGCCCGCCCGTCCGGCTTTTGCCGGTAAATCAAAAACTTTGTGAAGCCGTCGAGCATTTCGTCGACTTTCCTTGCAAACGCCTAATCTTTGGCGCGGCGCGGTCGAAAATAAGAGCAGCGCAACGCTGCCGAATATGGCAAATTGCCGCCCTTTCCTGACCAGCCCCCTCGCGGTAGTTCATTCGATGACCAGAAACATGAAATTCAGCCACAAGATTCTGCTGGCTGCTGCCCTTGTGGTGGCCGTTGCGTTCGCCTGTTTCATCTTCTTCAACGACTATCGCCAGCGTCAGGCCTTGAGCAGCAGTACCGAAGCGACCATGCAGGAGCTGGGCAGCCTGACCACCAGCAACATCCAGACCTGGCTGGAAAGCCGCATTCAGCTGCTGCAATCGCTGTCGCAGCAAGTCGCCGTTGACGGCAACGCGCCCGCCAGCCTCAAACGCATCATTGACCTGCCCGCCTACACCGGCAATTTCCAGCTCAGCTATTTTGGCGGTGCCGACGGCGTGATGTTCTCGGTGCCGGCCGGCAACCGCGCGCCGGACTACGATCCACGGGCGCGCGGCTGGTACAAAGCCGCCAACAGCGCGCAGCAGACCATCGTCACCGAACCGTACATTGCCGCTTCGTCGGGCAAGCTGGTGATCACCGTCGCCACGCCGGTGCAGCGTCAGGGCCAGATGCTCGGCGTGGCCGGGGCCGACATCGATCTGACCAGCGTCAGCGCGATCATCAACTCGCTGAACTTCGGCGGCCACGGTCACGCATTCATCGTCAGCGCCGAAGGCAAGATCCTGATTCACCCGGACAGCAAGCTGGTGCTCAAGACCCTCGCCGAGGCCTATCCGAACGGCGCGCCTCAAGTCAGTCCGGGCTTGAAAGAAGTCGAGTTCGACGGCAAGACCCAGTTGATTTCCTTCACTCGCGTCAACGGCGTGCCTTCGGCTGACTGGTACGTGGCACTGGTGCTCGACAAAGACACCGCGTTCTCGATGCTCAGCGAATTCCGCACCTCGGCACTGATCGCCATGGTCATCGCGGTGCTGATCATTATCGGCCTGCTCGGCATGCTGATTCGCGTGCTGATGCAGCCACTGCTGACCATGGGCCGCGCGATGCATGACATCGCTGAAGGCGAAGGCGACCTGACCAAGCGTCTGGTGATTCACGGCAACGATGAATTCGGCGCGCTGGGCACTTCGTTCAACCGCTTCGTCGAACGCATTCATACGTCGATCCGCGAAGTGTCCTCGGCCACCGGCCAGGTCAACGAAGTCGCCCTGCGTGTGGTCGCTGCCTCGAACTCGTCGATGTACAACTCAGACCAGCAGGCCAGCCGCACCAACAGCGTTGCGGCAGCGATCAATCAGCTCGGCGCCGCCGCTCAGGAAATCGCCCAGAACGCCGCCCTCGCCTCGCAGCATTCCAGCGATGCGCGCAGCCTCGCGGTCGACGGCCAGCAGGTGGTGGATAAAACCATCCACGCCATGCAACAGCTGTCGGCAAAGATCAGCGATTCCTGCGGCAACATCGAAACCCTTAACAGCAACACGGTGAACATCGGTCAGATTCTCGAAGTGATCACCAGCATCTCCCAGCAGACCAACCTGCTCGCACTCAACGCCGCCATCGAAGCCGCGCGCGCCGGTGAAGCCGGACGCGGTTTCGCCGTGGTCGCGGACGAGGTGCGCAACCTCGCGCACCGCACCCAGGATTCGGCGCAGCAAGTACAGAAGATGATCGAAGAGTTGCAGGTCGGCGCACGTCAGGCAGTAACCATCATGACCGAGAGCCAGCGCGAGAGCGAAAGCAGCGTCGGCATCGCCAACCAGGCCGGCGAGCGTCTGGGCAGCGTGACCCAGCGCATCGGCGAAATCGACGGCATGAACCAGTCGGTGGCCACCGCGACCGAAGAACAGACAGCCGTGGTCGAGTCGATCAACGTTGATATCAACGAGATCAACACGCTGAATCAGGAAGGCGTGGAGAACTTGCAGGCGACATTGCGAGCCTGTTCGGACCTTGAGCAGCAGGCGGCGCGGTTGAAGCATCTGGTCGGCAGCTTCAGGATCTAAGCTGCAGCCTCAGGCCTCGTCGCGAGCAGGCTCGCTCCCCCAGGTATCTCCGGTGGTTACACAATTTGAGTGCGCCACCAGATCCTGTGGGAGCGAGCCTGCTCGCGAAAGCGGCCTGCATCACGCAGAATGTCTTCAATATAAACATCGGGAATTTGCCAGATGAACAAGAAACACAACGGGGTTCATCCAGATCAAATCACATTATTGGCAATCCTTGCGCTGGGTAGCGAGGAAATCGATCGAGGAAACTATACAAACGCTGAAGACGTATTTCTTGAGCTAGATGAACTGGATCCAGCCCAGCAAACTAGAACCGTGATCCAGGTTTGGAAAGAAATACCAACTCTTCAGCCGTAGACTCCCGCCCCAACACCGCATTGCGATGCGGAAACCGGCCAAATCGGGCAATCACTTTCTGATGCCGCTCGGCATAGTCCAGGTTATCGGCAAACACCGCCCGCTCCGACTCTGGCTGTTCAGCCACCAATTCAATAAATCTGGAAACGGCTTCGTTCTGCACTGCGAGATTTTCGCAGTGTTCGAACACCAGATAAATGAACACACGCTGAATCGGTTTCAACTGCCGATCGAAATCCGCTGCAATGCCTTGGGCGACGAGCTTCTGTGCGCGCAGATCACCGGAAAACGCTTTGGGGGTGTCGCGATAGATCATGCGTGGCAGTTGATCGAGCAACAGCACCACCGCCAGCCAGCCTTCGGGACATTGCGTCCACTCGGTCAATTCGCCGGCCAGGGCCTGATCGACAAAGACCCCGAAACGCGTCTGCGCTTCGAGGTCTTGGCTGTTTCGCTTGCCGAACCACAACTTGCCCTTTTCGGCCGCCACTTCGCTGGCTGATTCGGCGTGTCCGAACCACCAGTCGAGCAACGGCTGCCAGGGCGCGTGCATGGTTTATTCCTTGTGGTAAGCCGTGGCGCGGGCGACTTCTTCTTTCGAACCGAGGAACACTGCAACGCGCTGGTGCAGGCCTTCCGGCTGGATGTCGAGAATACGCTGGTGACCGTCAGTGGACGCGCCGCCGGCTTGTTCGACGAGGAACGACATCGGGTTGGCTTCGTACATCAGGCGCAGCTTGCCCGGTTTCGACGGCTCGCGGCTGTCGCGCGGGTACATGAACAGACCGCCACGGGTCAGGATGCGGTGGACGTCGGCAACCATCGCCGCGACCCAACGCATGTTGTAGTTCTTCTTCAACGGGCCTTCTTCACCAGCCAGCAGCTCGCCGACATAGCGCTGCACCGGGGCTTCCCAGTGACGCTGGTTGGACATGTTGATGGCGAATTCCTGGGTGGTTTCCGGGATGGTGATGTCTTCGTGAGTCAGGACGAAGCTGCCCATTTCGCGATCGAGGGTGAAGCCTTTGACGCCGTCGCCCAGGGTCAGCACCAGCATGGTCTGCGGGCCGTAGATGGCGTAACCGGCGGCCACTTGCTGAGTGCCTGGCTGCAGGAAGGCTTTTTCGTTCAGCGGCTCGTTCTGGCTCAGGTACTCGTTCGGGCAACGCAGTACCGAGAAGATCGTGCCGACCGGGGCATTGATGTCGATGTTCGACGAGCCGTCCAGTGGGTCGAAGACCAGCAGGTATGCGCCTTTCGGGTATTTGCCCGGGATCTGGTAGGCGTTGTCCATTTCTTCGGACGCCATGCCGGCCAGGTGACCGCCCCATTCGTTGGCTTCGAGGAGGATCTCGTTAGAGATCACGTCGAGCTTCTTCTGCACTTCGCCTTGCACGTTCTCGGTGCCCATGCTGCCCAGAACACCACCCAGGGCGCCTTTGGACACGGCGTGGCTGATCTCCTTGCAGGCACGCGCTACCACTTCGATCAAAAAGCGCAGATCGGCAGGAGTGTTGTTGCTGCGGGTCTGCTCAATCAAATAGCGACTCAAGGTAACGCGGGACATGGACGGCTCCGGTGGAATGGGGGGCGGAAAACCCGCGCAGTTTACAGGGAGTCTGAAAACCTAGCGAGCGAAGACGCCGGCTAACGTGCGCCTGGGTGTATTTGCCTGTATGAGACGTGATTGTTGGTGGAGAGTTCAGGTGTCGGATTGAGCGTAGTTCGGTTCGGCATGAGCGATTGAAGATTTTCAGTGTCTGCCCGGGCGCTTTCGCGAGCAGGCTCGCTCCCACCATGGAATGCATTGCCCTGTGGGAGCGAGCCTGCTCGCGAACGGCGCAAAGCGCCGCCATGCTCAGGTATTGGCAGGCGGTTTGCGCAACAGGCTGAACGCCATCGCCCCGAGAAACACCACACTGAGCAGCAACACCGCCCACAAGCCGAACTTCTTCCAATTGGTCCCGGCCACCGCAGCCGTCGTCGCCGTTGAGGTTTGCGTGGCCACTGCTTCGTCCTGCACCGTCGCCTTGCCCAGGCTCGCCAGCTTTTCTGGCTTGAAGTCCGGAATCAACGTTGCCAGTGGCAGGTTCGCCGTTTTCACCGTGGCATTGCCCAAGGCCAGACTGTACGGCCCTTCGCCCCGGGCGAGGAAGATCACCTGCGTGGCGCGCACCGCATATTTCAGGTCCGGCGCCTGCTCACCCAAACCGCCGCCGCGCTCATCCACGGTCAGCTTGAGTTGCTGCACGGTCTGCCCGGACAGCGGGATTTCGTTCTGCACCACGTCCTGATTGTTCTGGCTCAGGCGATACAGCAAACCGCTGCTCAGCGTCTGCCACGGCAAGTTGCTCTCGCGCCGGCCGGCCAACGTGACTGGCGCCAGACTGTTCGGCTGTTTCAGCTCAATCTGCACCCGCTCGACATTCAGCCCCATCGGCAACTGCCAGGTGTATTCCCCAGGTTTGGTGCTGCTGCCGGCTACGCTGGGCGACCACACCAGGGGCAGCGGCAGGTTGCGCGGGTCGCTGCTTTTCAATTGCGCCGACGTCAGGACGGGCGCCGAGCCCGGCGACTCCCACAACAGGCGCACATAGCGCGCGGTCTGCCCCGGCAGGGTCACTTCGTGCTGTTCGATGCGCTCATCGGAAAAGGTCAGCCGTGCCACCTGGCCCTCGCCCCATGACTGCCAGTGCTGCAGATCGTCGCTGGCCTCGATGCTGAAACGCTGAAAACCGTCGCGCTCGCTGGTCCAGTCGAGGATCAACTGCTGCAACGGTGCCTTGATCGCACTGGCATCGAGCAGCCAGCCGCGCAGCACTTCTTCGCCCGCCTCCAGTTGCGAGGACGGTTGCACTTCGACCAGGGTGCCGTTGGTGGTCGACTGCACGCGCACATTCGGCGCACGCTCGCTGGCGTCGGCAGCGTTGTACAGCGGGAACCATTTGACCTCGTGCAGCTTGCCGTCGTCGCGGGTCTGCGCCGATTCGCGAGCCAAGGCGTAGGCCTGCGCTTCGCCGGCGGCGTTGAACACACGCAGGTCGCTGAGATCGGTCTGGCGCGCCTGCAATTGCGCGCTCAGCGGCAGGTCGAGGCGATACCACGGGCCATTGCCGCTCACCGTCAACGGCACTTGCGTGGCGAAGTCCGCCGTTTTTTCCTGAGCACCAGCGACCATCACCACGCCCAGCGCCAACCACCCCAGATTCAGCATGCGACTCAAGATGCAACTCCTTCGGTATCCGGCGCGGGTTTGTCCGCCGCCGGTTCAGCCTCGACGCGTTTGGGTGGCAGCGGCGCGAAGTAGCCGACCACCAGCAGCAATACGCCGACACCGATAAACGAGACGATCCGGGCGAGACCGCCACGGTTGCTCAGTTCGACAAAAATCAGTTTCGCCACCACCAGCGCAATCAGCGCCGCGCCGATCAGCCACACTTCGCGGCGATGGCGCAGATGGCCGCCGATCATCAGTCCCAGCGCCATCAACGTCCAGACGATCGACAGGCCGGCCTGCACCAGCATCGACGCGAGCAGTTGATCAAGCTCGAACGGGATGCCGGCCCAGTGATGTGCCGCACGGGTGACCAGCGCGGTGCAGAAGGCGAACAGCGAAACCCCGGCGATCAGTTGCGTGGCGTGGTCGGCATGATCCTGACGGATCGACAACTGCGCAACGGCGCTGCGCGACCAGACATAAACGCCGAACAGCGCAAACAGCAGCCCCAGCTCCAATGGGTTGAGCAGCGGCACGTAAGGCAACGGTTCGGCATTGCCATCGCTGACGCCATTGGCCAGCCAGAACCACGCCAGCATCAGCACCGCCAGCGGTGCCGCCGCATACAAGCGGTACTCCCGAGAAAATGCGGCCACCGGCCACGGCCACGTTCGGGGTGCAGCCATCAGCAACAGATAGAGGCTCGGCAGAATCGCCCAGCCCAGCCAGCGCCACGCGTTGTACTGCTCGGACAACAGCAGCAGGCCGTAACGCAACTCCAGCGCCAGCACGCCAATCAGCAGCCAGCAACCGAGCACATGGGCCACGCTTAATGCGCGCGCCGGCAACATGGACCCCAAGCGGCGCAGGCTGAAGAAGTGCACCGCGAACAGCGCCGGCCACGCCAGCCAGCCGAAGTCGGCGGCCGGGTGGTAGCGCGAATGCCAAGCGCCGAGCAAAACCAGCGCCGCCGCAGGAATCAGTAAGGTGCAGAGCAACCCCAGCGCCGGCCATTTCAAGCGCAGTGACAACAGCGTCCACAGCGCCACACTGATCGCAGCGACCAGCAGCAACAATGTGCCTTGCAGGTTCGGCGAGGCGAAACGCAGGATTTCGCTGACCCACGCCAGCGTCCACCAACCGGCGCCCCAGACCAGCAGCACTTGCGACAAGCGCTGCAAGCTCAAGGCATCAAAAGCCGTCGCATGGTTGCCCAATTGCAAGCGCCACGCACCGATCAGCGCGGCCAGCCCCAGCACCAGCGGTGTCCAGAAGCCGCCATGGGCCAATGGTTGCAATCCTTCGCTAGACAACGGCCCGAGCCATTCAGGCCCGGCGAGCAGAAACGCCGCGCCGCCGACCACCTGCAACAGCAGCCCGAAAACGAAACTCAGACGCTGTTGCAGATACAGGCTCAGCCAGATGATCAGCAAACCGCTGGCCGCCCACACTGCACTCGCGGTTTGCCACGGCAGCACGAACAGCACCGCCAGATTGATCAGCACCAAGCCGGCCAGCAGCACCACCGACAAGCCGCGCAGCAGGCGCACATCGCCGCGCACCATCTCGGCCCGCGCCGCCAGCAGCATGCCGCCAATCAAGGCCAGACCGATCAGCGATGCACTGAGCAAACCGCTCCAGCCAGCGCTGAACACCGCCGTCGAATTTTCGCCGGCCGTTTGCAGGCGCAGCAGGAACAACGCGCCGCCCAGCAACTGCACGGCGAATGCGGTGAACAGGAATGTGCGTGATTGAATTCGCAAGCCGACAAACAACGTCGCCAACCCGGCCAAGGCCCAACTGATTGCCGTGCCCTGGATGAACAGGAACAACGGCGCCAGCAAATACAGGAACGTCAGGCCCAGACACGCCAGCACTGGCAGGCCTTGCCTTTCCCACGGCGATGTCTGCTCGGGCGTAGCCTTGCGCAGTTGGAAGAAACTGAACAGCAGCGCGGCGCCAAGCATCAGCGCGCCCAGCGGTGCGCCGTCGAGCAGGCTGCTCTCGCCGAGTTGCAGCTGGCTGAGAAACGCCAGTGCCGAACCCAGTTGCAGCAGTAAGGCAAAGACCCGGGCAAACGGTCGATGCTGACGCAACCCGAGCCAGAAAATTCCCGCGCCTTCCACGGCCCACGCCGCAGAAGTCCAGCGCGCATCGAGCCCCAGCGGAATCGCGAGACTGGCAAAAATCACTCCCAGCGCCAGGCAGGTTTCACCCAGCAGCATCGCGCGCCCGCCCATCAAAACTTTGGCCAGCGCCATATAGATCATGCCCAGCGCCAACGCACTGAGCGCCGCCGCAAATTCGAGGTGCTGGACCAAGGCGAACTGCAAACCGAAGCCAATGATCGGCGGGCCGAACAGCATGGTGCCGTCGACGTAATCACCCTTGCGTGCAGACCATTGCAGCAGCGCCTCGCGATCAGCCTCCGCCGGAGCATTCGGCAAGTCGCGCAATTTGCGCCGGGCGAAGAGCAGGCCGATGGCGAGGTACATGAGGAAAAACACAATCAGGAACGGCTCGGTGCTCCACAGCAGTTCCGGCGTGTAGGAACGCAGGCCCCAGGCGAAACCGATACCGAAGGTGCCGACGAAACCGATCAGGTTGAGCAGGCGCCAGGCCTTGAACCAGGCGATGGCGAGAATGCCTGCGTTGAGCAAGGCGAAATAACTGAACAGTGCGACGTGATTGCCTTCGCCTGTAGAGGTGAGAATCGGCGCGGCGAAACCGCCCAACGCTGCCGCTGCGGCCAACCCCAGCGCGTCCTGGGTAATCGCCAGAATGGCCGAGAATACCGTCACCGCGACCAGCAAACCGAGTGCAGCGGACGGATCAAGCAACGGATGCAAACGCATCGCCGCAAACACCGTCAGGTACAACACCGCGATCCCGGTGCCTTGCAGCATCAATGCATAGTTGCTGTTGCGTCGGCGCAACCACCAGCCCAGCGCAAGCAGAGCCAACGCCGCTGCCGCGACGCCGGCGTACCGCAACTCGATCGGCACCACCATGCCTTCGGTGGCGTAACGCAGTAAAAACGCCAGACCGAAAAACAGCAGCACCACACCGACGCGCAGCACTGTATTGCCGCCAAACAGCCAGTTGCGCGCAGCGCTGATGCCGCGTTCGATCAGGTTCGGGCCACGGGGTTGGGCGGGTTTTTGCGGTGGTGCAACGGGGGCCGGTTCGGCGCGCCAGACTTCCGCCGGCAACGGCTGGCTGGTTTCGCGCGCGACGGCGGAGATCGGTTCGAGTTCCGGGGGCAGTTCCCAGATCAGTTCAGGGGTCGGGGCAGCCTGCTCAGCTACGTCGACGGGGGCGGCGACTGGCTCGGCTTCAGGTGACGGCACGGGCGCATGCGAGGGCGAACCCTCCAGCACAAACAGCCGCTGAGCCACGCCTTGCAAGGCTTCGCGCACCTGCTCGAGTTGACGCTGTTGCTCCGCCGCCTGCGAGCCAAGGCGCGCAATGCGCAGCGCCTGGCCGATGACCAGCCCCAGCAGCGCACCCAACAGCGCGCCACTGAACGACTCGTCGAGCAGTCCACCGAGCACCAGCCCGATCAACATGAACATCCATTGCATGGTCGATATCCCTAAGCAGCCCCGGGGCGGGGCGAGTCCGGCGATGGCTTCAGTCTAGGCACAAACCGTGTGGGAGCGAGCCTGCTCGCGAAGGCGGATTGTCAGCCAACATTTCTGTTTAAGTCGACGATCGCTTCGCGAGCAGGCTCGCTCCCACAGGGTACGGCGGTGATTGATGCCTTTTAACCGGCGCTCAGTATATCGATCCGGCCCAACAAACGTTGGGCCTTGCGCAGATTTGTCGGGGAAAGTTACTCCAGCGCTTTCCAGATATCCGTGGCGTACTCGCGAATCGTCCGATCGGAAGAGAACCAGCCCATCCGCGAGGTGTTGAGCACCGCCGAACGCCACCAGTTCTGCGAGTCATGCCAGTGCGCATCGACACGCTTCTGCGCTTCCCAATAGGAGTCGAAATCGGCGCAGACCAGGAAGCGGTCATAGTCGATCAACGAGTCGATCAGGCCGGTATAACGCGAAGTGTCGTCCGGCGAGAACACACCGCTGCGAATCGCTTGCAGCACATCGTTCAAACGATGGGAGGCGGCGATGTCGGGTACGGCGCTGAACTCGTGGTTCTGCTTGCGCGCTTCAACCTGTTGCGCACTGAGACCGAAGATGAACATGTGCTCGGCACCGATGCGCTCGCACATTTCCACGTTGGCACCGTCGAGGGTGCCGATGGTCAGCGCGCCGTTGAGGCCGAACTTCATGTTACTGGTGCCCGACGCCTCGAAACCGGCGGTGGAAATCTGCTCGGACAAGTCCGCCGCCGGGATGATGCTCTCGGCCAGGCTGACGTTGTAGTTGGGCAGGAACACCACTTTCAGCAGGCCACGCACGGTCGGATCGTTGTTCACCACCCGAGCGATGTCGTTGGTCAGCTTGATGATCAGCTTGGCCTGGTGATAACTCGCCGCCGCTTTACCGGCAAAGATCTTCACCCGTGGCACCCAGTCGACTTCCGGCTCGGCACGAATCGCTTGGTACAACGCCACGGTGTGCATCAGGTTGAGCAACTGACGCTTGTATTCGTGAATACGTTTGACCTGCACGTCGAACATCGCCGCCGGGTTGACCGCGATCCCGAGGCGCTCGTGAATCAGATAGGCCAGCGCCTTCTTGCTGTGCAAACGCTGCTCGGCGAAGGCTTTGCGGAACGCGGTTTTCTCGGCGAACGGCTCGAGTTCGAGCAGGCGCTCTTCAGGATGATCGAGCAGGTCTGGGCCGAGGGCATCGACCAGCATCGAAGTCAGTTCCGGGTTGGCCTGATACAACCAGCGGCGGAAGGTGATGCCGTTGGTTTTGTTGTTGATCCGCTCCGGATAGAGCTTGTGCAGTTCGGCGAATACGGTTTTGCGCATCAGCTGCGTATGCAGACCGGACACGCCGTTAACGCTGTGCGAGCCGAGGAACGCGAGGTTGCCCATGCGCACCCGGCGGCCGTTGTCTTCTTCGATCAGCGACACCGCACGCAACACGTCGAAGTCGTGAATGCCTTTGGCCCGCAGCGAATCGATGTGCTGGGCGTTGATCAGATAAATGATCTGCATGTGCCGTGGCAGCATGCGTTCCATCAGCCCGACCGGCCAGGTTTCCAGCGCTTCCGGCAGCAGCGTGTGGTTGGTGTACGACAGCGTGTCGACGGTGACTTGCCATGCTGCGTCCCACGCGACGTCGTAGACGTCGACCAGTTGGCGCATCAGTTCTGCCACGGCGATTGACGGGTGAGTGTCGTTGAGCTGGATCGCCGCGTGATCACCCAGGGTCAGCACCGAGGTGTGCATGTTGCGATGACGGCGCAGCAGATCCTGCAGCGAGGCGGCGACGAAGAAGTATTCCTGACGAAGGCGCAGTTCTTGCCCGGCTTCGGTGCTGTCGGCCGGATAAAGGACGCGGGAGATACTTTCGGCGCGGGCCACTTCCGCCACGGCGCCCAGGTGGTCACCGGCGTTGAAGCGCTCCAGGTGCAGGTCTTCCATGGCGCGGGCACGCCACAGGCGCAGGGTGTTGACGCTCGCTCCGCGCCAGCCGACCACCGGCGTGTCATAAGCAATGGCGCGCACGGTTTCCGCCGGCGACCAGACCTGACGAGTCTTGCCGGAGGCATCGGTGACGGTTTCGACGCTGCCGCCGAAGCCGATCGGGTACGCCACTTCCGGCCGTTCGAATTCCCAAGGGTTGCCGAAATCCAGCCAGTGTTCGGTCTGCTCCTGTTGCCAGCCATCGACAATCGCCTGACGGAACAAGCCATGCTCATAACGAATGCCATAGCCATGGCCGGCGATGCCAAGGGTCGACATGCTTTCCATGAAGCACGCCGCGAGACGACCGAGGCCGCCGTTGCCCAGAGCGGCGTCGGGCTCCAGCAGACGAATGCGTTCCAGATCAACGCCCAGTTCGGTCAGCGCTTCACGGGCGACGTCGAGCAGGCCGAGGTTGCTCAGGCTGTCGTAGAGCAAACGGCCGATGAGAAATTCCAGCGAGAGGTAATAAACCCGCTTCTGGCCTTTGCGATAGATCTGTCGGGTGTGGTCCATCCAGTGTTCGACCATGTGATCACGCGCAGCCAGGGCGATGGCTTCGAACCAGTCATGGTCGAAGGCGTGATCGGGGTCTTTGCCCACGGCGTAGGTGAGTTTGGTCAGGACGGCGTCGCGGAATGCGGCCACCTCTGCTTCGCGAACTAGTGGTTCTTGAGTCATCAACAGGACCTCGAGCGAGCGGGAATTTTCTGAGCCTAGACGGTCTGACCGGCGGTAACGGCTCTGGTTCGGCAGTATTTGCGCGGACTGTGCGCCAGTGCGACATAACCCTGGCGGATGAGCCAATGAATGCAGGGGCCGTGCCGTCCTGTCGGGCAAAATGCGGCCGCTGTGAAAATATCCGGCGAAAGGTTGTTCAAAATTCCACCGCTCCCGGTATGATCGCGCGCCCTGATGCATACACGCCTGGTAACTCCCGATGATGAAGCCCAACCTGATCGCCGCCGCCGAGATTGATCGTCTCGATACGTGGGCCAAATATTCGGCACCGATGTGCGGCTCGTGCATGTCCAGCTGCTGCACGCTGCCGGTCGAAGTGAAGATCAAGGATCTGGTGCGCATCGGCGTGGTCGACGAGTTCGAACTGGGCGATCCGCCAAAGAACATCGCCAAGCGCCTGCAAAAGGAAGGTCTGGTCGAGCGCTTCAATCAGAAATCGGGAATCTTCACCCTCCAGCGCATGAGCAACAATGACTGCTATTACCTGGATCGTAAAACCCGCCTGTGCACCATTTATGACAAGCGCCCGGACACCTGCCGCAACCACCCGAAGATCGGACCGCGGCCGGGGTATTGCGCTTATAAGCCGAAAGAAGTCGAGCGGGTGCAGAATTTCCGATCAATTGAGCGCTTCTGAGCGACGCTGAGCTCTTGGGTAGCCGTTAAACCCCAGCCCCTCACCCCAGCCCTCTCCCGAGGGAGAGGGAGCCGATCTCTGTCGGCTTCCAAACCTGAGTTCGACTCGATTACTCAGGTCGATGCAAAATCAAAGAACAACTCGGTCAGTCCCCTCTCCCTCCGGGAGAGGGCTAGGGTGAGGGACTTTTGAGCCCGGACAAACAAAAACGCCCCCGGTCTCGCGACCGGGGGCGTTTTCTATTCCAGGGCTGGATTACGCCTTGGCTTTCTTGGCAGCGCGGGTACGCTCGCTTTCGTCGAGGATCTTCTTGCGAAGACGGATCGACTTAGGCGTAACTTCGCACAGCTCGTCTTCCTGGATGTATTCCAGAGCCTGTTCCAGGGTGAAGCGAACAGGTGGGACCAGAGCGATGGTTTCGTCTTTACCCGAAGCACGCATGTTGTCGAGCTTCTTGCCTTTGGTTGGGTTGACACCCAGGTCGTTGTCGCGGCTGTTCTGACCAACGATCTGACCGTTGTAGATCTCCTGGCCGTGTTCTACGAACAGCTTGCCACGAGCCTGCAGGGTTTCCAGCGAGTAGGTCAGAGCCTTGCCGGTTTCAACCGAAACCAGAACGCCGTTCTGACGGCCGGACATGTGGCCCGACTTCACTGGAGCGTAACGGTCGAAGATCGAGGTCAGGATGCCAGCACCGTTGGTCAGGGTCAGGAACTGGTTACGGAAACCGATCAGACCGCGAGCAGGGATGTTGTATTCCAGACGAACACGGCCCTTGCCATCCGGCACCATGTTGCTCAGGTCGCCCTTACGCAGACCCATCTCTTCCATGACCTTGCCCTGGGATTCTTCAGGGATGTCGATGGTGACGTTTTCGAACGGTTCCTGCTTCACGCCGTCAACTTCACGGATGATCACTTCAGGACGGCCCAGGGCCAGCTCGAAGCCTTCGCGACGCATGGTTTCGATCAGTACCGAGAGGTGCAGCTCACCACGGCCGGAAACCTTGAACTTGTCAGCCGAGTCGCCTTCTTCAACGCGCAGTGCAACGTTGTACAGCAGCTCTTTGTCCAGACGATCCTTGATGTTACGGGAGGTCACGAACTTGCCTTCTTTACCGCAGAATGGCGAGTCGTTTACCTGGAAGGTCATGGAAACGGTTGGCTCGTCAACGGTCAGCGGCTTCATCGCCTCGACGGTGTTGATATCGCACAGAGTGTCGGAGATGAACAGCTCGTCGAAGCCGCTGATGCAGACGATGTCGCCAGCTGCTGCTTCGTCAACGTCGATGCGGTGCAGACCGTGGTGACCCATCAGCTTCAGGATACGACCGTTGCGGCGCTTGCCGTCGGCGCTGATAGCGACAACCGGGGTGTTCGGCTTGACGCGACCGCGAGCGATACGGCCAACACCGATAACACCCAGGAAGCTGTTGTAGTCCAGAGCGGAGATCTGCATCTGGAACGGACCGTCACGGTCAACGGCCGGAGGCGGAACGTGGTCGACTACCGCCTGGTACAGCGGAGTCATGTCTTCCGCCATGGCGGTGTGGTCCAGACCGGCAATACCGTTCAGGGCCGAAGCGTAAACAACCTGGAAGTCCAGTTGTTCTTCGGTAGCACCGAGGTTGTCGAACAGGTCGAAGATCTGGTCCAGAACCCAGTCCGGACGTGCGCCTGGACGGTCAACCTTGTTGATCACCACGATTGGACGCAGGCCGGCTTCGAAAGCCTTCTTGGTCACGAAACGGGTTTGCGGCATAGGGCCGTCTTGAGCGTCAACCAGCAGCAGAACGGAGTCGACCATCGACATTACGCGTTCAACTTCGCCGCCGAAGTCGGCGTGGCCCGGGGTGTCCACGATGTTGATGTGGTAGCCGTTCCAGTTGATGGCGGTGTTCTTCGCCAGAATGGTAATACCGCGCTCTTTTTCCTGGTCGTTGGAGTCCATCACGCGCTCGTCGTTGAGCTCGTTGCGCTCCAGGGTGCCGGATTGACGCAGGAGTTTGTCTACCAGGGTGGTTTTACCGTGGTCAACGTGGGCAATGATGGCGATGTTGCGTAGATTTTCGATCACTTGTGTATCTCGATCAGAGGATTCGGTTTGCTGACAAGTCATGGCAGCGATTAGCAGTAGTGTCCGGCATGGCCGTTACAGCTTGACGGCGGTGTCGGGGGGCCGGTGACGCAGGCCACAGGCAAACAGCCCCGGGCACTTAGCTCGGTCGATAAACGCGCACATTGGCATGCCCCTCACTGAGCAAATGGTGGGCATGCAGGCGACTCATCACGCCTTTGTCGCAATACAGCAGGTACTGGCGAGTAGGGTCCAGTTCCTTGAAACGTGCGTTCACTGCATAGAACGGCATCGTCTGTACCTCTATGCCGGCGAGCTCCAGCGGGTCATCCTCGGCGGCATCCGGGTGGCGGATGTCGATGACGATCTGACCGGCCAGCGCTTCGCTGACTTCTTCAATTTGCAAATCCTGGCCCAACTCGTCGATTACCCGATCGATCGGCACCAGTTTGGCGTTGGCGAGCGCACGCTCGAGTACCGCCATGTCGAATTCTTTCTCTTCGTGCTCAACCCGGCCCCGCTTGGCGGCAGTCTTGGGGTTGACCGAAATCACGCCGCAATATTCCGGCATGTGCCGGGCGAAATCGGCGGTGCCGATCTCGTTGGCGGTGTCGATGATGTCCTGCTTGTGCGCGACGATCAGCGGTCGCAGCACCAGTTTGTCGGTCACGCAGTCGATCACCGACAGGTTCGGCAGCGTCTGGCTCGACACCTGGGAGATCGCTTCACCGGTCACCAGTGCATCGATGTGCAGGCGTTCGGCGATCTCGGACGAGGCGCGCAACATCATACGCTTCAAAACCACGCCCATATGACTGTTATCGACTTTGCCGAGAATTTCGCCCAGCACTTCCTCGAACGGCACACTGACAAATAGCACGCGTTGCGAGCTGCCGTACTTCTTCCAGATGAAGTGCGCGACTTCCATCACGCCCAATTCGTGGGCACGCCCGCCGAGATTGAAGAAGCAGAAGTGCGCCATCAGGCCGCGACGCATGATCTGGTAAGCCGCCACGGTCGAATCGAAGCCGCCGGACATCAATACCAGCGTCTGCTCCAGCGCACCCAGCGGGTAGCCGCCGATGCCGTTGTGCTGGCTGTGAATCACGAACAACCGTTTGTCGCGAACTTCGATACGGACTTCGATTTGCGGCGCTTTAAGGTCGATTCCGGCCGCACCGCACTCACGACGCAGCTTGCTGCCGACGTATTTTTCCACGTCCATCGAGCTGAACGCATGCTTGCCTGCGCGCTTGCAGCGCACCGAGAAAATCTTCCCGGCCAGCGCATCGCCGTAGTGCTGTTTGCACTTCTCGGTGATGTCGTCGAAGTCGCCCAGCGGGTACTCGTCGATCTGCAGAAAGTGCGCGATACCCGGCATGCAGGTCAGGCGCTCGCCCATCTCCTTCAAGGCTTTGGGGTCGGTAACGCGGGTTTCCAGCTCGAGATTGTCCCACACGCCGTTCACCACCACGGCCGGGTCCAGGTCACGGAGCACGGTGCGGATGTTCTTGGCCAACTGGCGGATGAATTTCGTCCGGACAGGTCGGCTTTTGATGGTGATCTCGGGGAAGACTTTTACGATAAGTTTCATGAAAACAGCGCGCGAACGGCCAGCCGAAAAAGGGGGGCGCGGATTATAGCGGAAATTGCTCAAGGTTTAACCAGTTAATGTGCAGAAGGTTTTGCTTGCACCAAAACAGGTCATTTCTGAATTTAAACGCAACATTAAGGGGCGGGATTTGTCGATTCAGTACCTCGCACGCCTTAATAAGCGTGAATTTGGGGCAAAAAACCCATGCTGGGGCACTGGCATGCAATTTGCTCCCTTGTGAGGCAGGTTGCCTTGGCAGAGTATTCGCGCCGGCATCACCATTATTAAGGGCATCCACTACCCGCCCTAATTCACCCGGAGGACACTATGTCGAAGTCGGTTCAACTCATCAAAGATCATGACGTCAAGTGGATTGATCTGCGCTTCACGGACACCAAAGGCACTCAGCACCACGTGACCATGCCGGCTCGCGATGCGCTGGATGACGACTTCTTCGAAGTCGGCAAGATGTTCGACGGTTCCTCCATCTCCGGCTGGAAAGGCATCGAAGCCTCCGACATGATCCTGATGCCGGTCGACGAAACTGCCGTACTCGATCCGTTCACCGAAGACCCAACCCTGATTCTGGTGTGCGACATCATCGAGCCTTCGAGCATGCAGGGCTACGATCGCGACCCACGTGCGATCGCCAAGCGCGCCGAAGAGCACCTGAAAGCCACCGGTATCGGTGACACCGTATTCGCCGGTCCGGAGCCTGAGTTCTTCATTTTTGACTCGGTGAAATTCAAGTCGGACATCTCCGGCTCGATGTTCAAGATCTACTCCGAGCAAGGTTCGTGGATGTCCGACCAGGACATCGAAGGCGGCAACAAGGGTCACCGTCCAGGCGTGAAAGGCGGCTACTTCCCGGTTCCACCGTTCGACCACGACCACGAAATCCGTACCGCCATGTGCAACGCACTGGAAGAAATGGGTCAGTCGGTTGAAGTTCACCACCACGAAGTGGCGACTGCCGGCCAGAACGAAATCGGCGTCAAGTTCAACACCCTGGTGAAGAAAGCTGACGAAGTTCAGACCCTGAAATACGTTGTGCACAACGTTGCCGACGCTTACGGCCGCACCGCGACCTTCATGCCGAAGCCACTGTACGGCGACAACGGTTCGGGCATGCACGTACACATGTCGATCTGGAAAGACGGCAAGAACACCTTCGCAGGTGAAGGCTATGCCGGCCTGTCCGATACCGCTCTGTACTTCATCGGCGGCATCATCAAGCACGGTAAGGCCCTGAACGGCTTCACCAACCCGGCGACCAACTCCTACAAGCGTCTGGTGCCAGGCTTCGAAGCTCCGGTAATGCTGGCCTACTCGGCGCGCAACCGTTCCGCTTCGATCCGTATTCCATACGTGTCGAGCCCGAAAGCCCGCCGTATCGAAGCACGCTTCCCGGATCCGGCTGCCAACCCGTACCTGGCCTTCGCAGCGCTGCTGATGGCCGGCCTGGACGGTATCCAGAACAAGATCCACCCAGGCGATGCTGCCGACAAGAACCTGTACGACCTGCCGCCTGAAGAGGCGAAAGAGATTCCACAGGTTTGCGGCAGCCTGAAGGAAGCCCTGGAAGAGCTGGACAAGGGCCGCGCCTTCCTGACCAAGGGCGGCGTGTTCTCCGACGACTTCATCGACGCTTACATCGCGCTGAAATCGGAAGAAGAAATCAAGGTTCGCACCTTCGTACACCCACTGGAATATGAGCTGTACTACAGCTGCTGATCCGGTAGCGCTGCGTAAAGTGGCGTGACACAAGAGGCCTCCTTCGGGAGGCCTTTTTTATTGCCCGGCGCAGTTCATTTACCCTGTGGGAGCGAGCCTGCTCGCGAAAGCTGCGTGTCATTGATCGTTCCCACGCTCCGCGTGGGAACGATCCGTGTTTTGGCTACCAGTCTTTTCAATTCCAGTTATTAACGGTTTTGGCCAACCGCCCTACCTGTCCTATGCTGCTACCCATCGCTTCCAATCCCGGTCGATTTCATGGGTCGCACGTTTCTCTACATTCTGCTGCTGATCGCCCTGCCCGCCGCCGCGCAGATCTACAAGTACACCGACGCCAACGGCAACACGGCGTACAGCAATCAGCCGCCGGACGGCGTGCAGGCGCAACCGGTCGAGCTGCCACCGCTCAATCGGGTCGAGCCGCAAGCACCGAGTGCGCCGCAAGCACCCACCGCAGAACAACCGCAACCACCGCGCAACGCCTATGAAATCCTCGAGCTCGCCGGTCTGCCCTCTGACGAGGCGCTGCGCGCCAACAACGGCACCTTCACGGTCAACGTCCTGATCAAGCCGCGCCTGCAACCGCCGCATCAATTAAGGCTGCTGCTCGACGACCAGCCCTATGGCCAGCCGAGCAACGTGCCGGTTCTGCAACTGGTCAACATCGATCGCGGCGAGCATAGCCTGGCCGTGCAGGTGATCGACGGCCAGACTGTCATCCAGCAGAGCCCGCCAGCGGTCTTCACCGTGCAACGGGTGCATACGCCGTGATTCGCGCGGGGCTGGCACTCATCCTGGTGTTGATGTCGACGTCCGCCTCGGCGGAGGTCTTTACCTACATCGACGCACAGGGCAACCGCGTCTACACCGACCAGCCACGCGCCAACGCCAAGCGAGTGCCGATCGCGACAAGCAATCGCATGGCTGTCCCTGCCAGCACCGCAGCGCCGGTCAGCACAGCGAAAAAATCCGCCGAACCACCGCCCTTTCACTACGACATGCTGCGCATTCTGATCCCGGAGCCTGATGCCACCCTGCGCAGCAGCGTCGGCGAGCTGATCGTCAGCGTCACCAGCGAGCCCGGCCTGCAAAGCGGCCATCGTTATCGCTTGCTGCTGGATGGCAAGGCCACTGGCGAGCCCGGCGTCAGCCCGGTATTTGCGCTGAGCAATATCGATCGAGGCAGCCACAGCCTTTCGATCGAGATTCTCGACGCCGCCGGGCGTACCGTGGAACGCACCGCCAATCAGCCGTTCCACATGCTGCGCATTTCCCTGGCGCAGAAACGTCAGGTCAAACCCTGTGTCGCCGACGACTATGGTATGCGCCCGGAATGCCCGCTCAAGGACAAACCTGAAGAACCCAAGAATCCATTCCTGCGCTTCTTTTAACGTCTGCCGGGCATGCGCACCCTATTGGTGCACTAAACTGCATCTCGCCCACAACCCAACCCATTTTGGTTCGAAACTTCCCGTTTGAGCTGGCTTCGTGCCATACAAACGCGCGTCAAACGCCTGTTTCAGGGGTTAAACGCTTCTTTTCGGAGCCTTGGTTTGGTTTTTGCATTTTCCCGACATCAGCGCTTTGTTCTCGCGCACGCCTTGCTCCAAAAGGGGTCCAGATGACCATAAGCGACGCTATACACCGTTTGCTGCTCGACAACCTGACCACGGCGACCATCCTGCTCGACGCCGAGCTGCGCCTGGAGTACATGAACCCGGCGGCGGAGATGCTGTTGGCCGTCAGCGGTCAGCGCAGCCACGGCCAGTTCATCAGCGAGCTGTTCACCGAATCCCCCGAGGCGCTCAATTCCCTGCGTCAGGCGGTGGAGCAAGCGCACCCTTTCACCAAGCGTGAAGCGATGCTCACCGCCCTCACCGGCCAGACGCTGACGGTGGATTACGCGGTGACGCCGATTCTCAGTAACGGCGAGACTTTGCTTTTGCTTGAAGTGCACCCGCGTGATCGCCTGTTGCGGATCACCAAGGAAGAGGCCCAGCTGTCCAAGCAGGAAACCAGCAAGATGCTGGTGCGCGGCCTCGCTCACGAGATCAAGAATCCCCTCGGTGGCATCCGCGGCGCCGCGCAATTGCTGGCCCGCGAGCTACCGGAAGACAGCCTGCGCGATTACACCAATGTGATCATCGAAGAGGCCGACCGCCTGCGCAATCTGGTCGATCGCATGCTCGGCTCGAATAAGTTGCCGTCGCTGGCCATGTGCAACGTCCACGAAGTGCTCGAACGCGTCTGCCATCTGGTCGAGGCCGAAAGCCAGGGCTGCATCACCCTGGTGCGTGATTACGACCCGAGCATTCCCGACGTATTGATCGACCGCGAGCAAATGATTCAGGCGGTGTTGAACATCGTGCGCAACGCGATGCAGGCGATCAGCAGCCAGAACGAGCTGCGTCTGGGCCGCATCAGCCTGCGCACCCGCGCCATGCGCCAATTCACCATCGGCCACATCCGCCATCGTCTGGTGACCAAGATCGAGATCATCGACAACGGCCCGGGCATCCCGGCGGAACTGCAGGAAACCATTTTCTTTCCCATGGTCAGCGGCCGCCCGGACGGTACCGGGCTGGGCCTGGCCATTACCCAGAACATCATCAGTCAGCACCAGGGCCTGATCGAGTGTGAGAGCCATCCAGGCCACACCACCTTCTCGATCTTCCTGCCACTGGAACAAGGAGCCACATCGACATGAGCCGTAGTGAAACCGTGTGGATCGTCGATGACGACCGTTCTATCCGTTGGGTCCTGGAAAAGGCCTTGCAGCAGGAAGGCATGACCACCCAGAGCTTCGACAGCGCCGATGGAGTGATGAGTCGTCTGGCCCGGCAGCAGCCGGACGTGATCATTTCCGATATCCGCATGCCGGGCGCCAGTGGCCTGGATCTGCTGGCGCGGATTCGCGAACAGCACCCACGGCTGCCGGTCATCATCATGACCGCTCACTCCGATCTGGACAGCGCTGTCGCCTCCTATCAGGGCGGTGCTTTCGAGTACCTGCCCAAGCCTTTCGACGTCGACGAAGCCGTTTCGCTGGTCAAACGCGCCAATCAACATGCGCAGGAACAGCAAGGCCTGGAAGTTGTGCCAGCCTTGACCCGCACCCCGGAAATCATCGGCGAAGCGCCGGCGATGCAGGAAGTCTTTCGCGCCATCGGGCGCCTGAGCCACTCCAACATCACCGTGCTGATCAACGGCGAATCCGGTACCGGTAAAGAACTGGTCGCCCACGCCCTGCACCGCCACAGCCCACGCGCGGCTTCGCCGTTCATTGCCCTGAACATGGCGGCGATTCCCAAGGATCTGATGGAATCGGAACTGTTCGGCCACGAGAAAGGCGCGTTCACCGGCGCGGCGAATTTGCGTCGCGGTCGCTTTGAACAGGCGGACGGCGGCACGCTGTTTCTCGATGAAATCGGCGACATGCCGGCGGACACCCAGACCCGTCTGCTGCGCGTGCTGGCCGATGGCGAGTTCTATCGCGTCGGCGGCCATGTGCCGGTGAAGGTCGATGTACGCATCATCGCCGCGACCCACCAGAATCTCGAAACGCTCGTTCACGCCGGCAAATTCCGTGAGGACTTGTTCCACCGCCTCAACGTGATCCGCATCCACATCCCGCGCCTGTCGGATCGTCGTGAAGACATCCCGACCCTGGCCCGGCACTTCCTCAGCCGCGCCGCGCAGGAACTGGCGGTCGAGCCGAAGCTGCTGAAAAGCGAAACCGAGGAATACCTGAAAAACCTGCCGTGGCCGGGCAACGTGCGCCAGCTGGAGAACACCTGCCGCTGGATCACCGTCATGGCCTCCGGCCGTGAAGTACACATCAGTGACTTGCCACCGGAACTGCTCAACCTGCCGCAGGATTCGGCGCCAGTGACCAACTGGGAACAGGCCCTGCGCCAGTGGGCCGATCAGGCCCTGGCCCGTGGCCAGTCGAGCCTGCTCGACAGCGCAGTGCCGGCGTTCGAGCGGATCATGATCGAGACTGCTTTGAAGCACACCGCAGGACGTCGGCGTGATGCGGCGGTGCTGCTGGGTTGGGGGCGCAATACCCTGACGCGCAAGATCAAGGAACTGGGGATGAAGGTTGATGGTGGGGATGATGATGAGGGGGAAGAGGGTTAACGCTTAAGGGTTGTCGTGTACTCAGGATCGATCCCCCTCACCCCAGCCCTCTCCCCCAAGGGGGAGAGGGGGAAGGGAGCAATCTCGGGTGGTTTCGAGGCCTGAGTTCGGCTCGGTATCTCAGGTCGGCGTAACTTGACCGGGCACCTCGGTCAGTCCCCTCTCCCTCTGGGAGAGGGTCAGGGTGAGGGCCACCGTGCACCGCATCAATGCACAATGACCCGCGATCGCGCACAGCCGTATCGCCACAATCACTCCTGAAAAAACTGAAAAACCCTTTATTCAAAAACGCGAAAGCCCCGAGTCCCGGGGCTTTCGCGTTCGCAAAGCGTTTTTTGTTTCAGCAAATTTAAACCTGGCACGCACCCTGCAATACCTATCTCAGGTGATTCGTTTCACCACCCGTTTCGGGGACCTTGGTACAGGCAGGCCGGGGATTCCCCTCTTTACATCGGGCTCAGACCGCAACGGATGAGTCCACCCTTTTGGGATCCTTGGTACAGGCAGGCCGGGGGTTCCCTCTTTACACCGGGCCGACGCTGAACGCGACGCCCATGCTTTTGGGAACCCTGATACAGGCAGGTCAGGGATTCCCGCTTTTACACCGCAATGCGTTCTGCGCCTATTCGAACTTGGGACGCTTGGGCAGAGGGTGCACCGGTTGATTCTGTCGCCCTGCGTCATAGCTGCGGATTTCATTCTCCAGCCGGTCCAGCATCCTCCCGGGACTCGTTTCCGTATGAAGAATGGCGTCGAGCCTGGCCCGCTCGGTGACGTCGGCCCTGTCATACATTTCCAGAAACCACCACACACGCCGCTGCAGCAGCGGGCGTTCGACGTGAAACTCGGGCGTTCGACTCAGCCGACGAAGAATGCCGGTCACTGCCAGTGGCATTGCGGCGTTATGCCTGTCCCACAGCGCTTGTTTTTCCGCTATCTGGTCCTGTGGCACGTTGCGTAGCCAGAGATCGGCAGACCCATCGCTGCTTTCCTGCCCAAGCCAGATATCGGTGCCTGTCTCGGCACGTGCTCGTATCAACCGCCGTAGCGAGGCCGGGTCCGTGATCGGATTGCCGATGAGATTGAAGCCCGCTCTGAGCTCCACGGATTCGGGAATCGACCTGATGTGATTGTCCGCAAGATTCAGTTCTCTTGCGGGAATCCTGTCGGTAATGCCCTCGGGAAATCTTTGCAATCGTGTATTGGAAAGATCCAGCTCCTGCAGTGCGGTCATGTTGTCGAGTGAAAGGCTGTCCGCAAGCGGATTGCCCCCCAGTCTCAACACTTCAAGCTTCGACGCCACGTCGATGGCCTCAAGACCGGAAGGCAGCAGGTGTATTCCGGTGCGGCTCAGATCCAGCACTCGCAGTTCAGTCATCCCTCTGAGGTCAGCTGCCACTTGCAAAAAGGTGACTTGCTCCTGATGCCGCATTTGCATGTCGAGGCTATTCACCGGGGCCTCGAATGTATTGCAAAGCCATAGCTCATGTAGCCTGGCAAGGCCTCGTACGGAAAAGTCAGACGTCAATTCACAGTCCTGCAAGTGCAGCCTTTGCAGACGCGGGAATCTTTTCAATTGCTCGGCAAAGCGCGAATCCAGACTGAATTTTGAATGCACCCAATTAATCACGTCCCATCCTTGAAACCGGCCTTGCACTGCGATTTCCTGACTGGTAATCGTCAGACTTTCAAGGTTGGGAAATTGTGCGCAAAACACGTCCGGATCCAGCCGGCCACGGCCTCTTAAAGTCAGAGAAACCACTGAGCCGAACTTCAAGGAAAGCGGCTTTGCAACTGGCCAAATCGTCAGATCGATTTCCAGCTTGAAGCCCACGAGCCGCCCATCACGGTAGACGCGCTGCTCGGGCTGGCCCTGCCATCGGTACAACTGGCGAAACGTCGCCCACATATTTCGCGCCTCATGAAACTCGTTGTCCGATGAAATGGAACCTCGACTGATCGGCAGGTCAAAACGCGTCGAGTCCAATAGCGCAAGTCCAAGCTGGATATGCTTGAGCTCAAGCTCTGCCACGTCCTTGTCATCAAACCGGGCGATGAAGGCATCCGCGTCCTCGTCGGTCGCGTCGGGAAGGTAGGTGCGGATCTGTTCCCGGGTAGTTGGCTCCGCGACTTCACGCGCATACCAGAGTCCGCTGCCCACATCGCGCAGCATCACCGGGCCGGAAGGGAGCAACTCGCTTGGCCGCCGGGCTCGGTACAAACCCGTCGCAGGATCCACGGCGACAGGCACCAGGTCACCGTTGGCCAGGTCTGCGTAGGTTCGCCGACTGATCACCCGCAAACCTTCGCTGTTGACCTGTGGAAGTATCGCTCGGGCGTTGGTGACGTAATTGTCCAGCGAAGGCTGGGTGGCGGTCGGGCCAATACCCTCCGCGATTGCGCGAACTACAACGGCCGCGGCGGGGGGCACGGCATCCAGGGTGGCGTCGGTGGATGATCCGGCGCGCGGCAGCAAATGGTGCTGAGCAATATCCACATCGACGCCTGTGCGACCCAAGTGGCCGGGAAGCGAAGTGTCCACGTCCGCAGCCCGATGCGGGCTGCCCGAGGCGTCCACGTGGGTACCGCCACCGCGAGGGGGTTTGACTGGCATATTTTCATCCTTGAAAAAGACGCCCCCTGCATTCCTGCAAGGGGACGACGGGTTTCGGCATCCTGCCGTTTGAAGGGGCGAACGATAACGTGCATGAGCACGTGCTGGAGATGGGAAAGGAAGACGGTCGCAGTGGGAAACGACCTCAAAAAGTGTGGGAGCGCGCCCCAATGATGAAGAAGTGCCGCTAGGGCTCGCTCAAACGGATCTCCAGTCGCCAGCGATCATCGACCTCGCTGCCGACCCAGTCGCCCCGCAACGGACGCGCTGCCAGCACCGTCAGCAACAATCCGCCATCACTCTTGCGCGTGCGCCAGTTGACGTCCTTGCCGTTGAGCCTGAGCTGGCCTTTCTGCGGTCGACCTTCGGCCTGAAACAGCAGCGCGACGGTGCCGTCGATGATCTCGCCGTGCAGCTTCGGCTCATTGTTGAACCACACCACCAGGCCGCCATCGGTAACCTCGACCTGCTCCAGCACGCTCGGATCCGGCGTAGTCAGCCGGCCGATCATCAAGCCGATCATCAAGCCGACAATCGCCAGCGAGCCGATGACGCGCGGGAATAGTTTCGAACGGTTGTCCACAGGCGGCGTAGAATGCCGCTCATCTTTACCTTCGGAGCCGTGCATGTTTCACGTCATCCTTTTTCAACCAGAAATTCCGCCGAACACCGGCAACGTTATCAGGCTGTGCGCCAACAGCGGCTGCCACCTGCATTTGATCGAACCACTGGGTTTCGAGATGGACGACAAGCGCCTGCGCCGTGCCGGTCTCGACTACCACGAATATGCCACGTTGCAGCGTCACGCTGATCTGGCCAGTTGTCTGGAAAGTCTGGGCAACCCGCGCGTGTTCGCCTTCACCACCAAGGGTTCGCGGCCGTTCCATGATGCCGCGTTCGTGCCCGGCGACGCGTTTCTGTTCGGCCCGGAAAGCCGTGGCCTGCCAGCGGACGTGCTCGACGCCCTGCCCGCCGAACAGCGCCTGCGCCTGCCGATGCGCGAAGGCTGCCGCAGCCTGAATCTGTCCAACACCGTGGCGGTCGCCGTGTACGAAGCGTGGCGGCAGAACGACTTCAAATAGTTTTCGCCTGACCAAAACAATCGCGGGCAAGCCCGCTCCCACAGGAATGAGCACAACCTGTGGGAGCGGGCTTGCCCGCGATGCGTATCCGCGCCGTTATTGAACGGTCGGGGTCTCGCCGCTTTCCTGCATGCGCTGCAGCTCTTGCGCGTACAGGGCATCGAAGTTCACCGGGGCCAGCATCAGCGCCGGGAACGAGCCACGGGTAACCAGGCTGTCCAGGGTTTCGCGAGCGTACGGGAACAGGATGTTCGGGCAGAACGCACCCAAGGTGTGGCTCATCGAAGCCGCGTCCAGATTCTTGATCAGGAAGATACCGGCCTGTTGCACTTCAGCGATGAAGGCCACTTCTTCACCGTTTTTCACGGTAACGGACAGGGTCAGCACCACTTCGTAGAAATCGCCTTCCAGCGCTTTCTGGCGAGTGTTCAGATCCAGACCGACCGCCGGATCCCACTGCTGGCGGAAGATCGCCGGGCTTTTCGGGGCTTCGAAGGACAGGTCGCGTACGTAGATGCGCTGCAAGGAAAATTGCGGTGCGGTTTCTTCTTCGCTGGCTGCAGTGTTCTGTTGGTCAGTCATCTCAGATCCTTATCGATCTTGGGTCTTTTAGGGAGTGCTGTACGTGGGTGCAGCCGTTCAGCCCTTGAGCAGCGCGTCGAGTTTGCCGGCGCGTTCCAGGGCGTATAAATCATCGCAACCGCCGATGTGCTTTGCGCCGATCCAGATCTGCGGCACGGACGTGCGCCCGGCCTTTTTGGTCATTTCGGCACGCAGCTGCGGCTTGCCATCGACCTTGATCTCTTCGAAGGCCACGCCTTTGCTGGCGAGCAGATGCTTGGCGCGCGAGCAGTAAGGGCAGTAATCGCTGGAGTAGACGATGACTTCGCTCATGTCATTTCACCAGCGGCAGGTTGTCGCCTTTCCAGCTGGAAATCCCGCCGGACAGCTTGGCGGCGGTGAAGCCGGACTTCATCAGCTCGCGGGCGTGGGTGCCGGCGGTCTGACCGAGGGCATCGACCAGAATGATGGTCTTGGCCTTGTGCTTTTCCAGCTCGCCGACGCGGGCAGCCAGTTTGTCTTGCGGGATGTTCACCGCGCCGACGATGTGGCCAGCGGCATAATCCTTGGCCGGACGGATGTCCACCACCACGCCTGCGTCTTTATTGACCAGTGCGGTCAGCTCGCCGGTGCTCAGGCTCTTGCCGCCGCCCTGCATCGTGTGCGCCAGCAACAGAGCCAGAAGTACGACGAAGATACCGACAAGAATGTAGTGGTTAGTGGCAAATTCAATCAGGTGAGCAACCATCGAAGGAGGTTCCAGGGCGTTAAAATGTCGGCCAGTATACACAGCCACTATGGTCGGCCAAACCCCGTCCGGCGGTGACGCGGTCGGAACTTCGCTTTAAACTCCAACTCCGTTTTCCATCGCCCTCTTCTTTATCAGCCACGAGTGGATTCCATGACGACTACGCCCAAACCTTTGGTCCTGATGATTCTCGACGGCTTCGGTCACAGCGACAGCCCCGAATCCAATGCCGTGTTCGCGGCGAAGAAACCTGTGCTGGATCGTCTGTGGGCCACGGTGCCGAACGGCTTGATTTCGGGCAGCGGCATGGACGTCGGCCTGCCGGACGGCCAGATGGGCAACTCCGAAGTCGGCCACATGAACCTCGGCGCCGGGCGCGTGGTGTATCAGGACTTCACCCGCGTGACCAAAGCGATCCGCGACGGCGAATTCTTCGAAAACCCGACCATCTGCGCCGCTGTCGATAAAGCCGTGGCCGCCGGCAAAGCCGTGCACTTCATGGGCCTGCTGTCCGATGGCGGCGTGCACAGCCACCAGGATCACCTGATCGCCATGGCCGAACTGGCCTTCAAGCGCGGCGCCGAAAAAATCTACCTGCACGCCTTCCTCGATGGCCGCGACACGCCGCCGAAAAGCGCCGCTTCGTCGATCGAACTGCTCGACGCGACTTTCCAGGCCTTGGGCAAAGGCCGGATCGCCAGCATCATCGGCCGCTATTTCGCCATGGACCGTGACAACCGTTGGGATCGAGTCGCCCAGGCCTACAACCTGATCGTCGACGGCAACGGCGAATTCAACGCCGCCACCGCTCAGGAAGGTCTTGAAGCTGCCTACGCCCGTGGCGAAAGCGACGAATTCGTCAAGGCCACTTCCATCGGCGAGCCGGTAAAAGTTGAAGACGGCGACGCCGTGGTGTTCATGAACTTCCGTGCCGACCGCGCCCGCGAGCTGACCCGCGTGTTTGTCGAAGACGATTTCAACGAATTCGCGCGCGCCCGCCAGCCAAAACTGGCCGGTTTCGTCATGCTGACCCAGTACGCCGCAAGCATTCCGGCACCGTCGGCCTTCGCCGCCGGCAGCCTGGAAAACGTTCTTGGTGATTACCTGGCAAAAAACGGCAAGACCCAGCTGCGCATCGCTGAAACCGAAAAATACGCCCACGTGACCTTCTTCTTCTCCGGCGGTCGTGAAGAACCGTTCCCGGGCGAAGAGCGCATCCTGATCCCGTCGCCAAAAGTCGCGACTTATGACTTGCAGCCGGAAATGAGCGCCCCGGAAGTCACTGACCGTATCGTCGACGCCATCGAAAACCAGCGCTACGACGTGATCGTGGTCAACTACGCCAACGGCGACATGGTCGGCCACAGCGGCGTGTTCGACGCGGCGGTGAAAGCGGTCGAGTGCCTCGACACCTGCGTCGGTCGCATCGTTGAAGCGCTGGAAAAGGTCGGCGGCGAAGCACTGATCACCGCTGACCACGGCAACGTCGAGCAGATGGCCGACGAATCCACCGGTCAGGCGCATACCGCGCACACTACCGAGCCGGTGCCGTTCATCTACGTCGGCAAACGCGACCTGAAAGTGCGCGAAGGCGGCGTGCTGGCGGACGTAGCGCCGACCATGCTGATGCTGCTGGGTCTGGAAAAACCGGCGGAGATGACCGGGACTTCGATCCTGGTGTAACGCGAATCCAGAAAACGGCGAAACCTGTTGCAAATGTCTTTGTGGCGACGGGATTTAGCGAACCGTCGCACCGCCCCGCCGGGTGACGCAGCCGCGCTGAAATCGAACACCGCGGTATCTCTGGTACACCGCATGTGCTGGTTTTACGACTGCTGCGCAGCCGAACGGGGATAAATCCCCTCGCCACAGGTCACTCCTGCATTGGTGTGGAATGTTTTTCTGTCCAGTTATCACACAGCCCCAATTGGGCGTTTTTTTTGCAGCCTCGGGCGGGCATACTAGGCCGTCCCTTACCCTGGTGCCGCCCGCCCCTATGCTTCGCGTCCTGATCGCCCTTGCTCTGACCTGTCTGCTCCAGCCGGCCTTCGCCGACGAGCGCGCGCAAACCCAACAGCAGTTGGAGGCCACGCGTCAGGATATCGCCGAGCTGAAAAAACTCTTGGGCAAGCTGCAGGAAGAAAAGTCCGGCGTGCAGAAAGAGCTCAAGGGCACTGAAACCGAGATGGGCAAGCTGCAGAAGCAGGTCGACGCGCTGCAGAAAGAACTGCAGAAAAGCGAATCCGAGCTACAGCGGCTCGATGCAGAGAAAAAAAAACTCCAGAGCGCGCGCACTGAACAGCAGCGACTGATCGCCATCCAGGCCCGAGCGGCGTACCAGAACGGCCGCCAGGAATACCTCAAGCTGCTGCTCAATCAGCAGAACCCCGAGAAGTTCGCCCGCACCCTCACCTATTACGACTACCTGAGCCAGGCACGCCTGGAGCAGTTGAAGAACTTCAACGAAACCCTGCGCCAGCTGGCCAATGTCGAAAAAGACATCGGCCTGCAGCAAGCGCAGTTGCTGGTGCAGAAAAGCGACCTCGACACGCAGCGCGAAGCACTCGAGAAAGTCCGCAAGGAACGCCAGCAGGTTCTTGCCAGACTCAATGACGACGTCAAGGCCCGCGACCAGAAACTCGCCGCCCGCGAGCAGGATCAGGCAGACCTGTCTAAAGTCCTTAAAACCATTGAAGAAACCCTGGCCCGCCAGGCTCGTGAGGCAGAAGAAGCGCGGCAGAAAGCGCTGATCGCCCAGCAGGAAGCGGAAAAAAAGCGTTTGCGTGAGGCGCAGGCTGATAACAGCGACGCCCCACGAAAACCCGCCAGATCAAGCCCCGGCGCGCTGGTATCGAGCAGCGGCGAAACCTTTGGCGGGCCTTTTGCTGCAACCCGGGGAAAACTTCCGTGGCCGGTTGATGGTCGATTACTCGCGCGCTTCGGTGAAAGCCGTGGCGACGACGCCCGCACCAAGTGGGATGGCGTGATGATCAGCGCTTCCGCCGGCAGCCAGGTGCACGCCGTACACGGTGGGCGCGTGGTGTTCGCCGATTGGCTGCGCGGTGCCGGTTTGCTGGTGATTCTCGATCACGGCAACGGTTTTCTGAGTCTTTACGGCCACAACCAGACGCTGCTCAAGTCGGCGGGTGATGTGGTCAAGGCTGGCGAGTCGATTTCCACTGTCGGTAACAGTGGCGGTCAGGACACGCCAGCGCTGTATTTCGCAATTCGTCAGCAGGGTCACCCGAGTGATCCGGCTCAATGGTGTCGTGCGCAAGGATAAGCGCACCATCTAATTCAGGAGTTCGTTCGACATGCTGCATTTGTCCCGCCTTACCTCGCTGGCCCTGACGATCGCCCTGGTGATCGGCGCGCCTCTGGCGTTCGCCGCGCAACCGGCCCCGACCGTCGCTCCGGCAGGCACTGCCGCGACCGCCAAGGCGCCGTTGCCGCTGGAAGAGCTGCGCACCTTCGCCGAGGTCATGGACCGGATCAAAGCCGCGTACGTCGAGCCTGTGGACGACAAGACTCTGCTGGAAAACGCGATCAAGGGCATGCTCAGCAACCTCGATCCGCATTCGGCCTACCTTGGCCCGGAAGATTTCACCGAGCTGCAGGAAAGCACCAGCGGTGAATTCGGCGGCCTGGGCATCGAAGTCGGCGCCGAGGACGGCTTCATCAAGGTTGTCTCGCCGATCGACGACACCCCGGCGTCGAAGGCCGGCATTCAGGCTGGCGACTTCATCGTCAAGATCAACGGCCAGCCAACCCGCGGCCAGACCATGACCGAAGCCGTCGACAAGATGCGCGGCAAGATCGGCCAGAAAATCACCCTGACCCTGGTTCGCGATGGCGGCACGCCCTTCGACGTGACCCTGGCCCGTGCAGTGATTCAGGTGAAAAGCGTCAAGGCGCAACTGCTGGAATCGGGCTACGGCTACATCCGCATCACCCAGTTCCAGGTCAAGACCGGCGAAGAAGTCTCCAAGGCTCTGGCCAAACTGCGCAAGGACAACGGCAAGAAGCTCAACGGCATCATTCTCGACCTGCGCAACAACCCGGGCGGCGTACTGCAATCGGCAGTGGAAGTGGTCGACCACTTCATCACCAAAGGCCTGATCGTCTACACCAAGGGCCGCATCGCCAACTCCGAATTGCGCTTCTCCGCCACCGGCAAGGACGAAAGCGAAGCGGTGCCGATGGTCGTGCTGATCAACGGCGGCAGTGCCTCGGCTTCGGAAATCGTCGCCGGCGCCCTGCAGGACCAGAAACGTGCCGTGGTCATGGGCACCACCAGTTTCGGCAAGGGCTCGGTGCAGACCGTGCTGCCGCTGAACAACGACCGCGCGCTGAAGATCACCACCGCGCTGTACTTCACGCCGAACGGCCGCTCGATCCAGGCTCAGGGCATCGTGCCGGACATCGAAGTGCGCCGCGCGAAGATCACCAACGAAGCCGACAGCGAATACTTCAAGGAAGCCGATCTGCAAGGTCATTTGGGCAACGGCAACGGCGGCGCCGACAAACCGAGCGGTTCCGGCGGCAAGGCCAAAGCGATGCCGCAGGATGACGATTACCAGCTGGCCCAGGCCCTGAGCCTGCTCAAAGGCCTGAGCATCACCTCCGGCCGCTGAGGATGTTGCTCCGCGCACTCTGCGTCCTGTTGTGCTGTCTGGCGGGTTTTGCCCAAGCAGAGCCCGCCAGCTCCTCGCCGCACAAAGCCTACCTGACATTGATCATCGATGACCTGGGGCAGAACCTGCCCCGGGATCGTCGCGTGCTCGCCCTGCCCGGCCCGGTCACGGCGGCGATCATGCCCGACACCCCCCACGCCACCGAATTTGCCCGCGAAGCCCATCGCGCCGGCAAGATCGTCATCCTGCACATGCCCATGGACCCGGCCACCGGGCCGTACGCCTGGCACCCCGAACTGCCCATCGAAGAGCTGCAGAAACGCCTGAATGCCGCGTTTGAAAAAGTCCCGTTCACCGCCGGCATCAACAATCACATGGGCAGCCGCATGACCGCGCAGCCTGCGGCGATGGCGTGGTTGATGGGCGAATTGCAGCGTCGGCACAAGTTCTTCGTCGACAGCCGCACCAGCGCTCAAACGGTCGCTGCGCAGCAGGCGCAGAAAATCGATCTGGCCAGCGTTTCCAGAGACGTGTTTCTCGATGATGAGCGCACCGAAGCGGCCATTGCCACTCAGTTGCAGACAGCGATCGCCCTGGCGCACAAACAGGGTTCAGCGGTGATGATCGGCCATCCGTATCCGCAGACCCTGGCGGTGCTGGAGCGCGAATTACCCAAGCTCAAAGCGCAAGGCATCGACTGGATCGATATCCGGCAGATGATCAGCGTGCGCAGCAACCGGGCCATGGCCGGGCATGGCAAGGACGGCGTTTATAGGTAAAACCCTGTGACGCTGGCACATACATAGTTACCACCCGATAACCGTCCCCGTTTCCGATAGTGCGACCTGCAACAGGTCGCGACGCCCTCGCGTCGCTTTCAACTATCAGGAATCATCATGACTATCGAAGACAATATCGCAGCGCTGCCACGGCAAATGGAACCGATCATCCAGGACAACCTGCTGATCAACTTCACCACGGAATTCAATCGGGTCTGGAGCAGCAACGGCTCGAAAGCGAAACCCGCCACCTTCTGGCGCCCTGCCCCCGCTCCGGATGCACTGCCGGGCTATTTCCCGCTGGGCGATATGCTGATCCCCGGCGATGCCAATATCAACGGCGAAGTAGTCGCGGCCGTGGTCTGCGAGAGGGATTTGAAAGGAGTCGAAAACGCCAGAGGCAAGGCACTGGCGCGTCCGGTCGATTTTGAACTGGTCTGGAAAGAAACCGGGGCGCCCAATGTTGCGCGCCTGTCGATCTGGCGCCCTTTGGCACCTGTCGGTTACGTCGCCTTGGGGCAAGTCTGCACCACCGATCATTGCAAACCTTCGCTCAACTCAGTGCGTTGCGTCAGGGTCGACCTCGTCGTCGCGGCGAACCTCGGCGAGTTGATCTGGAATGACAAAGGTAGCGGCGCCAAAATGAGTTTCAGTGCCTACGCCATCGAACCGCCGACTGCGGCAGCAGGCGAAATCCTGTTTGCAGCGGGCACATTCGCCGGCACTCAGGGCTACAGCAAGCCTGCGGCACCTTCATCGGCGTACGCGTTGCGCATGCAGATCCCTGTGCAACTGAGCGAACCACCGCAGGTTCCGGTTCTCGGTGGCTATGCCAAGCCAGCCGAAAGCGAACCCGCCGCAGTCACACATGTTGCCCGCCTGCCTTGGTTCGCGGTGCGAGACCATGCGCATCCCGGTGAGCAGTTTCGCAACTCACCTTACTACGCACTCAAGAGGACCGACCAATACGTGCTCATCGGTTATGAGCGCAATGAGGCAGACACATACCGCGCGAGAAAATGGACTGCGCCGCGCGCGCAGAGCGCCGTGACGATGCGGATGTTCCATAGCTTCACCGCGATGGAAATTGTAAAAGCCTGGCCATCCGCGCCTCTGAGCGACATCCGCATGACCAGATTCTCGGCTTGCCTGCCGAAGGCCCTGACCCACACTGAAGCGTCTTCCAACGGCTGGCACGAGCTGCGACCGCAGATCGTGATTGCCATGGTGCCAAAACAATCAGCCGTAGCGGTCTATCAGATGCAAAGCCATTACGAACTGGTGAGGGAAGACGGTACTCAAGTGGCGGTCGATTTCGGCTATACCGACGACTCCAGCGTTCTGCTGACGCAATACCCGCCGCAATCCATCGAGTCAGTCAGTTCGTGCCCATCGCTGACGTCGGATATCCCCGCTGAGACAGGCATCGACAGCACCAGCGTAGAAGCGCTGCCATCGCCTGATCTGGATGTGGTCACAGATAGCGCGCCATGATTTCATCGACCACGCCTTCTTTGCGCAGTTGATCCAGCGCGGTCTGAAGCTTGTTGACCACCTCATCGGAAACATCCTTGTTCAGCGCCAGGTACAACTCGGCGCTGTTGAAGCGCAGCACGGTCTTCAGGCCGGTCACGCCATCCTGCCGTGCCAGATAACGGCCGGCAGGATCACCCGTGGCCCACAGATCGATCTGGCCATTGAGCAGCTTTCTAGCGTTGTCCTGATCGCGCAGCACCACCACCGGTTTGAGGCCTTGCTTGGTGAGTGTCTCGGCAATCGCATCACCCTTGTAGGCGCCGATCTTGTATTTGCGCGCGTCGTTGAGGGTGTCGAGGGTGATCTTGCTGTCAGCCTTGGCCAGCAGAATCCAGTCATCCGGGCCGATCGGGCCGACCCATTTGAACAGTCTTTCGCGATCGGGCAGGCGCGCCATGACGAAGGCCCCGTAACCGGGATTTTCCAGGGCGAGCTTGTAGACACGTTCCCAGGGGAAACGCAGGGTCAGGCTGTAAGTGAGGCCGGCGCGCTGGAACATCTCGCGAACGATGTCCGTGGCAATGCCGTTGATGTTGTCGCCCTGGGCGAAATTCTTGCCATTCTTCGCCATGTTGTACGGCGGGAAATTTTCGGTGAGCAGCACCAGATCGGTGTCGGGACTGGTTTCGGCCCGGGCATTGCTGATGAACAACAACGAGGCGCTGGCGAGAACAACAAGCAGGCGTTTGATCATGTCGGGCTACCGGAATCCATGGCGTGCCCAAGAGTGCCTTGGGCGCGCCATGCTGTCCACTGGCCTGTACGCTTTAGCGCATGACGATGCCGCGATGCGACATGTAGGCTTTGGCTTCCTGCACGGTGTATTCGCCGAAGTGGAAAATACTTGCCGCCAGCACCGCACTGGCATGGCCTTCGAGAATGCCGTCGGCCAGATGCTGCAAATTGCCGACGCCACCGGAAGCGATCACCGGAATGCCCAGCGCGTCGCTGATGGCGCGGGTCACGCCGAGGTCGAAGCCGTTTTTCATGCCGTCCTGATCCATGCTGGTCAGGAGGATTTCGCCAGCACCGAGGCCTTCCATTTTCTTCGCCCACTCGACCGCGTCGAGGCCGGTCGGCTTGCGCCCGCCGTGGGTGAAGATTTCCCAGCGCGGGGTTTCGCCGGGGCCGGAGACTTTCTTGGCGTCGATGGCGACGACGATGCACTGCGAGCCGAAATGCTGCGCGGCTTCGCCAACGAACTCCGGATTGAACACGGCGGCGGTGTTGATCGACACCTTGTCCGCGCCTGCATTGAGCAGGTTGCGGATGTCCTGCACGGTACGCACGCCACCGCCGACGGTCAGCGGAATGAACACCTGGCTGGCCATGCGCTCGACGGTATGCAGCGTAGTGTCACGACCATCGACGCTGGCGGTGATGTCGAGAAAGGTAATCTCGTCGGCGCCCTGCTCGTCGTAGCGACGGGCGATTTCCACCGGGTCACCGGCGTCGCGGATGTTCTCGAACTTCACACCTTTGACGACCCGGCCGTTGTCCACGTCCAGGCAAGGGATGATGCGTTTGGCCAGCGCCATGGTCAGTCCTCAGCCTTGGTACGAATCGCAGAAAGCTTGCGCTTCGGCGACGTCGAGAGTGCCTTCGTAGATCGCCCGGCCGGTAATCGCGCCGATGATGCCCGGTGCCTTGGCGTCGAGCAGCGACTTGATGTCACCCAGGTTATGGATGCCGCCGGAAGCGATCACCGGAATCCTGGTGGCAGCGGCCAGCGCAGCGGTGAACGGTACGTTGCAGCCCTGCATCATGCCGTCTTTGGCGATGTCGGTATAAACGATCGAGGACACGCCGTCGGCTTCGAACTGCTTGGCCAGGTCAATGACCTGCACGGTGCTGATCTCAGCCCAGCCGTCGGTGGCGACGAAGCCGTCCTTGGCGTCCAGACCCACGATGATCTTGCCCGGGAAGGCGCGGCAGGCTTCAGCAACGAACGCCGGATCTTTCACGGCTTTGGTGCCGATGATCACGTAGCTCACGCCCGCCTTGACGTAATGCTCGATGGTTTCCAGCGAACGGATGCCGCCACCGATCTGGATCGGCAGGGTCGGATAGCGCTTGGCGATCGCGGTGGCAACTTCGCCGTTGACCGGCTGGCCTTCGAACGCGCCGTTGAGGTCGACCAGATGCAGACGACGGCAACCGCCCTCCACCCACTTGGCAGCCATGCTCACCGGGTCATCGGAGAACACCGTGGAATCTTCCATGCGGCCCTGGCGCAGACGTACGCAGGCACCGTCTTTGAGATCGATAGCGGGAATAATCAGCATGCTTTTTCCTTCGTCAAAAGAGCGGCAAGCTGCAAGCCATAAGCTGCAAGCGCGCACGCGCGTCTATCTCTTGCAGCTTGCAGCTTGACGCTTGCCGCTGCTCTTAATTTTTTTCGAGCGCCCACAGGTCGCTTTCGATGCTTTCAAACCGCTCCTTGAGGTGGGTCTGCACATCGAAAATCGCCCTGTTGTAATAGTGCGGAGCAATCTCGCGGGTAAACAGCTCAAGAATTTCCGCCGCCTCGAACGAACCCAGATCCAGTTCGAAACGGTCTTCCATGAACCGCTGAATCTTGCGACTGGCCTCGCTCTCCTGCTCGGGAGTGAGGGTCAGAATCGGCGGTTTGGATTTCTTGACAGCCATTTACCAGCGACCGTCCCACGCAGCGAAGTTCTGCAACAGTTGCAGGCCGTGGGTATGGCTTTTCTCCGGGTGGAACTGCACGGCGAAACGCGAACCGTCGGCCAGCGCTGCGGCGAAATCGACACCGTAATGACCGCTGCCTACCACCTGCCGCGCATTGGCGGCGGCGATGTAGTAGCTGTGCACGAAGTAGAAACGCGCCAGATCCGGGATGTCATGCCACAACGGGTGACTGATGTTCTGCTTCACCTCGTTCCAGCCCATGTGCGGGACCTTCAGGTGCTCGCCGTCTTCGTGCAGATCCTTGCCGAAGAATTTCACCGCGCCCGGAAACAGGCCGATGCAGTCGACGCCGGCGTTCTCTTCGCTGGTATCGAGCAGGGCTTGCATGCCGACACAGATTCCGAGGAACGGCCGATCCTGGCTGACCTCACGGACCAGCGAATCGAAGCCGAGGCGACGGATCTCCGCCATGCAATCGCGAATCGCGCCAACGCCCGGGAATACCACGCGGTCGGCTTCGCGAATCACGTTCGCATCGCTGGTGATCAGCACCTTGCCGGCGCCGACGTGCTCAAGAGCCTTGGCCACCGAGTGCAGATTGCCCATGCCGTAGTCGATAACTGCAACCGTCTGCATTACAGAACGCCTTTGGTCGACGGCATCTGCCCGGCCATGCGCTCGTCCAGCTCGACGGCCATGCGCAGCGCACGGCCGAAAGCCTTGAACACGGTTTCGATCTGGTGGTGGGTGTTGGTGCCGCGCAGGTTGTCAATGTGCACGCTGACCAGCGCGTGGTTGACGAAGCCCTGGAAAAACTCCTGGAACAGGTCAACGTCGAAACCGCCGACGGTAGCGCGGGTGTACGGCACGTGCATCTGCAGGCCCGGGCGACCGGAGAAATCGATCACCACGCGCGACAGCGCTTCATCGAGCGGCACGTAGGCATGGCCGTAGCGACGGATGCCTTTTTTGTCGCCGATGGCTTTGGCAAACGCCTGGCCGAGGGTGATACCGACGTCTTCCACCGTATGGTGGTCGTCGATATGCAGATCGCCCTTGCATTCGATATCCAGGTCGATCAACCCGTGACGGGCGATCTGATCCAGCATGTGCTCAAGAAAAGGTACACCGATATCGAATCGGGCCTTTCCGGTGCCATCAAGGTTGATCGAGGCTTTGATCTGGGTTTCCAGAGTGTCGCGCTCGACAGACGCCTTACGTTCGGCCATCACCAGCTCCGCAAAATCATTGGGCGAAAAAGGCAGCCATTATAGGCACGCAGGAGGCAAACAGAAACACGAGAGGTGAGATGCCTGACGGATAGAACGCCCGGCTGTCGCGGGTAGACATGTCCATACAAGCCAGTACAGGCATGCCATAAACAAATGTGGGAGCGAGCCTGCTCGCGAATGCGGCACCCCAGCCAACATTGATGTTGACTGGTGCTCCGTCTTCGCGAGCAGGCTCGCTCCCACAGGTTCGGTGTTTATTCAGCTAACACCTTAGTGAAACAGTACCGCCGTCTTCTGCAGGGTCACCCACACACCCCACGCCAACGGAATACCCACCACCAGCCACGCCGCGATCGCCAGAGGCTTGGTGCCCGGCGCCGCTTTCCACTCCAGAACGGTGCTGGCATCGGCACCCTTGTCGTGGCCCAGCGCCTGTTCGGCGGCCAGTTCGGCGTCGGTCATGAAGTACTTGTCGGCCACCGGGCGCACCATCAGGTTGCACAGGAAGCCCAGCACCAGCAGGCCGGCGAGGATGTACAGGGTGATGTCGTAAGCGGCAGCGCGTTCCACGCCGATGCTCAACTGATATTCACGCAGGTAGTTGACCAGCACCGGACCGAGCACGCCGGCAGCAGCCCAGGCAGTCAGCAGACGACCGTGGATCGCACCGACCATCTGTGTACCGAACAGGTCGGCCAGATACGCCGGAACGGTGGCAAAACCACCGCCGTACATCGACAGGATGATGCAGAACGCCGCCACGAACAGCGCAACGTTGCCCAGATGGCCCATGTTCGGAATCAGCGCGTACAGGGCAAAACCCAGCGCGAAGAACACGAAGTAAGTGTTCTTGCGGCCCAGGTAGTCGGAGAACGAGGCCCAGAAGAAGCGGCCACCGATGTTGAACAGGCTCAGCAGACCAGTGAAGCCCGCTGCGATCGCCGCGATCGAGGCCAGTTGGCCAGCGTCGAGCTGACCAAACGGAACATCGACGCCCAGCAGTTTGCCGCCGAACACTTCCTGCAACAGTGGCGAAGCCATGCCGAGGATACCGATACCCGCCGACACGTTCAGGCACAGCACCAGCCAGACCAGACGGAATTGCGGAGTTTTCCACGCTACATTCACGTGAACGTGACGGTTGGTGATCATGGCGTTGGACGCTTTCTTCGCCGGAGCGGTCCAGCCTTCAGGTTTCCAGCCGGTTGGCGGCACGCGGTAGGACAGTGCGCCACCGATCATGAACACGAAGTAAATGGCCGCCATGGCCACGAAGCTCTGCCATACGCCCACGCCTTCTGGCGATGCGAAGTGGCTCATCAGTGCAGTCGCCAGTGGTGCACCGACCATCGCGCCGCCACCGAAGCCCATGATCGCCATGCCGGTCGCCATGCCGCGCTTGTCCGGGAACCACTTGATCAGGGTCGACACCGGCGAGATATAGCCCAGGCCCAGACCGATACCGCCGATCACGCCGGAGCCGATCCACATCAGCCAGATCTGGTGGGTATAGATACCCAGCGCGGAAATCAGCAGACCGCCGCACCAGCACAAGGCCGAGACCACGCCCGCTTTACGAGGCCCGGCGTGTTCCAGCCAGCCACCCCAGATCGCTGCCGAGCAGCCGAGGAAGATGAAGAACAGCGTGTAGATCCAGCCGAGCATGGAGATCGGCCAGTCGCAGTTCGACGAAAATACCTGTGCGATGAAGCTCATGTCCGGCGCGCAAGCCACCGGCGCGGTAACGCCGAGTGCCTTGGACAGCGGCAACCAGAACACCGAGAAGCCGTAGGCCATGCCGATGCACAGGTGAATGGCCAAAGCGGCCGGTGGAACCAGCCAGCGGTTGAAACCGGGCTTGGCGATGATGCGTTCCTTGGACAGGAACGCAGGCTGGTCGGCTCTGAGGCCGTCCGCCGTGATGCTCGTGCTCATTGTGTATCCCCCAATTGTTAGTATGGTTCGCCAGCCACTGCTCACCCTCGGCCTTATGCACGCAGGCATGACCGTTTTTTTAGGTGAAGCTCCTTGAAGGCGCGACGTTAAGTCGCAGACGGGCGGACGAACTGGCGAAGGTTACCATTCTCAGGTGACAGAAAAACCAAACTGATATCACCTTTTTTCAAGTCATCTGTTCTCGTACGACTCGGGAAGCCGCCAACCCCGCGTCTGCAAAGGCACCACGCCGTTTGCTACTTGTCCCATTTATGCGTGCGAAAAGTTACCCGTCGCCTGGGCGTGACTGAACGACTGGTGAACCAAGCGCAAAAAATGGCGTCGCAAGCGTGGGCCGGATTGCACCCTCTGGCGCCCGCCGGGCATCCTCAAGCGCAGGCCCTGTGGCGAAGTTGCAGGTGCCGCCGCCGACCCTCGGCAGATGACGCCACACCGAACCGGGTGCCGGCAGCGCTATACTCCCCGGCCATATGACCAATTCGACTAACTACAAGGACTCGCCCATGAAAGCGTTCGGCAAAATCCTGGGTCTGGTACTTCTCGGGCTGTTGCTGATCATTGTGGCGGCAGGCTTTGCCCTGACCCACCTCTTCGATCCCAACGACTATAAAGACGAGATCCGCCAGATTGCCCGCGACAAGGCCCACATCGAGCTGACGCTCAATGGCGATATCGGCTGGAGCCTGTTCCCGTGGCTCGGCCTGGAATTGCACGAAGCCAGCGTCGCCACCCTGGCCAAACCTGCCGAACCGTTTGCCGACTTGCAGATGCTCGGCCTGTCCGTGCGCGTGCTGCCGCTGTTGCGCCGCGAAGTGCAGATGAGTGACGTGCGCGTCGAAGGCCTCAACCTGCGCCTGAACCGTGACAAGAACGGCCACGGCAACTGGGAAGACATCGGCAAGGTGCCTGTGGCGCCGGGGGCGACTCCACCGGCCACAGCGGGCGCGACCGCCAGCGAGCCGACCCTCGCCGTGGAAAAACCGGCGCAACCGATCCGCCTCGACATCGACAGCCTGACCGTCAACAACGCCCGCGTTGAATACACCGATGAGCTGACCGGCAAGCAGTTCAGTGCCGAAAGCATTCAGTTGAGCACCGGCCCGGTACACGATTCGACCAATATCCCGGTGAAAGCCACCGCGTTCCTTGGCACCAACCAACCGGTACTGCGCGTGCGCACCGAGCTCAACGGCGAGCTGCGCTTCGAGCGCGCCTTGCAGCGTTACAAGTTCGAAGACCTGAAGCTGACCGGCGAGCTCGCTGGCGATCCGCTGCAAGGCAAAACCATGACCTTCTCTGCTCAGGGCCAGTTATTGCTGGACAAGGCAGCGAACGTCGCCGAATGGACCGGCATCAAGATTTCCGCCAACCAGTTGCGCGCATTGGGCGAGCTGAAAGCCAACGACCTCGACAAGACGCCACAGATCAGCGGCGGCATTTCCATTGCCCAGTTCGATCTGGCGAAATTCGTCGACAGCATCGGCCAGACACTGCCGGCGATGGGCGAAGGCAGCCTGAGCAAGGTCGAACTGGTCAGCCGCGTTGCTGCCACTCCGACCAGCCTGTCGTTCGACAACATCAACCTGAAACTCGATGACAGCAGCTTCAGCGGCCGCATCGCCATCGAGGACTTCGCCAAACAGTCGCTGCGCGCGATTCTCAAGGCCGACACGTTCAACGTCGACCGCTACCTGCCACCGAAATCGGCTCAGGCCAATAGCGCGACGCAGACGCGTCAGGCCGAAGTCGCCAGCACCGAGGCCGGCGCCGTCGCAGGCACCACGCCGCTGCCGGACAAACCGAGCAAAACCGCCTGGAGCACCGAGCGTCTGCTGCCGGTCGAACGCCTGGCCAAACTCGACGTCGATGCCGACCTGACTTTCGGCCAACTGACCCTCGACAAACTGCCGATCCAGAACGCCGCGCTCAAAGCCACCGGCCAGGGCGGCCTGCTGACGCTGACTAACCTGAGCGGTGATCTGTACAACGGCGGCTTCGTCGCCAACGGCACACTCGACGTGCGCCCAAGCGCGCCGGTACTGAACCTGCTGACCCGGCTCAATCGCGTCCCGGCGGAAAAAATTATCGAAAGCCAAGGCAAGAATCCGCCGGTCAAAGGTCTGGTAACGCTGACCAGCAGCCTCACCGGCAGCGGCAACAGCCAACAGGCGTTGATCGATACGCTGAACGGCAACGCCAGTTTCGTCATCAACAACGGCGTGCTGCTCAACGCCAACCTTGAACAGCAATTGTGCAAAGGCATCGCCACCCTCAATCGCAAATCCCTCAGCGGCGAGCCACGGGGCAAGGACACGCCGTTCGAAGAGCTCAAGGGCAACCTGACCGTGCGCAACGGCGTCGCCAGCAACCCCGACCTGAAAGTGCGCATCCCCGGCATGACGGTCAACGGTGACGGCGACATCGACCTGCGCGTGCTCGGCATGGATTACCGCGTCGGCATCATCGTCGAGGGCGACACCAGCGCCATGCCCGACCCGGCCTGTCAGGTCGGCGAGAAGTTCGTCGGCATCGAGTGGCCACTGCGCTGCCGTGGCCCGCTGGAACTGGGCGCCAAGGCCTGCCGTGTCGACAATGACCGTCTCGGTCAGGTCGCCAGCAAGATGGCTGGCAACAAGCTCAGCGAGAAAATCGACGAAAAACTGGGCGATAAAGTCAGCCCGGAATTGAAAGACGCGTTGAAGGGGCTGTTCAAGCGATGACAGCAGAGCAATTTTCCACGGCGGTGCTGGAGTGGTTCGACCGCCATGGCCGCCACGATTTGCCGTGGCAGCAGGACATCAATCCATATCGGGTCTGGGTGTCCGAGATCATGTTGCAGCAGACTCAGGTCAGCACCGTGCTCAACTATTTCGAGCGTTTCATGGCGGCGCTGCCAACAGTCGAAGCGCTGGCCGCAGCGCCGGAAGACGAGGTGCTGCACCTGTGGACCGGGCTGGGTTACTACACTCGCGCACGCAACCTGCAGAAGACCGCGAAGATCGTCGTCAGCCAGTACGCTGGCGAATTCCCGCGCGACGTGGAAAAACTCACCGAGCTGCCGGGCATCGGCCTGTCCACCGCCGGGGCGATCGCCAGCATCAGCATGGGCCTGCGCGCGCCGATCCTCGATGGCAACGTCAAACGCGTGCTGGCGCGCTTCACCGCGCAAGAGGGCTACCCCGGCGAACCGAAGGTGGCCAAACAACTCTGGGCCAACGCCGAGCGCTTCACCCCGCACGATCGGGTCAACGCCTACACCCAGGCGATGATGGATCTTGGCGCCACACTCTGCACGCGCAGCAAGCCGAGCTGCCTGCTGTGCCCGCTCAAGCGTGGCTGTGAAGCGCACATGCTTGGCCTGGAAACCCGTTATCCGATTCCCAAGCCGCGCAAGGCCATCCCGCAGAAACGCACGCTGATGCCAATGCTGGCCAACGGCGAAGGTGCGATTCTGCTTTATCGCCGCCCTTCGACGGGACTGTGGGGCGGTTTGTGGAGCCTGCCGGAACTGGATGATCTGGAAGATCTGCAGCATCTGGCCGATCAGCACTCGCTGACCATGGGCCAGCAGCAGGCGCTGCCGAGCCTGGTGCACACCTTCAGCCATTTCCAGCTGTCCATCGAACCGTGGCTGGTTCAGGTGCAGGAAGCCAGCCATCACGTGGCCGAGGCCGACTGGCTCTGGTATAACCTCGCCACCCCGCCGCGCCTGGGCCTTGCTGCCCCGGTCAAGACCTTGCTTGAGCGCGCGGCCGCCGTCTTGAATGCAGGAGAATCGCCATGACCCGCACCGTAATGTGCCGCAAGTACAAAGAAGAACTGCCCGCGCTGGAACGCGCCCCATTCCCGGGTGCCAAGGGCCAGGACATTTTCGACCACGTCTCGGCCAAGGCCTGGGCCGACTGGCAGAAACACCAGACCCTGCTGATCAACGAAAAGCGCCTGAACATGATGAACGCAGAAGATCGCAAATACCTGCAGGGCGAAATGGACAAGTACTTCTCCGGCGAGGAATACGCCAAGGCCGAAGGCTACGTGCCGCCAGCCGAATAACCCGCAGATTTCGTAAGCGACGGAATTAATTTAAGAAATTTTCAAAAAGTCGTTGACGTAAATCCGAAAAACCCTTTTAATGCGCCCCGTTGCCCAGATAGCTCAGTCGGTAGAGCAGGGGATTGAAAATCCCCGTGTCGGCGGTTCGATTCCGTCTCTGGGCACCAAATACCGAAAACCCTGAATCGCAAGATTCAGGGTTTTTTTTATGCCTGCGATTTGATCCCCCTCCTCACTTCCCCCTGCGACGTATCGGATTCAAACTGTGCACATGGCAGGGACAGATGCCATTTATGGCACAACCTTGGAAAGATCCGAGAAGCGACATCTACCAAACTCGCCGCTGCGTCCCGAAGGACGTGAAGCCCTAACTCCCTCACTTGGGCAGGTTCTACAAGCGCCTGCCTTGAGACAACCTGCCGACTCGAAGCCAAAACTTGCTTCGCATTCAGAGCGGATAAAACCCGAAAAGCTCTTTCGGCGCACTCGCCCTCAAAATCAGGGCGGATTTTCCCCAGCTCCTAATGCCGCTGAGATTGGCGCATCGCTGGCAACGCGACAGCCTATCTCCTATCAACAAACTTTGGAGCTCTCGGAGATTGCAGACAAGCGCTGTGGCACTGAACACACCATCACACTAAGCATGCCGACAGAGTCCCTCTCAGCTTCGAGAATGTTCGGCATACAGCCGACCAAAACAAGCTATTCGAGGATTCTGAATCCTGGGCTGGCAGGACACTTGATCCGGACGGCGCTAGCCGAGAATTGAGAAAGCGCTTAGGCAGATACCAGGCGACCATCAATCGCATCATTGAGCACTGGAGGACTTATCAGTTGGACGTGTCGAGCGCGAGACTCTAGAGGCGCTCGAAAGCTCACTGCGAGCACCCGAGCAAGGGCAACGAAACGAGCTCTAAACGCTCCGGAACAGATAGTGCAGGCCAATGCATTGGGCTTACCTCGCCTGGTACAACCACGGTGAGCCAGCAGCGCTAAGCCATTGATCCAGTCCGGGTAACGGGAGATACGAGACGGACTACAGTTTGTAACATGACCTCAGAAATCTTTGAGTCAAACGCATGGAACAGCTTGCAACCATCCATCAATTGACGAACGCACCGCTTTAAAAATAACGTAAAGTTCACCACCCTAATGGGCGCTCTGAGCTGAGCCAAGGAGAAAGGCTAATGCCACATAGCAGTGATCGAGTTCGGCCAAACATTCCTGCAATCAATGCAGTCATTGACCTCTTCTATCCGTTTGTAATGCCATGACTCAGGCAGCTTTGGTAAATCCGACCATTCTCACGTGGTCCCGGGAACGCGCTGGTCTATCGACTGAACAGGTCGCCCGAAAACTTCCCGTCAAACCTGAACGCGTTGAAAGATGGGAAGCAGGAAAGGCGAGGCCTACGTTCTTGCAGGCTCAAAAGTGGGCAAGTCTTGCTCATATCCCTTTTGGCTTTCTGTTTTTGCCAAAACCGCCAGCAGAGGAGCTTCCTCTACCAGACCTAAGAACGGTACGAGGCATAGCCCCCGAACAGCCCAGCCTCAATCTCCTGGACACCGTAAAAGATGCAATACGCAAGCAAGATTGGTATCTCGAGCATCTTCACGACCAAGGACGCGAAGAGTTGCCTTTTGTTGGCCGATTTACGTCCCGATCCTCGGTAAAAGATGTTGCGGCTGACATGCGAGCAACGCTGGGAGTTGACCCCTACGTCGCACGCCTTGACTACGAAAAATATAGCCGTGCACTCATCCTGGCCGCCGAGGATGTAGGTGTGCTGGTAATGCGCAGCGGCATCGCCCTTGGGAACACTCACCGTAAATTAGAGGTCGATGAGTTTCGCGGTTTTGCTATTAGCAACGCCTTCGCTCCTGTTGTCTTTATCAACAGTGCCGACGCGCCAACTGCGCGCCTCTTTACCCTGATGCACGAGCTCGCTCATATATGGATTGGAAGTAGTGGTGTTTCTGACGGAAATACTGCTGCAGGCCGAGAAGAAGAGCGATTCTGCAACGCAGTAGCGGGGGAATTCCTAGCCCCAGAGGACCTGTTCCGCGCAGCGTGGGATACCCAAATCAACTGGGAAGAAAACCTCGCACCACTATCTACACGCTTCCACCTGAGCAAGCTGGCTGTGGGCCGTCGAGCACTTGACCTCGGGTACCTTACTCAGCCTCAGTACAGTGCTTATTATCGACGTGTTCTGAAGGAGTTTCGGGACAAGGAAGGTGGCATGGGCGACTACTACAGAAATACCACTGCAAAGAACAGTGCTCGCCTAAGTAGAGCTGTTTTAAACGAAGCATTGAGCGGCCGACTGCTCTTGCGCGACGCAGGAATCATCCTTGGCGTGCAGCCGGCCAAATTAAGGACTCTTGCCAGTAAGCTCACGGAATGAATCATCTACTCGACGCGAACACCTTAATAGAAGCGAAGAATCGCTACTAGGGTATGACGTTCTGCCCCGCCTTTTGGCAATGGTTGCTTTTGCAAAACCAAGCAATGGCTTTGGCAAGCATTACATCCGTCAAGGAGGAGATCGCTAAAGGCAACGACGAATTAGCGAAGTGGACGGCTGAAAATACCAATTTTTTTCATGATATTAGCGATGAACACACACAGGCAGCGTACATTGCGGTTGCTACGCATTTGGCCGAGCTGGCACCCAAAATGAAGGCAGGCGCGCTGGAGGAGTTTCTGTCCGGTGCAGACCCCTGGCTCATCGCCAAAGCAATGTGCACAGGAGCTACAGTTGTGACTCACGAAGTTTTGAATTTGGAAGCGAAGCGGAAGTTTATTATCCCCAATGTCTGCAAGCACTTTGACGTTCCTTACATGAACACTTTCGAGCTACTTCATACATTGGACGCTAAGTTCGTGCTACCGCACGGTTAGCCCTATCGCCTCTGGTACACTCGCCCTCCCAACTCTCCCCGAGGGCACTACCCAGGCGGACGCGCAGATATCCAGCCCCGCGTCGGCGGTTCGATTCCGTCTCTGGGCACCAAATACCGAAAACCCTGAATCGCAAGATTCAGGGTTTTTTTATGCCTGCGATTTGATCTCCCTCCTCACTTCCCCCTTCGATACATCTGGATTCCATCTGTACTGGAAAAAACCAGAAATCTGTATCTCTCCGCGCAAATGGCGTTTCGCCAATACTTCAAGCAAGCCTTGGCGAGCCAATGACTGGCTCTACTTTGCGCCCCGCAACACTCTGGACTCCTGTAGCCCTCAGAGCGCAAAACCTGATTTTTTGAATCGATCGGCGTCGCCCGCAAGGTCACTTCCTGTCCAGCGAAAAATCTGAACCCAACCCACAGGCGAACTGCAGTTAGTGCTTTTCAAACATTCCAGGATGAATGCTGGCGCCCCCGTGCGCCCGGCAAAAGAGCGAAACGGACGACGTATGATCAAGCAACTTATCAATGAAGACAGTTATGTGCAGATCGGCGATCTTTGCAGCGCAACGATCCAGCTGAAAATCGAAGGACTGAATCCTGCCGGCTCCATCAAGCTGAAGACCGCGCACGCGCTGATCACTGATCTTGAAGTCCGCGGACTGATCAACCACAAGACCCGCCTTATCGAATCCTCGTCGGGGAATCTGGGCGTTGCGCTGGCCATGGTCTGCGCCGCCAAGGGTTACCAGTTCGTTTGCGTAATCGACCCGAATATTTCCGCGCCGAACCGCAAGCTGATTCAAGCCCTGGGCGCGCAAATGCTCATGGTCGATCAACGCGACGAGAACGGCGGATATCTGAATTCGCGGATTCGTCTGATCGAGCAACTGGTCGCTGACAACGCCGACTACATCTGGCTCAACCAGTACAAGAATCCGACCAACCCCCTCGCCCACTATCAAGCGACTGCCAGGTCCATCGCGCGCAAGTTTCCCCAGGTGGATTACCTGTTCGTCGGCGCGGGTACCACCGGCACGCTGATGGGCTGCAAGAACTACTTCGCCGAACATCATCCGCAGACCAAAGTCATTGCCGTCGATACCGTCGGCTCGGTGACGTTCGGCCTGCCGGGCGGTACGCGCCATATTCCGGGGCTCGGCACCAGCCGCCTGCCGGAGATATTCGAGTCGTCGGGCATTCACGACTTCCTGTCGATTCCCGAGGAACAGACGATCAAGGTCTGCCGTTGGCTGGCGCAACGCTACGGCCTGCTCTTCGGCGGCTCCACCGGCACTGTGCTCGCCGGCATCCGCCAGTGGGCGCCGCATATCCGGCCCGACGATGTCGTGGTGGCGATCTCCCCCGACATGGGTGAGCGCTATCTCGAAACCATCTATTCCGACGACTGGGTCACCCAGCGGATCGGCGCAACCGCACTGCAGCCCCTCTTCCCTGAAATCGCTCTGGCACTCTCGGCGTAATTCTCATGACCACACAGAATCCGATCCAGCCGTTCCACGTCATCCCCGGCGCTGTCGTCAAAGACATCCTCAACGGGCTGCGGCATGCAACCATCGACATGGTGGCGCAGACCTACCTGACCCACGAGCGTGGCGAAACCGTTAACCCCGACAGTTATTTCCTGCGTTTCCCTGCGCAACCGGCGAACCGGATCATTGCGCTGCCGGCGGCCATCGTCGACAGCGAGGGCGATCAATCCGTCTCCGGAATCAAGTGGATTGCCAGTTATCCCGACAACATCAAGTCAGGCATTCCGCGCGCATCTGCCGTGCTGATTCTCAACGACCCGCAGACCGGTTATCCCTACGCCCTGCTCGAAGGTGCACTGATCAGCGCCGTGCGCACGGCGGCGTCGGCGGTATTGGGTGCCTGGTGGCTGAATGGCCAGAATCGCCACGCGGCGACACTGTCGATCATTGGTGGCGGGGTAATCTCAAGAAATATCCTCGAGACTTTCGTCGCCGACGACTGGTCCTTCGACAGCGTGGGCATTCACGATCTCAACGCGGAATCGGCGCAAGCCCTCGCGGAATTTGGTGAACAACTGGGCCTGCCGGATGTACGCCTGCTGTCGCTCGAAGAAGCACTGACTGCCGACATCGTGGTGTTCGCCACCAGCGCGGGCGAGCCGTACGTAAAAGGCCAGGGCACGTTCCGCCCGGGGCAGATTGTTCTGAACATCTCGCTGCGGGATATCGGCGCCGAAATCATCGAGGAAAGTTACAACTACTTCGACGACATCACCCATTGCCTGAAGGCCAATACCTCACCGCATCTGGCCGAGCAGCAATATGGCCATCGCGACTTTGTCACCGGCACAGTGGCGCAGCTGATTCGCGGTGACCTGCATGTCGCCCAGGACAAACCGCTGATCTATTCGCCATTCGGCATGGGCATTCTCGATCTCGCGATTGGCCGGATGATCCACGACATTGCGGTGGCGGCCGGTACGGCAATTGTCATCCCGTCATTTTTTGGCGAGGAGCGCAGATGGTGAAGGCCCCTGTACACATCGGCTTGGTCGGCTGCGGTTCGCGCGGATTGTCGATATTCGAGCGCCTGTTGAGCCGCGCCGAGGAACGCCCGGAACAACCGGTGTTCATCGACATCTTCGAGCCCAACGTGCTCGGCAGCGGCGCGCACTGGCCCGATCAACCGGACTACCTGTTGCTCAACACCGTCGCCGGTCAGCTCGGGGTATTTCCCGACGCAGCAGCGTTCGGTGATCTGACCGACGCCCGGGAACGGCCAGGGCCGGACTTTCTCGCGTGGTGCCGAGCACGGCGCGTCAAGGTTGACCCCGACAGCGGCCTGCTCGCCGCCGACGGTCGCGACGTCGAGCCGGAGGATTTTCTGCCACGGCACCTGCTCGGCGCTTATCTGGCCGACGCCTTCACGCGGATCCTCACGACCGCCCCCGCCTGGGTAACGGTCAATCTGCATCGGCATCAGGTCACGGCGGTCGAGCGCAACGAGAATCAGCAATACCTTCTGCTAACCGCCGACGGCGCTGCGGTGACGGTGGATCGTCTGGTGCTGACCGTTGGCCACACCGGACGCCTGCGCCTGGCGGGGCAGAACCGGGTCGACAACGTTTACCCGCTGCCGGGCAGCCTCATCACCGTCGAGCCCGGCGAAACGGTGTTGATCGAAGGGCTGGGCCTGGGCGCCATGGACACCCTGGCGGCGCTGACGGCTGGCAGAGGCGGGATCTACAAACCCATGGCCGATGGCAGTCACACTTACCAGCCGTCGGGTCAGGAGCCGGTGATCTTCATTCAGTCGCGGGACGGGCTGCCGTTTCGCACGCGTCCCAATGGCTTGATCGGCTGCCCCCGCCATAGCGCCGTGCTGCTCACGAGCGAGCGCATCGAATCGTTGCGGGGCAACGCGCATAACCGTCGGCTGGATTTCGAACGGGACATTCTGCCGCTGATGCTGCTGGAGATGCGTGCCGCTGCGGTCGCCGTTCTGCATAAACCCTCAGCGCCACAACAGCTGCTTGAGCAGCTCAGAACCGTCAGCGTTGCCGGCCCAGCAGGTGTTGTCGCCTGCGAAGCTTTGCTGCGCAAGTTCGAAGCGATTGCCGGGGCAATCAATCCGCTGGAGCTGATCTGCCACGCACTGCCCGACAGCGTGACGCCTTACAACTATCACGCATGGATTTACGACACCCTCGAAGCCGACTTGCATGAAGCACGCCTGGGGCGAGGCGCGTCGCCGATCAAAGCCGCCATCGAAGTCTGGCGCGACTTGCGTGACCGGCTGCGTGAAGCGGTGGATTTCGACGGGCTCACCGAAGATTCGCATCGGCAGTTCTATGGCCGCTGGCACAAGGCGATCAATCGTCTGGTCGCCGGCCCGCAGAAGGAGCGCCACGCCGATCTGCTCGCGCTGTGTGATGCCGGCCTGCTGACCTTCCTCAAGCCCGGCTCACGCCCGGCTATCGAACACTTCAAGCGAGTCGCCGGTTACGTCCAGAGCAGCGGCGTCAGCCACAGCGACTGTGCACCTGTGCGCGACCTAGCGCGCCTGGGCCTTGTGCGTCCGCGCACCGATGTGCCGGGCATCGACGGCATCGATGTCGACGCGGCGTCCAACCCCAAGTCGAACAGCGGCGAAACGGTGCGCGACATCTGGGTGTTGGGTCCGCTCGCTGAAGGTTCCTGTTATTACAACCACTACGTCACCTCGGCGGGCGCACCTTCGCGGCTGTTCATGGACGCCCATCGAGTCGCCACCGCCATCCTTGAGACAGGAACTCGCGCATGAAACTCTACTATCAGACGCATTCGCCGTACGCCCGCAAGGTACTGGTGCTGGCTCACGAACTTGGCATCGCATCGAGCCTTGAGGTGATACATCACGAGACCAGCCCGACTTCACCGAACGCGACCATTTACCAGGCCAACCCTTTGGGTAAAGTGCCGGTGCTGATGCTGCCGGACGACAGCGCACTGTTCGATTCAATCGTGATTTGCGAATACCTCGATGACCTGAGCGGTGGTGGAAAATTCATCCCGGCCAGCGGCCCCGAGCGCTACAAGGCGCTGCGCCTGCAGGCATTGGCGCAGGGCATGTGCGACGTCGGCATCAAGCTGCGCTGGGAAGTCGAGCGGCGTCCCGAGGCTTTGCGCTATCCGGCGTACGCGGACGGCCAGGCCTACAAACTCAAGGAGGCGTATCGCTTCATCGAAGAGCACGTCGACCTCAATGGCCCGATCACCGTCGGCCACATCGCCTTGGCGACAGCGCTGGACTGGATCGCTTTCCGTCAACTCTCGGACTTCTCGGCGCAGGCACGCCTGAGCGAGTGGTATCAGACGTTCTGCCAGCGCGCGTCCATGCGGGCGACCGAGTACAGCGGACAGACGCACGATTAAGCCAAGGAAACCGCTATGAGCTCTCTCTTGCTGCAAATGTCACCGATCGCGCTGGTGATCGCGCTGATTCTGATCCTCCGGCGTCCGCCGGTACAGGCGGCGCTGGCCGGTGTCGTGCTGGTGCTGGTGCTGTGGGCGCTGGGCGCTGCCGGGCCGGTGTCGGCGGCGATCTCCTCGGCGATTTTTCAAGACACCACGATCCTGTTTCTCAGCACCGCGTGCGTAATCGTCCCGGGGCTGGCCTTCGTCATTCTGGTCGAGCGCGGCGGTGCACCGCAGGCCATCGGCGCATGGGTCAAGGAACTCGGCTGGACACCCCCGGCGCAGGTGATTTTCATCGTGCTGGGCCTGGCGCCGCTGCTGGAAGCGATGACCGGCTTCGGCGTTTCGCTGATCGCCACGGTGCCGCTGCTGATGGGGCTTTTCACTCGCCAATCGGGGATGAAAATTGCCCTCGCCGGCATGGTCATCATGCCGTGGGGCACACTGGGTCTGGCAACGGTGATCGGTGCCCTGCTGGCGCATTTGCCGGCGCAAACCCTCGGCAGCCATTCGGCGCTGATCAGCGCGCCAGTGTTCCTCTGCCTGGCGTCGCTGGCCTTGTGGCAGGCCGGCATCCGCAAGATGACAGCGTGGCTGGGGCTGTTTGTCGTGACTGCCCTGTTCGTTGCCGTACTGTTTGGCGTCAACCTGTGGCTCGGCCCGGAAGTTTCCGGTGTGCTGGCCGGGCTGGCCGTGGCTTGCGTTGGCCTGGGCATCTCCTGGGCGCAACGGAAAAAACTGGTGCGCTGGCCGAGCGCGGCATGGCCTTATCTGGCCTTGCTGGGAGTGATTGTGGCGTCGCGCGGACTGTTCGTGCTGTCGGGCTGGGATGGCCTGTGGGTTGTCAGGGGCGAACACGTTTCATGGAAGCCGCTGGCGTCTCCAGGGCTGGCGCTGCTGATCGTGACCGTGCTGATGGCGTTCAGGCAAACCGCGGGCGGCGGCTTCCCGTGGCAAGCGCTGTTCAACCGGGCGAAGTTTCCGGTCACGACAATCTTCCTGTTCCTGCTGCTCTCCCAGGTGATGGTCAACGCCGGATTCCTCGTCGAGGCGCAAAGCGCATTGCAATCCATGTCGGGTCTTTCGCTGGCGCCGACGATCGCCCTGCTGGCGGGGATTGCCGGTTATGTCACCGGTTCCAACGTCGGCGGCAACACGCTGGTGATGCCGTCCATTGCCGCGCTGAGCAGCGAACACGGGGCGTGGCTGGCGGCAATGGTCAACAGCGCCGCCGGCCATGGCGCACTTGGCTCGCTGTCGATCCTGTCATTGATCACCGGACTTGCCGGTGCCAACCGCCAGGAAGAAAACAGCCTGATCCGCTTCGCCTTCGGTCTGGTGGCGCTGAACATCGTCATAGTTGCTGCAACGGGGATCGTTTTGCTCTACTTTCTGTGAATTGTTTCGAATCATCACAGAGAACTTATGGACAGGTTTGATTTGCCGGACAAGCGCTGGCGGATAGTCAAGGACTGGATTATTCGCCAGATCGACAGCGGTGACCTGGCGGCCGAAGCGAAACTGCCGTCAATCCGCGTTCTGGCGCGGATGTTCGAGACCAGCATCACCACGGTGCAGCGGGCGCTGGCCGATCTCGAGGCCGACGCCTACGTGACGACGGTGCCGCGCGTCGGCTACTTCGTCTCGGCGTCAGGGCGGGCAAAACCGTCCGGCGCTTTCGATTTCTCCAGTGTCACCGTCAACGTCAATCATGCGGTGGTCGCGATGCTCTCCGAAGCAGCGTCGCGCACCACTGCATCGCTGAATTCGGCGGTTCTGCACAGCGATCTCACGCCCAACGTGTTGCTCAACAAATGCCTCTCGGTGCTGGCCGCCAGGACCGACAACGCGCTGAGCGGTCTGGTCGCGCCACCCGGCCTGCCAGCGCTGCGACGGCGCATCGCCGGGCTGATGCTGACCCGCGGCGTAGTCTGCGGGCCGGACGACATTCTGGTTACCTCGGGCGACACCATCGCTCTGGAACTGGCCCTCGAAGCCGTCGCGTCGAAAGGCGCTACAGTCGCCATCGAAACCCCGACTTATTACGGCATCCTGCAGACCATCGAACGCTTGGGCATGCGCGCCTTGCCGATCCGCACCCACGGCCGCACGGGCCTGGATGTCGATCATCTGGAGGAAGCGCTGAAACAGAAAAAAGTCGCAGTGATCTTTCTCAACCCGACGCTGCAGAATCCGCGTGGCTTCATCATGCCCGACGAAGCGCGTGCGCGACTTTCAAGGATCGCCCGGGAAGCGGATGTGCCGATCATCGAAGACGACATCTTCTTCGACCTGGTGCCCGAAGCTGATCGGCCGCGCGCCCTCAAGAGCTACGACAGCAGCGGCCAGACGATCTACTGTTCGTCCTTTTCGAAAACCATTGCGCCGGGTTATCGCGTCGGCTGGTGTCTGGCCGGCAAATACCGCAATGCCATCCTCGCGCAGATGTTTTCGCGCAACCTGGCCGTTTCCAGCCTGGCGCAAAATGTTCTCAATGAATTCATCGGCCGTGGCTACATGGACGAGCACTGCGCCAGATTGAGGTCGCAACTCTCTTCGCTGGCGAGTTTTGTCGAAGCGCTGGTGCGCACGGATTTCCCGACCGGCACTCTCTACGTCCCACCGCGCGGCGGCTTCATCCACTGGATCGAAATGCCGGCACACACCGACATGCCGACCCTGCAGCAATTGGCCACGGAGCGTGGTTGCCACGTGGCTGGCAGCGGCATCTTTTTCGCCGACGGCCAGGCTTCCACCGGCGTGCGCATCTGCCTCGGCACTGCGCTGACGCCGGCGGTGATCGGCATTCTCAAGGTGATCGCTGAATGCGCCCATCTTGCCGCACGCCCGACGAGCCTGCGGCAGATGCCGACTGAACAATTGCAAGAGCCGGCAGTTTCCTGACCGGCTCACGCGAGCCTCGCTTATGAATCAGAAAAGAACCCGTATTCGCTTGCCGCATCCTCCGCCGTATCGCCCGAGCCGCTGGACATTCTGGCTGACGGTGCTCGTGGGAGTGCTGATCGCCTTTGCCGTGTGTCTGTCGATCTACATGCTTATCGAGAGCTGGGTCAGCGGTTCCATCACCACCAACAATCGCGGACCGCGCAGCACCTACACCTTGGCACTGCAACCTCGGCGATACTGGTTCGAGTTCATGTGGCAGAGCTTCTGGACCGCGTTCATGTTGGCCATCGGTGTGTTCGGGCTGTGGATTTATCGCAAAGGGCGGATGCGTGAGCAGAGGCCGAAGGGCAAGCGCTCGCGATGATGCAACTGGGGCGCTTTTTTGAAGCAGCCTCTTACCTGCTGTTCCTTTCATTCCAGCGCAACACCAGATCGCTCACCGCAGCGCCGCCAACTCTGCGGCGATTGACTGGGCAAAAGTACGAAATGGACTACGGACATTTACCCTGTTACGCGCCTTCCGGTGGCAAAGTCCTGCAACGCCTGTCCAGCCCTTCCTTCCGAACTCGCAGGTTCGCCCGACATACCTGCGCCGCCTTCCCCGGCATGCTTGCGTCTCTGTTTCCAGAATGCGGAAGACCCGATGAGCCAGCTCAAACCTGCTGATACGCAAGACCATAAAATCGATTCACTGCTGGACGAACTGGGCGAGCTGATTCGCCAGGCGCGGCAAAAAGTGCTGCGCGCGGTCGATACGATCCAGGTGCAGACCTGTTGGCAAATCGGCCGGCATATCGTCGAGTTTGAACAACAGGGAGCGCAACGTGCGGGATATGGGAAAAAATTGATTGGCCTACTGGCTAAGGATCTGACCGGGCAATTCGGGAAAGGGTTTGATGAAACCAATTTGTGGAAGATGCGCCTGTTTTATCAAAAATTTCCAATTCGAGACGCACTGCGTCCCGAATTGAGCTGGACCCACTACCGCCGCCTGCTACGCGTCGAAAGCGAGAAAGCGCGCCTGTGGTACATGAACGAATGCGCCGACCTCAACTGGTCAAGCCGCGCCCTTGATCGTCAGATCCTGACGCTCTACTACGAGCGCCTGCTGATGAGTCAGGACAAAGCCGAGGTGGTCGAGGAAGCCACGACCAACATCGACGCGATGAAATGCAATCCGCGGGAATTCATTCGCGATCCGGTCATGCTCGAATTCCTCGGCCTGCCCTCGGCAGGCAAAGTCAGGGAAAGCGGACTCGAACAAGCACTCATCGACCACTTGCAAAGCTTTCTGCTTGAACTTGGCAAAGGCTTTTCCTTTGTCGCCCGCCAACAACGCATCAGCACTGACGGCGTCGACCTCTATATCGATCTGGTGTTCTACAACTACCTGCTCAAGTGCTTCGTGATCATCGACCTGAAACGCGGCAAGCTCAGCGCCCGCGATGTCGGGCAGATGGACATGTATGTGCGCATGTACGACGAGCTCAAGCGCAGCGAAGGTGACAAGCCAACCGTCGGTATCATTCTGAGCGCGGAAAGCAATGACTCGGTGGCGCGCTATTCCATGCTCAAAGGCAATGAGCAACTGTTCGCCAGCAGCTACAAGACGATACTGCCGAGCGAAGAAGAGTTACGTGCTGAACTCAACCGCGAACAGGCATTGATCGAAGAACGCATGCTCATTCAATCCAGTGAATGAACCGGCCGGATTGTTCTTGATCAGCGCGGCGACTATGGTTGGCACCTAACCGCCGAGGTCAAGCGCCATGGGCAGCAAGCCCCCATTCGAGTTGGAAGACGCAGAGTTGAGCCAACCAGTTTTGACTGCATCTGAAGGCACGTCCTTCAAGGAAACTGCCGACGACGGCTACGCACTCGGCGGCTTCACCTGGCGCCACAGTTCGCCCGATCCTCAGCGCCCGGTGGTCATCATCAACGCCGCCACCTCGGTGCGCTGTCGGCACTATTCACGGTTCGCGGCCTACCTGTTCAGCCATGGCTGCGATGTGATGACCTACGATTACCGGGGCATTGGCGAATCACGCAGCGAGTCGATCAAAGGGCTGCGCGCTTCGTGGACTGACTGGGGCGCGCTGGATTTCGAAGCGATGCTCAAACGCGCGCAGCAGGAGTTTCCCGGTCAGCCAATCGATGTGGTTGGCCACAGCTTCGGTGGTTGCGCGGCGGGCTTGGCGGAGTCGGGCAAAGTGATCCGACGGTTGGTAACCGTCGGTGCGCAGTTCGCTTATTGGCGCGATTACGCCCCTGAACAGCGCTGGCGGATGTTCGGCAAGTGGCATGTAGTCATGCCTTTGATGGCGCTGCTCTGCGGCTATTTCCCCGGCAAACGGCTAGGTTGGCTGGAGGACACGCCAACCGCCGTAGTCCGCGACTGGAGCACGCCCACCGCACGTTACGAGCAACGCCCAAGCGGTCGCGCACTGATGAAAAAGGCGGGCGCCCTGCCCTTCGATGGCGTCCGCGCGCAGACCCTCGCCATCAGCCTCAGCGATGATCCTTACGGAACGATCCCGGCGATCGAACGCCTGCTCGGCTACTTCAGCAACGCGGCAAAAACCCATCTGCGCATTGCGCCGCAGGACATCGGCGAACGACAAGTCGGACATTTCGGCTTTTTTCGCAGCGCATACCAAGCCACACTATGGCCCATTGCTCTGACCTGGCTGCAGACCGGCGCACTGGCCGCCGATACACCCGGCCGACAAGTGCCACGCAGCTGAGCCCCTCTCAACGCACGACGGAACACATCATGGCCTCCGCCAACAAGCAGCAAAAACGCGCCACCCGGGCCAAAGCCAAGGCCAAGCAGAACCGCACCAAGCGTGCCGAAGCGCCGGTCGAGCTGGACCCGAACGACGACCGCATCGATTTCGAATCGGTGGACCTGACCGAGCTGTTCAAGAAAATGATCGACGCCCAGAAGATCAGCCAACAGGCCATGTGCACCGCGTTCCTTGAAGATCCGCTGCTGGAACTGGTCTATGAGCAGGAAGGTGAAGAAGGCGCGATGGATTTCATCCTCGCCGCGCTGATCGAGTATCGCCAGTGGTCGCAGGAAACCGACGAGGCCGGCGCGCTGGCGTGGATCGAATCCCCGGCATTCCAGGCTGACTATGTAGCGGCATCCGACGCGATCGCTGCACAAACCCAACAGAAGAACTGAGCTCCCATGGCATCCCTGAACAAGCAACAGAAACGCGCCAAACGCGCCAAGGCCAAAGCCAAGCAGATCCGCATGGTCGGGCGCAAACCGCTGGATCAGGACGAAGATCTCGGCCACCTCGCCGAGCCGATCCCGGAATACACCCTGGCGATGTTCAGCAAAATGCGCGACGCCGAAGCCGTCAGCCGCAACGAAATGCTGCTGACCCTGCTGCGCGAACTGGCCTTCATCATCGTCGACCATCCTGAACTGCTCGACATGGAAAACGCCGACAACGAAGGCATGGCCGCCACCCACCTGGCCGCCGACATGCTGATCGACTACCGCATGTGGGCCGACGGCATGACCATCGAACAGGCCCAGGCCTGGCTGAGCGAGCCGCAGTTCATTACGGATTTCGGCGTGGCGCTGGATGCTTATGGCAAGTCGGTAGAGCCCCAGGAAGACAAGAGCGAATAAGCCCTTCTCAGAAACAAAAAACGGCCGCTAGTCATCCCTGACAGCGGCCGTTTTTGTTTGGATGACCTAGCTACTCTTTGTCCGGTGACGATGTATATCCCATTGACATATCCCCAGCACGATCTATCCTGAGCTAATCACAGGAACAGACCCGGGAGCTCGAATATGGAGCAGACCACAATTTTCATGAGCAACAGAAGTCAGGCAGTCCGACTGCCAAAGGCAGTTGCGATGCCCAGCGACGTTAAACGAGTGGAAGTCATCGCGATTGGCAGAACACGCGTCATTACGCCTGCTGGAGAAAGCTGGGATAGCTGGTTTGATGGCGACAGCGTCAGCCCTGATTTCATGGCTAACCGTGAGCAACCCACTGAACAGGAGCGCGAGTCGTTCTGATGATCAAGTACATGCTGGATACAAATATCTGCATCTTCACCATCAAGAACAAACCACAAATTGTCCGGGAAGCCTTCAATCGACATTCCGGGCAGTTGTGCATCAGCGCTATCACGCTTATGGAGCTTATTTACGGTGCTGAAAAGTCGGCGGCCCCGGAGAAAAATCTGGCAATTGTTGAAGGATTTGTCGCGCGACTGGATGTCTTGCCTTTCGATAACGACGCAGCCGCACAGGCCGGGATGGTTCGATCTGAACTCGCGAAGGCTGGAACGCCGATCGGGCCATACGACCAAATGATCGCTGGCCACGCACGCTCACTTGGACTCATTGTAGTGACGAACAACGTACGGGAGTTTCAACGCGTTTCCGGTTTGCGAATCGAGGACTGGGTTTAACCTGACTGGAAAGCTCAGAAACAAAAACGGCCGCTAGTCATCCCTGACAGCGGCCGTTTTTACATCACGCGTTACGACTCAGTTCAACACCACCGCACCACGCTTCTCCAGCTTGCGACGGCGCGACACCAGCAGACCAGCCGCTACCACCATAAGGCTCAGCAGACCGGTGGCGAGGATTTCCACGCGGTGGGCTTCCTGGAACAGCATGATGGTCAGCGCGGCGACAATGAAGATGATCACCGCCCAGGTCAGACCCGGGAACAGCCACATGCTGAAGACGATTTTTTCGCCGCGCGCCATGCGCTGTTTCCGCATGCGCAGTTGCGAGAAGGCGATCACCAGGTACACCAGCAGGGCGATGGCGCCGGAGCTGGCCAGGAGGAACTCAAACACCGCTGCCGGAGCCACATAGTTGGCAAAGGTGCAGAGGAACGCAGCGCCGGTGGACAGCATCACCGCCCAGTAAGGCGTGCCGCTCTTGTTGGTGCGGGTCGACATGGCCGGGGCATCGCCGCGCTTGCCGAGGGAGAACAGCATGCGCGACGAGGTGTACAGCGCCGAGTTCAGGCAACTGGTCACCGCCACCAGTACGACGATGTCGACGATCATCTTCGCGTTGGGAATGCCCATGCGCTCAAGTACGGTCTGATAGGAGCCGAGGTTGGCCAGGGTAGGATCGTTCCACGGCACCAGCGCCACCACGATGAAAATCGAAACCAGATAGAACAGGCCGATCCGCCAGATCACCGAGTTGGTCGCCTTGGAGATCTGCTTGCCTGGGTCCTTCGATTCCGCCGCCGCGATGGTGACGATCTCGGTGCCCATGAACGAGAACATGGTGGTCAGGATCGCGCCCAGCACAGCGCCCATGCCGTTGGGCAAGAAGCCGCCACTGTCGAACAGATGCGAAACGCCATTGACCTGGCTGGTCGGCAGGAAGCCGAAAATCGCTGCAAGGCCGAGGCCGATGAAGCCGATGATCGCCAGCACCTTGATCAGGGCGAACCAGAACTCGAACTCGCCGTAATTCTTCACGCTGAACAGGTTGGTCACGGTCAGCAGCATGGTGATGACCAGCGCGAAAGCCCAGATGTCCACGCCCGGGAACCACGCATGCAGGATGGTCGCGGCGGCGTTGGCTTCCAGGGGAATCACCAGGACCCAGAACCACCAGTACAACCAGCCGATGGTGAAACCGGCCCAGTGACCGATCGCGCGGTCAGCGTAAGTCGAGAACGAACCGGTGTCCGGCGAAGCCACGGCCATTTCGCCGAGCATGCGCATCACCAACACCACCAACGTACCGGCGGCGGCGTAAGCCAGCAGCACGGCCGGGCCGGCGGCAGCAATGGCGTGGCCGGAGCCGACGAACAGGCCGGCGCCGATCACGCCGGCGATCGACAACATGGTCACATGACGCGGTTTGAGCCCCTGTTCGAGGCCAGTGGAGCTTGGGGTACTGCTCATAGAGACTACCTTTGCAAGGAAAGCGAGTGCATCCGGCGCGCCTGAAAATTCTTTCTCGTAAAAAGAATCCAACGGCCTGTTCCTTATTCTGCACGCAATATTTGCGCCAAAATGTTTCAAGTCCTTGAGGGCCGGGGGCTCCGGCATCCGATGCAAGTCCTTGAGTTTAATGGCTATTCGCCAGAACGTTACCTGGCGACTCACTTTCAAGACGAATCCGCGCACCAGAAACACACAGAAAAAGTGTGCGGCGCACAGAAAAAGGGCGAATAAGGAACGTTCGGCCGGATAGCGCTTCCAACACCCCGCCAAAGCTGGCAACATCGCGCCTTTTTTTACGCGGCACCCACGGGTTTGCACGATCAGACACCCGTTCGGTTGTTGATGGGGCGACAGTCTGCTGCGCCGATGCGACAACCCGCCACATGCCACCCGTTTACCGCTCGTAGCGCTGTTGGCTGCCATTGAAACGCTATGCTAGCTTGGCCGCCTCGCCAGGAAGGCCCGCCAACAGCAGGAGCGCAACATATATGAGGAACGCACATGGCTGAGGCCACGCCCGCGCTGGAAATCCGCAACTTGCACAAACGCTACGGACAGCTGGAGGTGCTCAAAGGCATCTCGCTGACCGCCCGCGACGGCGACGTGATCTCGATCCTCGGCTCTTCCGGTTCCGGCAAGTCCACGTTCCTGCGTTGCATCAACCTGCTGGAAAACCCGCACCAGGGCCAGATCCTGGTGGCCGGTGAAGAACTCAAGCTCAAGGCCGCGAAGAACGGCGAACTGGTCGCCGCCGACGGCAAGCAGATCAATCGCCTGCGCTCGGAGATTGGTTTTGTATTTCAAAACTTTAATCTGTGGCCGCACATGAGCGTGCTCGACAACGTTATCGAGGCCCCGCGCCGCGTGCTCGGCCAGAGCAAGGCCGAGGCCATCGAAGTCGCCGAAGCGTTGCTCGCCAAGGTCGGCATCGCTGACAAGCGCCACGCCTACCCGGCGCAATTGTCCGGTGGTCAGCAACAACGCGCCGCCATCGCCCGCACGCTGGCAATGCAGCCGAAAGTGATCCTGTTCGACGAACCGACCTCCGCGCTTGACCCGGAAATGGTTCAGGAAGTACTTAGTGTCATCCGCGCATTGGCCGAAGAAGGCCGCACCATGCTGCTCGTGACCCACGAAATGGGCTTCGCCCGCCAGGTCTCCAGCGAAGTGGTGTTCCTTCATCAGGGCCTTATAGAAGAGCAAGGATCGCCACAGCAGGTGTTCGACAACCCGCTTTCGGCGCGCTGCAAACAATTCATGTCCAGCAACCGCTAACGGAGCAACATGCATGCAGAATTTCAAAAAGGTCTTCCTGGCCGCCGCCGTCACCCTCGCATTCAGCGCCGGTGCCATGGCTGAAACCCTGAAGATGGGCATCGAAGCGGCCTACCCGCCGTTCAACAATAAAGACGCCAGCGGCCAGGTGGTCGGCTTCGACAAGGAAATCGGCGACGCCCTGTGCGCGAAGATGAAAGCCGAATGCTCCGTCGTCACCTCTGACTGGGACGGCATCATTCCGGCGCTGAACGCGAAGAAGTTCGACTTCCTGATTTCCTCGCTGTCGATCACCGAAGAGCGCAAAGCCGCGGTGGACTTTACCGACCCGTACTACTCGAACAAATTGCAGTTCATCGCGCCGAAAGACGTCGACTTCAAAACCGACAAGGACTCACTCAAGGGCAAGACCATCGGTACCCAGCGCGCAACGCTGGCCGGCACCTGGCTGGAAGACACCTACGGCGACGACATCAAGGTCAGCCTCTACGACACCCAGGAAAACGCCTACCTCGACCTGACCTCCGGCCGTGTCGACGCGATCCTCGCCGACAAGTACGCCAACTATGACTGGCTGAAAACCGACGCCGGCAAGAACTACGAGTTCAAGGGCGACCCGGTAGTGGAAAGCGACAAGATCGGCATCGCCGTGCGCAAGGGTGACAACGAACTGCGCAACAAGCTGAACGCCGCGCTGAAGGAAATCGTCGCTGACGGTACCTACAAGAAAATCAACGACAAGTACTTCCCGTTCAGCATCTATTGATCTGACCTGTGGGACCGGCGCCGTGATCAAGCGGCACCGGCTCCCGACTTTGCCTGCCGCAATTTGAACAGAAACCCATGATTATCGACCTCTACGGATTCGGCCCGGCGCTCGCCGCTGGCGCGCTGATGACCGTCCAACTGGCCCTCACCGCCCTGTGCCTGGGCCTGGTGCTCGGCCTGCTCGGCGCCTTGGCCAAGACTTCCCCGTACAAGCCGCTGCAATGGCTTGGCGGCACTTATTCGACGCTGGTACGCGGCGTCCCCGAATTGCTCTGGGTGCTGTTGATCTACTTCGGTACGGTCAACCTTATGCGCGCCCTCGGTGAGTACTTCGGCAACCCCGACCTGCAACTCAACGCCTTTGCCGCCGGTGTGATCGCACTGGGTCTGTGCTTCGGCGCCTACGCCACGGAAGTGTTTCGTGGCGCCCTGCTGGCCATTCCCAAGGGCCACCGTGAAGCCGGCCAGGCCCTGGGCCTGTCGAAGTGGCGGATTTTCACCCGGTTGATCATGCCGCAGATGTGGCGCATCGCCCTGCCAGGCCTGGGCAACCTGTTCATGATCCTGATGAAAGACACCGCGCTGGTTTCAGTGATCGGTCTCGAGGAAATCATGCGTCACGCGCAGATTGGTGTGACCGTGTCGAAACAACCGTTCACCTTCTATATGGTCGCGGCAATCATGTACCTCGGCCTGACGGTGCTGGCGATGACCGGCATGCACTTCCTGGAAAAACGCGCCGCTCGCGGCTTTGCGAGGAGCGCGCAATGAACTGGGAGGTCATCATCAAGTGGCTGCCGAAACTGGCACAGGGCGCGACCCTGACGCTGGAACTGGTCGCCATCGCGGTCATCGCCGGCCTGCTGCTCGCCATTCCGCTGGGCATCGCGCGCTCTTCGAAGCGTTGGTACGTGCGTTCGCTGCCCTACGCCTACATCTTCTTTTTCCGCGGCACGCCGTTGCTGGTGCAGCTGTTCCTGGTCTATTACGGTCTGGCGCAGTTCGACGCCGTGCGTGAAAGCGCTTTGTGGCCGTACCTGCGCGATCCGTTCTGGTGTGCAACGGTGACCATGACGCTGCATACGGCGGCGTACATCGCCGAAATCCTGCGTGGAGCCATTCAGGCAATTCCACCCGGTGAAATCGAAGCCGCGCGGGCCTTGGGCATGTCCCGGCCCAAAGCGATGTTCTACATCATCCTGCCCCGTGCCGCGCGCATCGGCCTGCCGGCCTACAGTAACGAAGTGATCCTGATGCTTAAGGCCAGCGCTCTGGCCAGCACCGTGACCCTGCTGGAACTGACCGGAATGGCCCGCACAATCATCGCCCGCACTTATCTGCCGGTTGAGATCTTCTTCGCCGCCGGTGTGTTCTATCTGGTCATGGCTTACGTGCTGGTACGCGGCTTCAAGCTGCTGGAACGCTGGCTGCGCGTCGATGCCTGCCAAGGCCGCTGATACTTCCAACGTGCTGACGGGCGAGGCCCTACTCGCCCGCTTCACCGCGCTGGATGCTTTTTTGATTAAGCATCAGGCGCTATGGAAACCTCGGCCGTTCACTCACCTACAACTTCCATGGGAAGCATCCTACCCGAAGTTGTCTGCGTGGCTACGCGGGCGGTCGCTGGAAGATGCAGAGCGCGCGCATAACCATCCTGCTGATCTTGTCGATGCGCCAGAGCCGTTCGCTTCATTGGCGAAGTTGTCGGCAGAATTGAGTGCGGTCGGTGAGTTGCCGGGGCGTGCGCTTGAAGCTGCCGGGCATCGCTTGAATGTCGATGTGCCTGGGCGCAAGTGGCAGCAGATCGAGGCGTTTGCCGGTCGCTTGTCCTTTGCCTCGCAGCCGACGCATTGGCTGGACTGGTGCTCCGGCAAAGGGCATCTGGGACGGCGCCTGTTGGGTGCCGGCCAACAATTGACTTGCGTTGAATACGATCCGGTGCTGGTCGCCAGCGGTCAGGCTTTGAGTCAGCGTCATCACTTGCACGCCCTGCATGTCGAACAGGATGTACTCGCGGCAGACGCCCCGGCCGTATTGAACGCCGCCCACACCCCCATCGCCCTCCACGCGTGCGGTGATCTTCATGTGCGCTTGATGCAACTGGCCAGTGCCGCAGGTTGCCGGCAAATGGCGATCGCGCCCTGCTGCTACAACCGCACCAGTCGTCACGAATATCAGGCCTTGTCCTGCGCAGGATCGGCATCGCTCCTACAGCTGGCGCTGGAAGATCTGGCGTTGCCGATGAGCGAAACCGTCACCGCCGGTGCGCGCGTCCGACGTCAGCGCGACACCTCGATGGCTCGTCGCCTGGCTTTCGACCTGCTGCAACGGCAAGTGCGCGGCGTCGATGAATACCTGCCAACGCCCTCCCTGCCCAGCGCCTGGCTGGATAAACCGTTTGCGGACTATTGTCTCGATCTGGCAGCGCTGAAGGAGTTATCCACAGTCGGCTCGCCAGACTGGTCGACACTCGAAGCCGCCGGTTGGCAGCGGTTGGCCGAAGTGCGCAACCTGGAATTGCTCCGCGGTTTGTTCCGACGACCGCTGGAGCTTTGGCTGAATCTGGATCGGGCACTTTTCCTCGCAGAACAGGGATACGTCGTACGCCTCGGCACCTTTTGCGACGCCTCACTCACACCGCGAAACTTACTGCTGCTCGCCGAACGCGCTTAAAACGTTACAGCCTGTGGATAACTCTGTTGATGGATTTTCCGTGGATCCAATATCTGCGCATGTTTCGTCGCCTTAACAACACTGGTCATTTTTTGTTCACATAAATAAAAACCTGTAAAACAGGGATTTGCGAACAAGATGAGAATGGCTTCACAAAACCTCGCCCAAGCAGTCCTAGCGCCCCTCAGTTGTGCATAAGCTGCCAACCAAAAGGACATAACCGACGAATATTGGGCTGGCCGAGTGAATAACTGCAGGGTCCCGAAAGCCCAGACTCAACCGTAGGCCCTGCATAAATGCCTTACTGCGCTTGAGGTACAAAAGCTACGCATTAATTTGCGCAGGGCCTGATTTTTCCGGAATGCAAAAATAGTCTGAATTCAGGGGTTTACAGGATCAACCCAATCGCTATAATCGTCGCCCACACGCCGGTATAGCTCAGTTGGTAGAGCAACTGACTTGTAATCAGTAGGTCCCGGGTTCGACTCCTGGTGCCGGCACCATACAAAACAAAGCCCCTGCAGAAATGCAGGGGCTTTGTTGTTTCTGAGTCAGCCAAGACGTCCAAAATGTGGATCAGGCAGGATGCAAATCCCGCAACGCCTCCGGATGCCGACTTGCGACCCACAAGAGAGTCTGCGCTGCACCCGTCGGCTGCCTGCGCCCCTGTTCCCAATCCTGCAAAGTCCGCGCTTATGCCTCGCAGTATCTGCAGGAGCCAAGCAAGGCACTGGTTGATGATGTGGTGAAAGTAATGGATGCGCCACCAGACAAGGCATTGATGTAAACCGCCATTTGAAGCCCTCGTTGATGCGAGGGCTTTTTGCATTTCAGGCCTGCCGAAAACATGCCGGCCTTCCTCAAGCCCCTTGGTGCGCGGACATATCCGACTTCCCTCCTGCATCTATCCAGATAACCCGCCAGCCACTGGAGCGTTCTTGGCCAACGCTTCGGCTGCCCAGCAGCCAAACGGGAACTAACGCCGAGCGCAACACTCACTTACAAAGCGCGGCGCTATAGAAGAGTCATCTCGCTTCATCACGTCAGCACAACGGACTGAATGCATGACATGGACCAAGAGACCATCGATGAACTTAACATCAGAAACGCCAAACGGCTCCGCACGTTCGCAAATCAGGGACTTTTCTGACTGTCGAAACATTGCTCGAGGCGCTGTATTCATAATCGCGTCGGGTAACTCCGCGAAGGACTTTCCCATTGAACAGTTTGCCGACATCCCGATGATCACGGTGAACGGCGCGATATCCATGTTCACGGGAACAGGCATAAAGCCGTTCTTCTATGCATGCACCGACACCAGTTTTTCGCTACAACAGCCTGATCTGTTTGCCTATGCAATGCGCACCAGTCAGCGAGTAGCTCTCTGGGCTCGCCAGGCCCAGGAACTCGCCGTTGAACCGACAGGTGATCTCTATCTTCTGAAGAAAGCGCCCAAACCAACCCTGACTGAATGGCTACTTCGCAACAACCAGGATCTGGTACGTAATCGCGCTGTTCTGGGTAGCCGAAACCGCAGTATCGGGTTCAGCAAAAACCTGGCCCATGGTTTTTTTGATGCCCGCACAGTCTTGTATCTCGCACTCCAACTTGCCTATCACGCAGGCTTTTCAAAGGTGATTTTGGTGGGAGCGGATATGAACCAGTCGGCCGGGCGTTTTTACGAGACTGATGGAAGCTCTATCTCCCCGTGCGGGCTGGACCAGCATTTTCATTCCAGAATTCTTCCATCTCTGAAACTCATGTCCGACAAAGTCATCGACAGTAAATTTGCCGTTTACAACTTGTCGCCCTCTTCGCGAATTCCATCCAGCGTCATTCCCGTCACAACGCTCGACGAAGTCAAAGCGATAATTCAGACCTGACTGATCTCGAATACAAACGAAATTCTGCCCTCACTTGCGCTCCAGACATAGCGCAAATGCTTGCCCTGCTTCGGAATCGATACCGCCGGCGGCCGAAACGCCGCAACGCACTCATGCCCGGGCAACCGCACGCTGTTATAGAGCAAGCCCCACGACTCGGCGTCGCGCAGTTGTCGCGCGAACAGTTGTGATGGGCCATAGGCTTCAGGATCAGGCTGATGCAGATGATCAAAGCCATGGCGAATATCATGCAGCGGCCTGATCACCTGATTGAAGTAAGTACGCATGGTCAATTCGAGATCGGCTTCCCGGGTCGCCGCGAGAAAACGTTCCTGATGAAAACAGGTTTCGGCGATCGCCGCAGCCTGGCTGCTGGCGGCGTAATAGACGCCGAAGGTGCCGTCACTGAAACGGCTGCGTTTGCCGACGTGAGTGAACGCGGCCATCACCGGGCTGGAACCGGGGCCGGACAGGCGATCTTCGGGACGTACGCGGGCAAGGACGCCGGCCTGTTCGACCAGCCGATCATTGGTCAGTGCTTCGATGGCGTAGGCAACTTCGAGGTCCTCGGGGTCGAGGACGTCTTCGAACAGTGCAATCGGCGGGAAGCTGCTGTTGACGATGCGATACGCCCGCGGCCATGGCACATCCACCGGCGCCGGCGCTTTCAACCGCGCACTCCGTCGAGGTAGCGGCGCACATCGGCGATATCGACCACCCGGCCCGCCAGCATGTAATCCAGCGCGGTTTTGCCATTGAACGGTGCCGCGGTGTTCGGGCTGCTGACCCAATCGTAGGCGCGCTCGCGGCTGTTGCTGAAGATGATGCTCAACGCCTTGTGAATACCCATCAGGTAAGAGATGCGCTCGAGGGTGTCATGGGGCAGGCGTATGTTTGGCAGGTGTTTGTATTTATAGAACGTGGTGTTGCCGACTCCTCCGAGCAGGGTGCGTTGTTGCTCGGCGCTACAGCCCCAATGCTCCATGAGGCTGAAGAAGAACTTCAGCGCAACCCGGCCGGCTTCGGGGGCGTCGAGTTGTTCGCATGGGGTAAGAGCTGGGGATGAGGTAGGCATAGACGCCTCCTGATTTTTGTCTTAGCTGAAGACTAGTACATAACTGTAATTTTTTAGTATTTTGATACACAAACGAACGAATCGTAACAATCAAATGCGCAGAAGCCGGAGTTAAGCCGGCTTATGTATTTCTGCGCTATTGAAACAGTTCTGAATGACTCCCTAAATCCACGAACGTGATCAGGTCGGGACGTGTGTTCTCGTAAACCATCAGAAAATCGCCACCGATATGACACTCGCGGAATCCAGACCAATCTCCAGTCAGCGCATGATCCAGATATTCTGCCGGTAACTGCTGCCCCAGGAACAACATTGCCATCACCTTCCGAACGTCGTTCATATCTCGCCTTCCGGCACGGTTGTAACGATCCCAAGACTTCTTGAATTCAGAAGTCTGTGCACACTGTTTAGGTCGATCAGCGCGTTTTTGTGTTTTCTCCTGTTTCGCCATCAGCATTCCTCAGCATGTCGTCTATCGAGTCGAAACGCTGACGGATTTCTCGTGCTTCCATCATTGCGCGGGCCGTCTTCTCCGATGGAACTCGCACCTCGAAGGGAAGCCCCTGAGTAGCAACAACCTGTCGCAGAAAAAGTCGCATGGCGTCACTAATGCTCAGCCCGCAAGCGTTCAAGACTTCAGTGGCACGCGCTTTCAAATCCTCATCAATGCGGCAGCGCACATCGGTAGTTTTCAGTAGTGCAGCCATTTCAATTACCTCATCGTGGTTTTGTAGCTACATCAGCGCTACCTCTGCATTGTGTTCGGAGTGATCTTCGTCGGTCAACGCGAAGTTGATAGGTGGTTATCTACTACCATGGCTCGCATGCCAGACATCCATTTCAACTCCTTTGACTGTTGGGCGCTATCAGCTAAATCGTTACTTTACCCGTGACCTATCTGCGTATGACGCAGGCAAAAAGCTAGGAAGATGTAAGCTGTTTCTCTTCGAAAAGAATCTCCCCGCGCACCAAAACCACGCACTTTTTTGACCTTCATCACCCCCACTTCACCAAAAACCCCGATCCTCTGTCAGCCTCCAGCCATCGGCGGGGAAATCAATTCGCTACTAAATCCGCGACAACTATGCTCAGGTGCAGGAATATAGCCGGCATATGGCGCCGTTTCGGTCGTTTCGTACACAACAATACCCAGCCCACTTCAGAGGGCATTACCCATGGATAGCAGAACCTTACGCAACCTCATGCGCATCGTGCAGACCGGCTCGTTGTCGGCTGCAGCCGAGCATTCGTGCCTGACCGTGCAGGCGTTGGCCGCACAGTTGAACAAGGTCGAAGAGCAGTTCGGTTTCCGCTTGTTTCGCCGTTCCAACAAAGGCCTGACGCTGACGCCGCAAGGCACGGAGCTCACGCCCTACATCGACAAAGTGTTGATCGCCACGCGACAGATGGAAGAAAAGGTCGAAGCGCTGAAGGTGCCAGGGCAGCGGACGTTGAAGGTGGCGTTGAACAACACCCTGTCGCCTGATTTCAACCGACGCATGATCGGACGCCTGATCGAGGTGTTTCCCGATTATCAGATGGAGTTCAGCTACGCCGAGTCGATGGAAAACCTCAGCAAGCTGAAGAACGAAGATTTCGACCTTGCCGTGCTGATCGGCCCGCAGCGGCCGGGGCTGCCGAGCATCGTCCTGCCGGATGTGCAGGTGCAGGTGGTCGGTGCGCATTGCGGCCAGGAAAACGATCCGCTGACGTTGCTGGGCAACAAGTTTCAGGTGCGTCCTGCGGAAGATTGTCCGTATTCCCACAGCTTCTTGCGGTTTCTCGACGCCGGGCTGGGCAATCACGAGAACGGCCAGCGCATGGTCTATTCCTGCAGCGAAACCCTGACGCTGTCGTTGATCACGCAGATGGATGCGGTCGGCATGGTCTCGCGTGAAGCGGCACAGAAGAACGGACTGACGATTTTTCCCGGTTTCGAGGATTTCCTCGAAGTGCGCCTGGCGGTAAACAATCCGGAGTTGTCCCACCAGGCGCTGAACGACGTCGTTGACCTGCCGCTACATGAACGAGCCGAGCGCAATGTACGCAGCCGTCCCCACCGCCACACTGAGAAAGAGGTTTTTGCTGAAATACGCACATAGCAACGTCGGAATCGCGGCATAGAATTCCGGGCGATCGAGCTGGATCTGCCGGTCCTTGATCAACAGGGGCGTGAGGCTGATCGCAGCGACGATCGCCACCGGCAGATATTCCAGTGCGCGCGCCACGAACGGCGGCCAGTGTTCGGTGTTGATCTGCAGCGGCAAGGCGCGCGGCAGGAAGGTCACCGCCATCATCAGCACCACCACCAGAATCAGGAACGTTTGGTCAGGCATACACCCACTCCGCAGCCCACGAACGTGGCGATAAATACGTTGAAGGGCGAACTGCCGATCAGGCTCAGCGCGCCCATGCAGACCACGGCAGCAGCGGCCGCAATCAATTTGTTGCGCGTGTTGCACAGCGAGACCAGCACGTAGAGCATCATCGCCGTCAGCGCGTAATCGAGCTGATATTTGATCAAGTGCGCCGCGTACTGCGCGCAGACCGCACCGAGCAAACCGCCGAGCACCCACGAGGTGTGGCAGAACAGATTGAAACCGATCAGGTAACGCACGTTGACCGGTGCGCCTGTACCGAGCTTGACGCTGTGAAAGGCGAAGGATTCATCCGTCAGGCCACCGGCGTAAGCCCAACGCTCCATGCGGCTCAAGCCCAATGCACGCAGGGCTTTGGCCATGTACACCGACATCAGCATGTGCCGCGCATTGATCAGGAAAGTGGTCAGCACAATGGTGGTCAGCGACGCACCGCTGGAGATCAGCGCCAGCGCGGCGAATTGCGATGCGCCGGCATAGACGAACAAGCACATCGCCACTGGCAGCCACATCGGCAGGCCGGCGTTGACCGCCATCAGCCCGAAGACAAACGACACGGTGAAATACCCGGCGACCACCGGGCTGGCTTCGGCAAACGTGCGCGACGGCTGATGTGTCGCCATCAGCGGCGCGCTGCCGGACCTTTCATTCATAGATCCCTCTCAAATGTTCGTTCGCCGTGAGGCTCGCAAAAACCCTGGGCAGCCCAGAATCGCTTGCCCGCGAGGTTAGCATCGTCGACGAACAGAAACATCCGCAGCACCCCGACCCGTTTCATGTCGGACGACGCTGCTTCGACCAAACGCTGGCCAACGCCCTGGCTGCGGTAACGCGGGCTCACGGCCAGATGGTTGATCGTGCCGCGACTGCCGAGCATGCCGCCGAGCACCGCGCCGACGATCTCGCCCTCGACATCGAAAGCCAGGTACGCCGTGGTGGTTTTCTGGATCAACACGCCGCGCAGGCATTTGGCGTCCTGCCATTCGCAGAACGACACTTCGTCGAACTGGCGGAAGAAGCGCTCCATGCGTTGTGCATCCTTGGCAGTTGCGCGGCGCAGTACCACTGGCGTCGAGCACTCGACGCCGTCGATTGGGGTGATCTGATTAGCGAACAATGTCGAAAGCGGTCCCGGGCCGCGAGAAGGAAATCGCCAGAATCTGCCGGTACGCCATGGCATGGGTGTGGGTGTTGCGCGCCGGGGTCACGTAATGGCGCATGTCGCGATCAAGGAAATAGGTGGTATCGAGAATTTCCTCGTAGGTGGTCGCCGCCAGTTGCTGCTGATGAATGTCATACAAACGACTCTCAGCGCCCTCGACATTATTGCGCCCCCAGAAGTGCACGCCGCTGAACGGATAGCCGTCGCAATGAATGCCTTCAGGGGTGATTTCCAGCTGTTTGCCGGGTTTGATCTCGATGCGGATCTGATGGATCTGGCACTGCCAGATTTCATCGTGCAACTCTTCCGGCAGGACACTTTTGTACACTTCAAAATCGGTGTCGATCAGGCTGCGCATCACCGGCGAAGAGATCACTTCCTCGGAAAAGTCCTGAAAGTGCCGCACCACGCCGCCGACGTAAGCGTTGTTCTCTTTCGATTGCACGTAAGCGCGATGCTCAAGTTGCTTGAGCTCACGGGTTTTCGGATTGTATTCAAAGTCGCTGTAACGACGATAACGCATGCCGGCTTCGGCCTGACCGTAGTAGCTGTCAGGCTCCATGTTTTCCCAACTTTTGGTCAGTCTGACGAAGTCGGCAAAATGACCGTAGAGATTGAAGTCACCACCCTGGACGTTGACAAACTTGTCGCGCCGTAGCGATTCGCCCACTTCTCTGTTCAAAACGATCATTACCAAATTCTCCGCTGCGTTGAACGCCCTAATCTATTGGGTGGAGAATTTGCGTCCATGAGAAAGAATTTCAGGCATTTGAAGCACTGCTTGAAACGGAATCTGCAGCGCTTGAAAAACGACTTTTACATGACAAGAACACCGGTTATTTGCGGTTTTCGCTGAAAAACCGGCGAAAAAAAACCCCGAACGAATCGGGGTTTTCTCATTTTTCTTACAGCGGATCAATCATCAGAAGATGTTGATCGGATAGTCCACGAATACACGCAGTTCGTTACCGCTGACGTTGTACTCGCTGGATTTCTGCGACACGCGCAGGATCGAACTGCGCAACTTCACGCTCAGGTCTTTGGCCGGGCCACTTTGCACGACGTACTTGAACTGGTTGAAGATCTCGCGCTCGGTGCCGCCTTCGCTGGTGGACGTGGTGATGTTGTCGCCGCGCACGTAAGCGAAGTTGTAGCTCAGACCCGGAACGCCGAACGAACCAAAGTCCAAGCCATAACCCAGCTGCCAGCTGCGTTCGTCTTCGGCGTTGAAGTCAGACCAGTAGGAGTTGGCCAGGTAGATGGAGTTACCACCGTCGCCGACACGACCCTGGTCTTTCTGATAGCCGCCATAGGCGTAGCCCAAGTTGCTGTCGCCAGTGGAACGCTGATGCGCCACGGTGAACGAGTGCGGGCCGGTGGCGAAGGTGGCTGCAAGGCTCCAGATCTTGTTGTCGCGACCGGTGACGATGCTTTCGCCCGGCACGGTGTTTTCGCGTACGTACGAGCTGTCCAGCTTGGTGCGATAGCCGTTGAAATCCAGGGTCAGGGACTGATCCTTGTTGAACGGAATCACATAGTTGGCATTCACGTACTGTTTCTTCAAGACGTCTTCCACGTCGGACGCATACAGCGCGCCTTTGAAGTGTTCGGTGAACTGATAGCTGCCGCCCAACACGTTGATCGACTTCAGACCGCCGCTGTCACGGCCTTCATCGCTCTTGCGCGACTCGGCGGTGAATCGGCCGGCGTTCAATTCCAGGCCTTGGATTTCACGGGAAGTGATCAACGTGCCGGTATAGCTTTCCGGCAGCAGACGCACGTTGTCGTAGCTCAGCACCGGCAGGGCCGGCATCTGGTCGCCGTAGGTCAACACGGTGTTGGAAACGCGAAACTTGACCGCAGCACCGCCCTTGGCGATGTCGTGGTTCGCACGACCGTCATTTTCCTGTTTGAAGAAGTCGATGCCGCCGGCGCCGCTACGGCCCTTGCCGCCGTCCAGGCGCAATGCGTACAGACCGAAAGCGTCCACGCCGACACCGACGGTGCCTTGAGTGAAGCCCGACGAGAACGTACCGATGGCCGCTTGGCCCCATTCGGCCTTGTCCTTGTTACCGTCTTTGTAATCACGATTGATGTAGGCGTTGCGCAACAGTACTTTCAGGCTGCTGTCTTCAACGAAACCCTTGGATTCGGCCTGGTCGTTAGCCATGGCCTGTGTAGCACTCAACATCCCCAGTGCGATCAGACTGATTCGCTTGTTCAACATTTTGTTTTCCTTATTACGGGTTGAAACGCGCTGTGTCGAACGGCTGAAACGGCGCTTTCTGCACTCTTGTATTCACCCCGAAACAAAAAAGCCCGCCGACGTTAACGTCATGGCGGGCCTGCTCCTTATTTTGAGTCATGGCGGTTAGCCACAGGCGTTGGGCCGAATCGTAGCCGCGCCCTGAACTGTGTGTCAATTTCAAGAATCGTCTTTAAATAGGCGAAAAACGTCTAAGAAACGTAATTTTTTTGCTGGGCGGTTGCAGAAAAAACGGATTAAACAGGGAGTTTGAACTGTGGGAGCGAGCCTGCTCGCGAAGCGCTGGATCAGTCAACAAAGTCATTGGCAGGGCTGACGCCTTCGCGAGCAGGCTCGCTCCCACCTTTGAATACCTGTGGATAAAAATCAGGCAAAAAAAGCGCCGCCATCCCGGCAGCGCTTTTACCAATCCCTATTGTTCTTATCCTTCCATCACATCCCACAAGGCTTCCAGCTCGGCCTCGCTGAACAGGCCAGCGGGGTAGCGCTCGATCATCATCCGGCGCGGATCAGGTTGTCTGATCTGACGCGTTCCATTGGACTTCAACCAGTGCGCGACAAGCTGGAGCGATTCGCCGTTGACGGCCATGGGATGCACAGTCCGCTCGCTGATTACGTTCACTTCGGCGTTCATTTCAGCGCTCTCTCCCCGTTCGTGAGCGGCTACGTTATCCAAGGTTTGTGACAGAACTGTTGAAGTTCCCCTCCCTCCCTAGTGCATCAGGAGCAATACAAGAGCTATGCCAAGGCGACCCGAATGTCGACCGGCGGATACAAACAAGCCCGCGGTCCTGACGGGCCGCGGGCTTGCTTTGATGCTGAGCGAGCTAATCATTGCCTGGCTGATTTGTGAATCAACTCAAGCTGTTACGACTCAACTCACTCTTTGTGCGGCGCTGGCTGCTGTTGGGTAAGGCAGTGAATATTGCCGCCACCCAGTAACAGTTCGCGGCCCGGCACCATCACGACTTCGTGCTGCGGAAACAGCGTCTGCAGGATTTCCCTGGCCGGGGCGTCCTTCGGGTCGTCGAAGCTCGGCGCGATGATGCCACCGTTGACGATCAGAAAGTTCACGTAGGAACCGGCCAGACGCACGGAAGGATTGCGCTCCTGCGAACCGTCCACCGCATCGACGCCGGCGCACTCTTCTTCGGTCGCATAGAGCGGCCCCGGAATCGGCATTTTGTGCACCGTGAACGGGCGGCCCTTGGCGTCGGTGCTACTTTGCAGCACTTTCATTGCGGCCTGGCAGCGCGGGTAGTTCGGATCCTGCGGATCATCGGTCCACGCCAGCAGCACTTCGCCCGGACGCACGTAGCAGCAGAAGTTATCCACATGGCCGTCGGTTTCATCGTTGAACAAGCCATCCGGCAACCAGATGATCTTGTCCACAGACAGGTTGTCGCTGAGTACGGCTTCGATTTCTTCGCGGCTCAGGTGCGGGTTGCGATTGCGGTTGAGCAGGCATTCTTCGGTGGTGATCAGCGTGCCTTCGCCATCGACATGGATCGAACCGCCTTCGAGCACGAAACCTTCGGTGCGGTAACGCGGGCTGCGCTCGATCTCGAGGATCTTGCCGCCGACCTGCGAATCACGGTTCCACGGTGCATACAGGCCGCCATCGAAACCACCCCAGGCGTTGAAATCCCAGTTCACACCGCGCACTTCGCCATGGTTATTGATCACGAAGGTCGGGCCGCTGTCGCGAACCCAGGCGTCGTCGCTGGACATTTCCACCACGCGGATATTCGGCACATCGAGGCGCGCGCGGGCGTTTTCGTATTGGCCGGCGGAGACGGCAACGGTCACCGGCTCGAAGCGGGCGATGGCTTTGGCCACTGTGGCGTGCGCGGCCTGCGCCGGTTTGCCACCCAGACGCCAGTTGTCCGGGCGCTCGGGCCAGATCATCCAGGTCTGGGTTTGTGGCGCCCACTCGGCCGGCATGTAGAAGCCATCGGCGCGTGGGGTACTTTTCAATGTGGTCATCAGGACTCCAGGGAACCGTCGAGGGTTTTCAACGCGCCGTACAGATTCGGCCGGCGGTCGCGGAATGAACCCCACGCGCTGCGAATATGTTCCAGCTCGTCGAGGTTGAACGTGTGCACAAGAATACCTTCTTCGGTTTTATTCAGCTCCTGCACTTTTTCGCCGAACTGGTTGGCGATGAACGACGAGCCGTAGAAGGTGATGTCGTAGCCGTCCTGCTCTTCATTGCCGATGCGGTTGCTGGCAATCAGCGGCATCAGGTTGGCGCCGGCATGGCCCTGCTGCACCCGCTGCCAGTGATCGCGTGAAGAGATGGTCTTGTCGTGCGGCTCGCTGCCGATCGCGGTTGGATAAAAGAGAATTTCCGCGCCTTGCAAGGCCATGCTGCGCGCCGCTTCCGGGAACCACTGGTCCCAGCAGATGCCCACGCCGATTTTTGCGTATCGGGTGTTCCATACCTTGAAGCCGGTGTCGCCCGGGTTGAAGTAATACTTTTCGTGATAGCCCGGGCCGTCGGGGATGTGGCTTTTACGATAAATCCCGAGGTTGCTGCCGTCGGCGTCGATGATCGCGATGCTGTTGAAGCGTGCACGCCCGGCCAGTTCGTAGAAGCTGACCGGCAGCACTACTTGCAGCTCTTTGGCGATTTTCTGGAAATGCTTGATGGCCACGTTTTCTTCAACCGTCGTTGCCAGTTGCAGGTAATCCGGATTGGGCTTCTGGCAGAAGTACGGTGCCTCGAACAGTTCCTGGATGAGGATGATCTGCGCGCCTTTGCCGGCGGCTTCACGGACCAGTCTTTCAGCGGTTTCGAGGTTGGCTTCCAGGTCCCACGAACAGGCCATCTGCGTGGCGGCGACGGTAACGATACGGCTCATGAATCATCTCCGGGCTAGTGCTTTGACGGTCGAAGAATTCAACCGAAAAGAAAACGCGCGCACCGGACAAGAGATCACCATGCCGGAGCAATGGCGACTTTATAACCGATAAATATCGGCTTTAGAAGCTGCAAAGAAGGAATCTCTCTTTTCGAACGCCAATTAAATCGATACAAATCGGACTTAAGAGCGAAAACAAATGTGGGAGCGAGCCTGCTCGCGAATGCGCTGTGTCAGTCACCGCATGTGGCGACTGATAAGCAGCTTTCGCGAGCAGGCTCGCTCCCACAGGGGATGTGCCTTGCTTACAGTCCTTCGCTCAACACCCGATCCAGCATATCGACAAAGAAATCCACGCTCTGGCGCGACGTCACCATCGGTGGCTTGATCTTGAGAATGTTCAAATCGTCGCCGGTCGGCTGCATGAAGATCCCCAGCTCACGCAAGCGATCACACAGGAACGCAGTTTCGGCGGTCGCCGGCTCCAGCGTCTGCCGATTGCGGATCAGTTCCAGCCCGAGATAAAACCCGGAGCCGTGCACCGCGCCGACCAGCGGATGTTTATCGATCAACGCTTCCAGGCGCGCCTTGAAGTGGCCGCCGACGACCTGAGCGTTTTCCCAGAGCTTTTCTTCCTCCATCACATCGAGCACCGCCATGCCGATCTGGCAACTGACCGGACTGCCGCCCGCCGACGAGAAGAAATAGCCCTCAGCCTCCAGCGCCTCGGCGATTTCCCGGCGAGTGATCACCGCGCCAAGTGGCTGACCGTTACCCATGCCCTTGGCCATGGTGATGATGTCCGGCACCACGCCCTGCTCTTCGAAGCCCCAGAAAAAATGACCCATGCGCCCGTAACCGACCTGCACTTCGTCAGCGATGCATACTCCACCCTGCGCGCGGACTTTTTCATACACCTGCGGCAAATAACCCGGCGGTAAAGAAATACCCCCGGCATTACCGTAGACCGGCTCGCAGATGAAACCGGCCAGTTGCCGCTTTTGCTCGGCCAGTTTTTGCAGATGATGCTCGACGCTGCGCACGTAATCCGGCGCCGAATCGGCGCCACGGAATTCGCCGCGATACGTGTTCGGCGCTGGCACTGGGTGCACCCAGTCCGGGCGACTTTCCAGGGCCTTCGGGTTGTCGGCAATCGACGTCGATACCGCATCGGCGCCGATCGTCCAGCCGTGATACGCCTCGAGCACGCTGATCATGTCGCGCCCGCCGCTGTAGGCCCAGGCCAGACGAATCGCCAGGTCATTGGCCTCACTGCCGCTGTTGACCAGGAACACGCGATCCATGCCCTCCGGCGCCAGCTTCAGCAAGCGCTCGGAAAATTCGGCGACCGCCGCGTAGTTGAAGCGCGAATTGGTATTGAGCAACGACCACTGCCGCGCCGCGACCGCCGCCATCCGAGGGTGACCGTGGCCGAGCACGGCGACGTTATTGAGCATGTCCAGATACGAGCGGCCCTGCATATCAATCAGGTGATTGCGCCAGCCGCGTTCAATGCGCGGTGGGTCAACGTAATAGTGTTTTTGCGTGCGGGCGAAACTGGCATCGCGGCGTTCGATCAGGGTTTTCGCGTCCAGCTCAGGCTCGGCGTCGCAGGCCAGCCCGAGCAGCATCGCCGGTGACGGGCACAACGCCTGCCACGCCGATGCACGGGACGGCGTGCAGAACAGCGGCGCGTCGAGCTCTGCTTCTCGGCACAACTGCACAATCAGCGGCCCAGTGACTTCACCGAGTTTCTGGCCTCTATCCACTGCCACCCCATGTTCAAGAACAGGCGTCACGCCCCACAGGCGAACGCTGAACTGTGGGCCATCGAGTTGCAGCGCACCGTTTGCCGCTTGCTTCAGCACGCCGGCGAACGGTGCTTGAACTTCGGTTCCGGTCGGCACACGCAATTCGACATGCAACGCGAACGTGTCCGGCTCAGTCGCGCTGTCTGGCCGAGTACGTGACAAGCGGTACTGGCCATAACGCGTCGCCGCCAGCCCGTGCACCGCTGCGGCTTCTGTCAGCAAGCGCTGATCAATGCCCGGCTGCTCCCAATTGCCCGCCTCGAAGTGCGGGCTCAACACGCCCAGATCGATCAGCGCGAATTCGCGCCCGACCAGCCCTGGCAACAACGGTGCAAATTCCGGGTTTTCGACCTTCGGCACGGTCTCGTCCACGGCGCTGAGAATCGCCGCTTCCATCAGCGCCTGTGGCACCGATGTCGCGACGCGAAAGATTTCCCACTCGTGAATGAGATTGTCGCGGCTATAGGTATTGGTGGGGTCGATGCTCACCTGTTGCTCGCCACTGAGCACCAGCACCGCCGCCCGCGCCACGATCAATGGCCACAGCGCTTGCAGCTCAGCGTACTGCAACGGATTGACCGCGTGATAAGCCTTGACGGCCGGCAGGATGACCAACGGATCGCCATCGGCGTGATGCAGCAAAGCCGCACAGGTCACGGACAAATCAGTGATGCGCCAGGTGCGCACCAGATCACCGAAATCGATCACACCCTGCAACTGCCAATGCCGCCGGGCATCGCGCGCCCAGACGACGTTGTCATCGGTGATGTCCATGTGAATCGCCTGCACCGGCAGCTTGTCCAGCAACGGCTGCAAACGGCGTTCGGCCTGCTCGGCGACAGCGCTGATCGCCGCACGCTGCTGCGCGTCGGTGATCACCGGCAACAGATGATTGATCAACGCGCTGGCGTGACGCGCGTCCCACTGCAAGGTGCGTTCAAGGCCCGGGTGATCGAAGCCTGCCAGGGCCAGATCCATCTCGCCACAGAGTCGGCCAAACCCGGCGACCACATCTTTGCCAAGATGATCGAAATCGGTCAATGGTTGGCCGTCGATGTACTCCAGCAAGCGCACATGCACCGTTTCGCCACTGGCTTGCAACGACAACAGATCGGCACCGTTATTGGCTGCAATGACGCGCGGCACCTTGATCGCCGAATGCTCGGCCAAGTATTTGAGCCCGGCGTGCTGGGCTTGCAGCTCCACAAGAGCGTAGTCGCCACGACAGACTTTCAGCACAAAGCGTCCACGCGCGCTGTCGACGCGATAATTCAGATCCTGCTGGCTGCCCAGCGCCTGCAACGTGCCGCTGAACCCGTAATATTCGGCCAGCCATTGCAGCGCCTGCGCCTCTGAAACCTGCGAACCGGGCAAACTGGCGCGATGAATCAACGTGGCGAGCGGCATGAAACGACCCCTGAAATTTTATTAGGCGCTTATATCGCCATTGCCTTGGCGGTTACGCAACCCCTCAAGACGCTGGCCGGTGAAAGGAAAACGGCAAGATCATCGCGAAAGCCTCCCAGGCAAACTTTCCTACAAGACTTTCAGATTGTGTTTCAGCGCCGCGCTGTGCAATCTGCGCCCCGAATTCACAGCACGGATGCAAGCCCAAGTCATGTCCCATCGTCGCCTCGCCCTTACCGACAAAAAGGTTCGCAACATCCCTCGCCGCTTACGTGCATTGGCTGCTTGGGCCGCCGATTTCGAGGGATACTTTCCAGCCGACCTCACTCTCGAAGATAAATACTGGAACTGGAAAATTCCGATTCACATGGCGATGGTCGAAGGAAAACAGGCAACAACCGATCTGAAAAGGCAATGTGCCCAGAACTTGATCGACGCGGCGCAGCATCTACGCCTGGCTCGTCCTGAGCATGCGCTTGACTGCAGGGTGGTCGCAGCCATTTGTGTTCCCGGCATGTTTTCCAGCGAAATCTGTATCTATACGGATCTGGAATACCACCGCGGTCACATCCCTGCCTCCGACAGCGAATATGTCGAAACCGGCAAAAGCCTGGCTCAAGAATGGGGTCTTGTGTTGCCACAGGGCATGCGCGAACGAGGTTTGCGCTACGAGGTTGAAGGCTGGGATGGGCAGACTTATGAAGAGGAACACTGGTATTTTGGCGAGGTCGATTGACGCTCCGGCGTAGTCCGCATTCGCGCCCCGCAGCGCTTTGCGCAAGAATGTCGCCCATTCAAACCTGTCTATGGAAATCCTCATGAATGTCATCACCACCGATCTGCCCGGTGTTCTGATCATCGAACCCAAGGTGTTCGGCGACGAGCGCGGTTTTTTCTACGAGAGTTTCAATGCCAAGGCGTTTCAGGACGCTACCGGTCTGGAAACGCAGTTTGTGCAGGACAACCATTCGCGCTCGCAAAAAGGCGTGCTGCGTGGTCTGCATTACCAGTTGCAGAACACCCAGGGCAAACTGGTTCGCGTGACCGCGGGTGAAGTGCTCGATGTGGCGGTGGACATCCGTCGCAGCTCGCCGCATTTCGGCAAATCGGTGGCGGTGCGCCTGTCGGCGGAAAACCATCGTCAGCTATGGGTACCGGAAGGTTTCGCTCACGGTTTCGTGGTGCTGAGCGAGTTCGCCGAGTTCCTCTACAAGACCACCAACTATTACGACCCGTCCTCCGAGCGCAGCATTCGCTGGGATGACCCGGCGCTGGGCATCGACTGGCAACTGGACGAAGCGCCGAAGCTGTCGGCCAAGGACCAGGCGGCTGCGCTGCTCAAGGACGCTGACGTCTTCGCCTGAGGCCGGGCATAATGCGCCTGTCCCTACAGGCGTATCCGGCACATGAAACCACCGCTCCCCCGCAGACCTCGCTGGCGCAGCCTCGCACTGTTGGCCATGTGCCTGGCGCCGCTACTGTGGCCGCTGGAACACCTCGCCGAACGCTATTACCGCAGCGAACTCGCCGGGCAGAATCGCCAGACCCTTGATCTTTACGTCGCCAATCTGCTCGGCACCCTGCATCGCTATGAAGTGTTGCCGCAGATTCTCGGCGACTTGCCGGCCCTGCGCGCGGTGCTCGGTGCGCCGGACGACGGCGTGACCCAAGGCAACGCCAATCGCCTGCTGAATAACATCGCTGCGCAGACCGGCGCTGAAGTCATGTACCTGATGGACACGTCCGGCCAGACGCTGGCGGCGTCGAACTGGGACAAACGCGACAGCTTCGTCGGCCGCAACTTCGCCTTCCGCCCGTATTTCAGCGAAGCCATGGCCGGCCGCCTCGGACGCTTCTTCGGCCTCGGCACCACTTCGGCCAAACGCGGCTACTTCTTCGCCGCTGCTGTGCGCAACGGCGAAAAAATCATCGGCGTACTGGTGATCAAGGTCGACCTCGATCACACCGAAAGCCTGTGGGGAAAAACCCCGGAACAACTGCTGGTGACCGACCATAACGGCGTGGTCATCCTGACGTCGCGCCCGGAATGGCGTTTCCGCTCCACTCGCGAGTTGAGCGATGCCGAGCGCGCCGCGATCACTGCGATCCAGCCCTACCCGACCCGTGAACCCCGGCCGCTTAACCTGAGCGCCGACGCCTGGCTGACGCAGACCCACGACATCGCCGAAACCGGCTGGAGCGTGAGCATTCTCGCCCCGCGCACGCTGATCGATCGTCCGGTGCGCACGGTAGTTGCGATCGGCGGCGCCACGCTGTTGGTGGTGATGCTGCTGGTGGGTTTGATGATGCAACGTCGCCGGCATTATCTGGAGCGCATCGCCTTCGAGGCCAAAGCGCGCCGCGAACTGGAAGGCCGGGTGGCTGAACGTACCAGCGATCTGGAGGGCCTCAACCGGCGTTTGAAGCAGGAAGTGCTCGAGCGTGAGCAGGCGCAGCAGGAGCTGGTGCGCGCCCAGGACGATCTGGTCCAGGCGGGCAAATTGTCGGCGCTGGGGACCATGTCGGCGAGCATCAGTCACGAACTCAATCAACCGCTGGCGGCGATTCGCAGCTATGCGGAAAACGCCGAAGTGCTGCTCGATCATCAGCGCACCGAGGACGCGCGCGGCAACCTCAAGCTGATCAGCGAACTGACCGGGCGCATGGCCTCGATCATCGCCCATCTGCGTGCCTTCGCTCGGCGCGATCGCCACGCACCGGAAAGCGTCGCCCTGCAACCGGCGCTGGACGATGCGCTGGCATTACTCGCCAAACGTCGCCGCAGCATGGAAGTCGAACTGATTCGCGACCTGCCCGCCGCGACGCTGTGGGTCGAGGCCGGCGAAACCCGACTGCGCCAGGTGCTGGGCAATCTGCTGGCCAACGCCCTCGATGCGCTCACCGAAAAAGGCCCGCCGCGCAAGGTGTGGCTGAGTGCCGAAGCCACCGCCGACGGCGTCAATCTGTACATTCGCGACAACGGCCCCGGGTTCTGCATGGAAGCCCTTGGCCGCGCCAGCGAGCCCTTTTACACCACCAAGACCCGCACCCAGGGTCTGGGCCTGGGGCTGGCGATTTGTGAAACGCTGATGCGCGCCTTTGGTGGCGAGCTGTCGTTCGCCAACCACAAGCAAGGCGGTGCCCTGATTACCCTGCGCCTGCGCGCCGGCGCGCCCGGAGTCAGCCTGCAACCGTCCGAGGATCGAAGTGCATGACCATCGACAATCGCATCCAGGTAGTGTTGATCGACGACGATCCGCACTTGCGCCAGGCCCTCGGCCAGACCCTGGACCTGGCCGGCCTGAAAATCCTGCCGCTGTCCGAAGCCAAAGGGCTGGCGGCACAGCTTGAGCGTGACTGGCCGGGGGTGGTGGTCAGCGACATCCGCATGCCGGGCATGGACGGCCTCGAACTGTTGAGCGAGTTGCATGCACAGGATCCCGAGTTGCCGGTGCTGCTGATCACCGGCCATGGCGACGTACCGCTGGCAGTGCAGGCGATGCGCGCCGGCGCTTACGATTTTCTGGAAAAACCCTTTGCCAGCGACGCGCTGCTCGACAGCGTCCGTCGCGCCCTCGCGCTACGGCGGCTGGTGCTGGACAACCGCAGCCTGCGTCTGGCCTTGAGCGACCGCAACGAATTGAGCGCACGACTGGTCGGCCATTCGACGCCGATGCTGCGTCTGCGTGAGCAGATCGGTGCGCTGGCGGCGACCAAGGCTGACGTGCTGATCCTCGGCGAAACCGGTGCCGGCAAAGAGGTGGTGGCCCGCGCGCTGCACGATTTGTCGAGCCGTCGCAACGGCCCGTTCGTGGCGATCAATGCCGGCGCGCTGGCGGAATCGGTGGTGGAAAGCGAGCTGTTCGGTCACGAGCCCGGTGCTTTCACCGGCGCGCAGAAACGCCGCATCGGCAAATTCGAATTCGCCAACGGCGGCACGCTGTTTCTCGACGAAATCGAAAGCATGAGCATGGACGTGCAAGTGAAGCTGCTGCGCATGCTGCAGGAGCGCGTCGTCGAACGCCTGGGCGGCAATCAGTTGATCCCGCTGGACATCCGCGTCATCGCCGCGACCAAGGAGGACCTGCGTCAGGCGGCGGATCAGGGTCGCTTCCGCGCCGACTTGTATTACCGCCTCAACGTCGCGCCGCTGCGCATCCCGCCGCTGCGCGAAAGGGGCGAAGACGCACTGGTGCTGTTCCAGCACTACGCCGATGAAGCCAGCGCCCGCCACGGCTTGCCGCCCCACGAGCTGCAACCGGCACACCGCGCCCTGCTGCTGCGCCACACCTGGCCGGGCAATGTGCGTGAACTGCAAAATGCCGCCGAACGCTTCGCCCTTGGGCTTGAGCTGGCACTGGACAACAGCGTTGATGGCAGCGGCGGCACGCCTGTGGAAGTGGTCAGCGGCGGCCTCAGCGAGCAAGTGGAAAACTTCGAGAAGTCGCTGATCGCCGCCGAGCTGGCGCGCTCGCACAGCTCGGTGCGCAGCCTCGCCGAAGCCTTGGGTATTCCGCGCAAGACCCTGCATGACAAGCTGCGCAAACACGGTCTGAATTTCGGCGACAGCAGCCACGGGGAAGACAACGAATGAGCAGCGAAAGCGAATACCTGCAAACGGTGCTGCATCACGACATTCCACTAACCGCCGAGATGGGCCTCAAAGTGCTTGAGTGGCGTGAGCAGCAATTGAGCCTGCACCTGCCACTTGCGCCCAACGTCAATCACAAGAGCACCATGTTTGGCGGCAGCCTCTACTGCGGCGCGGTGCTGGCCGGCTGGGGCTGGTTGCATCTACGTTTGCAGGAAGAAGGGATTACCGACGGACATATCGTCATTCAGGAAGGACAGATCAGCTATCCGCTGCCGGTAACGGGTGACGCCGTGGCGATCTGCCCGGCGCCGGATGCGGCAGTCTGGAAACGGTTCGTGGCGATGTATCGGCGATATGGGCGGGCGCGGCTGACGCTGGATACGCGGATCCTGAATGCGGGAAGCGAGGACGAGGCGGTGAGATTTACCGGGCAGTACGTTTTGCACCGTTGAAGATCAACAGCCCCTCACCCTAGCCCTCTCCCGAGGGAGAGGGAACCGATACGGGGATGCTACACATTTACGTCGACCTGAACTGCTTCGCCGAATCCACAATCGACTCGATTCTCCAGGACAATGCATAGCGCCAGACAACTCGGTCGGCTCCCTCTCCTGGGGGAGCGGGCTGGGTGAGGGGAATTGCGGATCAGGCAGTTAGCCTCGGGCCAACTCCAACAACCGCGCGCGCCACGCAGCCTTCGCCGGCAGCGCCAGAAAGAACTCGTTCAACAGCGATTCTCGCGGCGGATAACTGAACGCCTCGCCGCTCAGATCCAGCACCTCGCCCCCCGCGCCTTCCAGCACGCCCTGCGCTGCCGCCGTGTCCCACTGCGAAGTCGGCGCCAGTCGCGGATAGCAATCAGCAGCACCTTCGGCCAATAGACAGAACTTCAAGGAACTGCCGATATTGGCCAGTTGCAGCTCACCAAGACTGGCGCTCAACCCGGCCAGCAAACGCTCTTGCTCGGGACTTGAATGTCGGCGGCTGGCCACCACGGTAAACGCCTCGCCCGGCGCAGGCACATCGCGCACCTGAATCGCCGTCGGCGTACCGCCCTCGTCGCCACGCCAGGCTCCAAATCCGGCACCGCCGACGTAAAAACGACCGTTGGTCGGCATCGTCACCACGCCAAATACCACCCGGCCATTTTCGATCAGCGCGATGTTCACAGTGAATTCCTCGCTACCGCTGATGAACTCCTTGGTGCCGTCCAGCGGATCCACCAGCCACCAGCGCTGCCAACCGGTGCGCACGCTTTGCGGGATGTCGGCGTCCTCTTCCGAGAGCACCGGAATGCTCGGATCCAGCGCCGTCAGCCCGGCAACGATAAGGTGATGCGCAGCCAGATCGGCAGCCGTCACCGGCGAATCATCGGACTTGGCCGTGACTTCGACGCCGGCACGCCAGAACGGCAGAATCGCCTCGCCAGCCTGTAAAGCCAGCGCAACCACAGGTGCCATCAGCGGATGGGGAAAATTCATCGACGTCTCACTCATAGCTGAACACCCCGCGCTGGCTCAGCAGGTCGCGGGTCAAATACAGCGCCGCCAACGCGCGGCCCTCGGAAAATTGCGGATTCTGCGCCAGTGCCGACAGTTCGCGCAGGTTGACCTTGTCGACCCGCATCGGCTCCGGCTCATCACCTTCCAGCCGCTCTTCATACAGGTCGGTGGCCAGCACCACTTGGATTTTCTGGCTCATGTAACCGGGCGACAGCGACAGCTCGGTCAGATGCTCCAGTTGACGCGCGCCATAACCGGCCTCTTCCTTGAGCTCCCGCTCGGCCGCCGCCAGCACGTCCTCGCCCGGCTCGATCAGGCCTTTGGGCAGAGACAGTTCGTATTCGTCGGTGCCGCCGCAGTATTCCTCGATTAACACTGCGTGTTCGGCATCAAGCATCGCGACGATCATCACCGCGCCATAACCCGCGCCCTTGCCGACCAGACGCTCGTAAGTACGCTCCACGCCATTGGAAAATCGCAGCTTGAGTTCTTCGACGCGAAACAGGCGACTGGTGGCGACGATCTCGCGGGCGAGTACGGTGGGTTTCTGGCGCATGCAAAGCTCCTTGGCGTGAACGCGCTACTATAACGCGGCTTTCCCGATTGTTTGCGTCGGATATCCTTTCACCGTTCGAGACGTTGCCATGCCTTCTTTACCGTGGTCCGACATCGATACCGTTCTGCTCGACATGGACGGCACGCTGCTGGATCTGCACTTCGACAACCATTTCTGGCTCGAACACCTGCCCCAGCGCTACGCCGAGCTGCACGGCATCAGCCGGGCCATGGCCGAGCTGGAATTGCAGCCATTGTTCGAGCGCCACGCCGGCCAGTTACAGTGGTACTGCCTGGATTTCTGGAGTGCGGAACTGAAATTGTCGGTGCGTGAACTGAAACAGGAAACCGCCCACTTGATCGCCCTGCGCGCCGATGCCGATACCTTCCTCGATGCAATCAAACGCGCCGGCAAACGGGTGATCATGATCACCAATGCGCACCGCGATTCGCTGTCGTTGAAACTGGAACGGATCGAACTCGCACCATACTTCGAGCGGCTGATCAGCTCGCACGACTATGGTTATCCCAAGGAGAACCCGCAATTCTGGGATGCCTTGCAGGCGGACATCGGTTTTGATCCGGCGCGCAGCCTGTTTATCGATGACACCTTGCCGATCCTGCGCAGTGCACGGGATTTTGGCGTGGCGCACTTGCTGGCGGTGAAAGAACCGGACAGCCGCAAAGGGCCGAAGGACACAGCGGAGTTTGCCGCCGTCGAGGATTACCGGGATTTGATTGCAGGGCTTTGACGTCGCGTTGCTGCCATCGCGAGCAGGCTCGCTCCCACACCGAAATACGTTTCAAATGTGGGAGCGAGCCTGCTCGCGAAAGCGCTTTCGAATGTTATTCAGGAATACGCAGTACTTGTCCCGGGTAGATCTTGTCTGGATGTTTGAGCTGAGGTTTGTTGGCCTCGAAAATCTTGTTGTACTGGTTGGCGTCGCCATACACGCGCTTGGAAATCGCACTCAGCGTATCGCCCTTCTCGACCGTGACAAATTTTGCAGCGGCGGCAACGCCACCCGTCACGGTGATCTGATCGTCCACGCCACTCACGCCGGCGACGTTACCCAGGGCCAAGAGAATCTTTTCTTTCTCTTCCTGACTCGCCGCTTCACCCGTGGCGATGACCTTTTCGCCTTCAACCTTGACTTGGATCTTCGACGTATCGATACCAGTCAGCGCTTCCTGCACGTGCTTGGTCAGCGCTGCGCTGTTGGCCTCGGCCTTGTCCGGCGTCAGTGCATCGAGAATCTTTTCACCGGCTTCTTTCAAAAAACTGAACAGGCTCATCGCATTCACTCCATGTAATAAAGGGTCAGTCGTCCAAGCCTAGACCACCCCGGCCAAACCCGGTTCCAGTCCGACCAATGACGCTCCCACGCCGCAGGCGGTAGAATCGCCACACCCCGCCAACCGCCCGGAGCGAAGATGGACATCAAGCAGCTGAAATTCCTCATCGCCCTCGACGAAACCCGCCATTTCGGCCAGGCCGCCGCGCGCTGCCACATCACCCAGCCGACCCTGTCGATGCGCTTGCGCAGCCTCGAAGAAGAACTCGACCTGCCATTGGTCAATCGCGGCCAGCGCTTCGAAGGCTTCACCGCACCGGGCGAACGCGTGCTGGCGTGGGCGCGTACGGTGCTGGCAGCTTACGACGGCTTGCAGGCTGAAGCGGCGGCCTGTCGCGGAAATCTGATCGGTACGCTGCGCCTGGGCGTGGTGCCGCTGTCGAGCTTCGATCCCTTGCCGCTGATGCAACGACTGCACGCGGCGCACCCGGACTTGCGCTTCGAACTGTCGTCGCTGAGCTCCGAGCAGGTGCTCGAACACCTGGCGAACAACCGCATCGACATTGGCGTGTCGTATCTGGAGCGCCTGGACAGCGAGCGCTTCGATTCGCTGGCCTTCAACGAGACGCGCATGGGCCTGCTCTATGACGAGCGCTCGTTCAACTTCGGCGAAGAACCCCTGAGCTGGGAATCGCTGATCGAACTGCCTCTGTGCATGCTCACCAGCGGCATGCACTTTCGCCAGTCCATCGACCACAACTTCCACAGCCGTGGCCTGACCCCGCAACCGCTGTTGCAAACCGACGCCGTGCATCAACTGCTGCAAGCAGTACACGGCGGTTTTTGCTGCGCGATCATGCCGCTCGATGGCGGCGCGGAAACCCTTGCTGATCACCTGCGTCTGCAACCGATCGAAAATGCCCACACCCTCGCGCCGCTGGGCCTGATCATGCGCCGTGGCGCGCCGCGTTCAGCGCTGGCGGAAGCCTGTTTCGCGCTTTATCAGAAATCGCCAAAAGACGCTTGATCGACGGCATCTATCGGTAGATCGGTAATAGCGATTAGACGCGACAACTTGCCGCGCCTAGTCTTGACCTAGATCAAACCGTCGGTGATGCCATGAACGCCAAGCGCCCAGCCTGCGCGGCGCCAGCAATTGAAACGCCCGCGCCTGCCGCCAGCCAGACCTACAGCTACAGCGATCTACCCTTTGAGGCATCGGCCAGCACCGCGCTGGCCGAGGAAGTCGCGTTGGCGATCACCTACAACGGCATCAGCCAGGCGGTGATGCTGGTGACCCCGACCGATCTTGAAGATTTCATCGTCGGTTTCAGCCTCGGCAGCGGCATCATCGAAGACGCCAGCGATATCTACGATCTGCAACTGACGGGCGCAGGCTCGGCGCAATACGCGCAAGTGACCATTGCCAACCGCGCGTTCTGGAACCTCAAACAGCAGCGTCGGCAGTTGGCCGGCACCAGCGGCTGCGGACTGTGCGGCGTCGAAGCCGTCGAACAGGCGCTGCCTGAGCTCAAAGTGTTGCCGGGCGCAGCCTTGCCACCGATCGAATGGCTCGACGGTTTGCGCCAGCGCATCGGCGCGTTCCAGCCGCTCGGCCAGCACTGCGGCGCGGTGCATGCTGCGGTGTTCATGAATGCCAGCGGCGAATTGCTGCTCGGACGGGAAGACATCGGCCGCCATAACGCCCTCGACAAGCTGATCGGCGGGTTGATCCGCCAGAAGATTTCTACCGAAGGCGGCCTGGCGATTGTCACCAGCCGTTGCAGCCTCGAATTGATCCAGAAAGTCTTGCGTGCCGGGATCCAGACCCTGGTCAGCCTGTCGGCACCCACCGGCCTGGCCGTGCAATGGGCCCGGCGCCATAACCTCAATCTCATCCACCTGCCGCAGAAAAGTGCGCCGCGGGTGTACAGCCCCGCGATGGAGAATCAAGCGTGAGCCAACATCATCAAGCCGACCAGAAACCTGTCCCGCGCTACAAGCCTTACAAAGGTGCCGCTGGCGGCTGGGGCGCCCTGATCAGTGTGGCCCAGGCGTGGCTGACCAGCGACAACGCCCTGAAAAACCTGCGCATGATGCTCAAGACCAACCAGAATGGCGGCTTCGACTGCCCGGGTTGCGCCTGGGGTGATTCGCCGGAAAGCGGCATGGTCAAGTTCTGCGAGAACGGCGCCAAAGCGGTGAACTGGGAAGCGACCAAGCGTCGCGTCGATGCCAAATTCTTCGCCAAGCACAGCGTCACTTCCCTGCTGGAGCAGAGCGATTACTGGCTGGAATATCAGGGCCGCCTGACCGAGCCGATGGCCTACGACGCCGAGTCCGATCGCTACAAGCCGATCTCTTGGGAAGATGCCTTCGCCCTGATCGGCAAGCACCTGCGCAATCTGCCAAGCCCGGATCAGGCCGAGTTCTACACCTCGGGCCGCGCCAGCAACGAAGCAGCGTACCTATATCAGCTGTTCGTGCGGGCTTACGGCACCAACAATTTTCCTGACTGCTCGAACATGTGCCACGAGGCCAGCGGCGTGGCGTTGGCGCAGAGTGTCGGGGTCGGCAAAGGCACGGTGACCTTCGACGACTTCGAACACGCCGACGCGATTTTCGTCTGGGGCCAGAACCCCGGCACCAACCATCCGCGCATGCTCGAACCGTTGCGTGAAGCGGTGAAACGCGGCGCCCAGGTGGTGTGCATCAATCCGCTGAAAGAGCGCGGTCTGGAGCGTTTCCAGCATCCACAGCACCCGATCGAAATGCTCACCAACGGCGACAAGCCGACCAACACCGCGTACTTCCGCCCGGCACTCGGCGGCGACATGGCGGTGCTGCGCGGCATGGCCAAGTTCCTCCTGCAATGGGAACGCGATGCGCAGAAAGCTGGTGAGCCAGCGGTGTTCGATCATGACTTCCTCAATGCCCACAGCGCCAACGTGCTGGAGTACCTCGCCACTGTCGACGACACCTCATGGGAGCAGATCGTCGAGCAGTCCGGCCTGACCCTGGTCGAGATCGAGCAAGCCGCGCGCATGTACGCCAAAGGCAAGAACGTGATCATGTGCTGGGCCATGGGCATCACCCAGCATCGTCATTCGGTGCCGACCATTCAGGAAATCGCCAACCTGATGCTGCTGCGCGGCAATATCGGCAAACCTGGCGCCGGTCTGTGCCCGGTGCGTGGTCACAGCAACGTGCAGGGCGACCGCACCATGGGCATCAACGAGCGTCCACCGGTGGCGTTCCTCGACTCGCTGGAGCGTCGCTTCCAGTTCAAGGTGCCGCGCCACAATGGCCACAACGTGGTCGAGGCGATTCATGCGATGGCCGAAGGTCGCGCCAAGGTGTTCATCGGCTTGGGCGGCAACTTTGCCCAGGCCACGCCGGACAGCTCGCGCACCTTCGAAGCGCTGCGCAATTGTGACCTGACCGTGCAGATCAGCACCAAGCTCAACCGCAGCCACCTCGCTCACGGCAAAGACGCGTTGATCCTGCCGTGCCTGGGCCGCACCGACATCGACATCCAGACCGAAGGCCCGCAAGCGGTGACCGTGGAAGACTCGTTCAGCATGGTCCACGCGTCCAACGGCCAGTTGCAGCCGCTGTCGAACCAGATGCGCTCGGAGCCGTCGATCATCGCCGGCATCGCTGCCGCGACGTTGGGTAGCCAACCGGTGGACTGGAACTGGCTGGTAGCCGATTACGGGCGCATTCGCGAACTGATCGCCGACACCATCCCGAGTTTCAAAGACTTCAACGACAAGATCAAAAACCCGGGCGGCTTCTATCTGGGCAACTCGGCTGGCGCCCGCAAGTGGAACACGCCGTCAGGCCGCGCCAACTTCCGCGCCAATCAGTTGCCGAAAGATCTGGTCCACGAACGCACCCGCGCCACCGGCCAGGTGCCGGATCTGATCCTGCAATCGATGCGCTCCCACGATCAGTACAACACGACGATCTATGGTCTCGACGACCGCTACCGTGGCGTGAAGGGCCAGCGTGACGTGCTGTTCGCCAACGAGGCCGACATCATTCGCCTGGGCTTCCGTCCGGGACAGAAGGCCGACATCGTGTCGATCTGGGACGATGGTCGCGAGCGCCGGGTGAAAGGTTTTACATTGTTGGCGTTCGATATTCCTGCGGGGCAGGCGGCGGCGTACTATCCGGAGGTCAATCCGCTGGTGCCGCTGGAAAGTACGGGGGATGGCAGCCACACGCCGACGTCGAAGTTCATTGCGATCCGGCTGGAAGCGGCGAGTGAGACTGGGTTGATCATGGCTAAATCCGCTTAACCGCGGAGCCAGATCCGGCCCCTTCGCGAGCAGGCTCGCTCCCACAGTTGGAATGCATTTCAAATGTGGGAGCGAGCCTGCTCGCGAAAGCCATCGATCTTTCAACAGATCTGCCGTGGCAAAGATTTTCGACCGCTCACAAAAAAGGCCGTTTCTGCATGAAAACGGCCTGTCCGAAGTAGCTAAAGACCGGCGAAAATCGGTTAAGTTCCGGTGAAAAAACAGTAACTTGCATTATTGTATACAAGTCGTGTTATTCGTCGGATTTTGATTGTCACGACCATTGCAGAGCCTCAGGATCGGCGCCGTCATCCCTTTGAGGCTCATCCTCTATGAAGTTCTCCTCGATTCTCTTGTTGTCCCTTGGCCTGGTCAGTGGCTTCGCTTCTGCCGGAGGCACCACCGAAGCAGGTGTGGGCGGCGCATTGGGCGGGGTTCTTGGCTCGGTCGTCGGTCAATCGTTAGGCGGCAATACAGGTTCCACCATCGGCGCAGCCCTGGGCGGCGCGGGTGGTAGTGCGGTCGGCGCAGACAAGCGCAGCCGTGGCGAAGCAGCCATTGGTGGTGCACTGGGTGCAGCCGGCGGTAACGTCGTCGGCCGCAGTCTCGGCGGCACCACCGGCAGCCTGATCGGCTCCGCCGCTGGTGGCGGTGCAGGTGGCGCGCTGGGTAACTATATGGGCAACAAGAGCGACGATGATGATCGTCGCTACGACCGTCGCCATGATGACGGTCGCTACTACCGCGACCGTGGTCATCCAGGTCGCGGCCATGCCTACGGCCACCGCAAGCATCACAAGTACTATCGCCACCACTAAGGCGAAGGCTTGAACAAAAAATCGCAGCTTTTTAGCTGCGATTTTTTTTGCGCGTCTAGACCACCAGCCGCTCCAGCGCCCCACGCAAACCTGCCGGAATCGGCACCGGCTGATTGCTCGCCCGATCGACGAACACATGCACGAACCGCCCCGCCGCACACGCCTCGCTTTCGCCAACCTTGAACACAGCCAGTTCGTATTGCACCGAACTGTTGCCCAGCTTGCCGACCCGCAGTCCGATCTCGATCAGATCGGGAAAAGCGATCGAGGCAAAGTAATCGCAGGCGGAACTGACCACGAATCCCACCACTTCGCCGTCATGAATATCCAGGCCACCGACCTGAATCAGATAAGTGTTCACCGCCGTATCGAAGAAGCTGTAGTAGGTAACGTTGTTGACGTGACCGTAGGCGTCGTTGTCGTGCCAGCGTGTGGTGATGGGCTGGAAGTGGGGGTAGTCGATGCGCTGAGGGGTGGACATGGTTGTGCTGGTTCTCTTGTTTTTCAGTGAGGGCGCTTGCCCTCACCCTAGCCCTCTCCCAGAGGTAGAGGGGACTGACCGATGTGTTCTCTCGAAATACACCGACCTGAACTGTCGAGTCGAGCTCACATTCGAAAATCACGAAGATCGGCTCCCTTTCCCCCTCTCCCCTTGGGGGAGAGGGCTGGGGTGAGGGGATAGATTTTCGCCGTAACACTATGCGTGAGCAAACCCCTTGCCCTGCGCCGCCAGTTCGCCAATCAGCCGCGCCGGCTTCCACTGATCGCCCTGGCGCGTCTCCAGTGCCAGCAAGCGCTGATGAATATCCGCCAGCCCTTGCTGATCCGCCCAGGCCATCGGTCCACCCTTATCCGCTGCAAAACCATAGCCGTTCAAGTACACCAGATCGATGTCATGGGCCGAGCCGGCAATGCCTTCCTGCAGAATCTTCGCGCCTTCGTTGATCAGCGCCAGCAAACAGCGCTCAAGGATTTCTTCAGGACCGATGTCGCGACGCTGGAAACCCAGCTCTTCGCTGACCCGCAGCACCAGTGCATCCACTTCGGGATCATGCTCGGCCTGGCGACTGCCCGGCTCATAGTGGTAGTAGCCGTTGCCGGACTTCTGCCCGAACCGACCCATCTCACACAGGCGGTTATCCACCTGAACCTCGGGCGCATCCTGCCCCTTGCCAGCTAGCTGCCGAGCACGCCATTCCAGATCGATGCCGACCACGTCGTACATGCGAAACGGCCCCATGGCGAAGCCGAAACCTTGCAGCGAGGCATCCACCTGCTGTGGATAAGCACCTTCGAGGAGCATCTTGCGCGCTTCGAGTACATACGGATGCAGCATGCGGTTGCCGATAAAACCGTGGCAGTTGCCCGACACTACGCTGACCTTGCCCATGCGCTTGCCGAGTGCCAGCGCGGCCTCCAGCGCCGCTGGCGAGGTCTGCGCACCGCGAACGATTTCCAGCAGTTTCATGATGTGCGCCGGGCTGAAGAAGTGCAGACCCAGCACCTGTGCCGGGCGCCGGGTCGCAGCTGCGATGGCGTCGATGTCCAGCGCCGAGGTGTTGCTCGCCAGCAGGGCCTCAGGCTTGAGCAGGCCATCCAGCTCGCGAAAAATCTTCTGCTTCAGTTCGAGGTTCTCGTACACCGCTTCGATCATCAGATCGACGTTGCGAATCGCCGCGTAATCCGCCGCCGCAGATATACGAGCAATTCGCGCATCCGCCTCGGCCTGATCAATGCGGCCCTGGCGCACGTTGTGTGCATAAGTTTCGGCGACCGTAGTCAGCGCCTGCTCAAGCATCTGTGGATTGTTATCCACCCATTGCACGTTCACCCCGGCATTGGCCAGGCACATGACGATGCCACGGCCCATGGTGCCCGCGCCGATCACGGCAGCCTGCTGAATCTCGAAGCTTGTCTGGCTCATGTTGTTCTCTTGTGAGTTGCCCGAAGACAGATTCCAACCTTAGTCAGGCCACGACGCTTTTTGAAGTTTATTAGCGTGATGATCGACATTCAGCGGATGGATGCAGCGACCACAGACTCTCTGCTTAATCGAGCAAGTGACTGTCCGCCCACTCGCGGACCTCTGCGTAGGGATACTCTTCCAACGCAGCAAAACCCGGTATCGCCCGCGCCTTGAGTTTGGTGAACAACGGCACGCTGATTCCGCACAGGAACCGTGTCAGGCGTTCGGCCGTCGGAAGGCTGCCTGTGTGCTGCTCATGCCTGTGGATAAATTCACCACACAGCTGCGCGAAGTTTTTATCCACAAGCGGCGGCAATGGCGGCGGCTCCGGCAACCGCGCGATCTGGCCGTGACATACCGAACAATGGCCGCAATGTTCAGGGGCATTGTGGTCACCGAAATACTCGGCCAGGCGATAACCCAGGCAGCGTTCGGTGGCGAACACCTCAAGCATGGCGTGAATTCGCGCCACTTCAGTCTCTTCGTGACGAGTGAAGTACTCGTGCAGCTCAGCGCTCAGGGCGTCGCTGGCAAAATCACTTTGCAGCAGGCTGTAAACCTCGGTCATTTGCTTGCTTTCAAGCTCGACCCAGCCTTTTTCCTGGAAGTAATCAAGCGCTGTCACTACGCGATTGCGCTCGGCGGAATACTGCGAATACATCGCCTCGAAATCTACTGTGGCCCAGGTGCGTGCTCGCGTGGACGTTCTGATGATCGCCGCAACGAAATCCCTGCGCTCGCCTTCGAAGCGCTGGAGCAATGCTTCAGGCTCAAGCAGATATTTGAAGCGGTATTCCGCGTAATAAGCGTAGCGCGGCGCGATCAGGCCCCGCAGTTCCAGCTGCACCAGCAAAGTCTTCAACGGCAACGAGCGAATGTTGCTCTGATCCGCCAATGGCCCGAGCAAAAACTCCCATTGTCCGTCCGGCACTGAGGCTTTGAGCTCTTCGAGCACATAATGAATCCCGTCGCGTTCGGGCGTATCACCGTAGACGAAGTTTTCCAGCACATTGAGGCTGTCGCGATTGGCCAATACCAGGCAGTCCGAGGGTTGTCCGTCGCGTCCGGCACGGCCGATTTCCTGACTGTAGTTTTCGATGGATTTGGGCAGATCGAAATGCACCACGTTGCGGATGTCGCTCTTGTCGATGCCCATCCCGAAGGCAATGGTGGCGACAATGCAGTTGGACTGCCCGGCCATGAAGCGGCGTTGAATGTCTTCACGCTGATCGTGGGGCAAACCCGCGTGGTATGCCTCGGCCTGGATTCCGTTGCGTTGAAGATGCTCGGCGATATGCTCGGGGGTCTTCTGCAACGTCACGTAGACAATGCTCGGCTGCCCAGGACGCTCGGCCATCCATTCGACCAGACGCCGGCGTTTGTCCTGACCGGGTACAGGCTCGACCAGCAGGTTGAGGTTAGGCCGGTAAAATCCGGTGGTCACCACATCTGCCGGGGCGATGGCGAATTTGGCCTGCATGTCGGCTATGACTTTTGGTGTCGCCGTGGCGGTGAGCAGCAAGGCCTGCGGGATGTTGAACTGACGTTGGTAGTCCGGCAGTTTCAGGTAGTCCGGCCGAAAGTTGTGGCCCCATTCGGAAATGCAGTGCGCCTCGTCGACTACCAGCAAGGAGATCGGCACCTGCTGCAGAAAATTGCGGAAGCGCTCATTTTTCAGGCGTTCGACGGAGATCATCAGAATCTTCAATTCCCCTGAACGCGCACGGGCCATGACGTCGTTGGCATCCTCGCGGCTCTGCGCCGAATCGATACTGCCCGCCGAAATGCCGTGGCGCTTGAGGAAGGCCAATTGATCCTGCATCAACGCCAGCAACGGCGAAACCACCAATGTCAGGTGTGGCAGTAAAAGCGCCGGTAGCTGATAGCAAAGCGATTTGCCGGAGCCGGTGGGAAAGATTGCCGCCGCGGAGCGCCCCGCCAGCACCGCGCTGACAGCGGCCTCCTGACCGGGGCGAAACTGTGGATAACCAAAAACCTGTTCCAGGGTGTGGTGCATTTACTGTCACTCCTTTGACTGCTGCCATGCCCAAAGCCTAGCGGGCGATTGCAGCGAGTCGAGAAAAGGTCGGGGTTGAATCGATACTGAATGATACATGGGAAGCGAAAACCAAGCGTGTAACAATCGAAGCGTCTCGACAAACTTTCGAAAAACCAAGCTACATATATATAACAAACTTAAAAATTACAAACGCAGACACAACAGCACCCTTTATTTATAAAAACACTTCAAACTAACTTGACCGCTCTTATTCATAAGCAAGAGCAACGAAATGACAACTTTAACAATCTTTTTCTGCGGCACCGGCTCCAACAAGTTTGACGAAAACCATAAAAGCTTCTGGGACGGCGAAATCGTTTCTACGCTCGCTGCACACCACAGCGGACGCGAATTTGCCGAGTGGATCGTCGTCGACGGCCCTGGCAGCGGCAATCTGCAAGCCGACGACCTGTTCACCAAGACGTCTGAATACGGCTTGTCCGGCACGCTGTTCGGCAAAGGCTGGGATGAAAACGTGCAGCACGCGTTGAATATCATCAAAGGCAAATGCGATTGGCAGCGTAAACAACTTACCGAGGCAGAATATAACCGTCTGAAAGCGGCAGGTATTCCTATTGAAGATGTAAAAGAGGAAGGCTCCTGGTTCTGGCGCCAGTATAACTATGGCGACCGAAGTATCACGCAACAGAAGTTGCAGGAACAGATCATCAAGACTTTCCGCAAGGACGGCATTATTCCGACGCGTGTCAATCTGCTCGGCTGGAGCCGGGGTGGTATCAGTTGCCATATGCTTGCCAATGCAATGTCCAGGGACGCTGCGCTCAAACATATTCCGGTGAATATCTTTGCGATTGATCCAGTCCCGGGAATTGGCAACTTCCAGGAAAACCGCGTCAAACTCGAATCCAACGTCAAGGAATACATCGCCTTCTATGCCCGCGACGAGCGCTCAAAAGGCTTCAGCTGCGTGATCCCGCAAACCGCTACCGGCACCAGGACTTCGATCTATCCAATGGCTGGTCGCCACGCCACCCTTGCTGGCAACGCCACGGCGCTCGGCGGCGAGCCGAGTAGCAGCAGCGACCTCAACGCGCTGATCGAGCCCGGCCGCATCGTTCGCCATCTCGCCGAGACCTGCCTCAAGCGCTGGGGCGCGCCACTGAGCAAAACTCTCAACCTGAACGATACCGACCTGCGCCGCCTCACCGGCGCCATCGTCAGCGACGAAGCCCGCTACAAGAAGATGCACAGCCAGTCCTACACCTATTTCACCGAACTGGACAAAGGCGAGCGCTATGTCTCGCTGGGCAGCAAAGGCTTGCCGTTTTCAGCAGTCAAAGGCACGATCTACCGCCCTGCAACCGGACTGACCACAAGCCTGCTGGATATTTCCGGTTACCAGCATCTGCGTTGAAAGGCGTTGAAGAATCGGTAGCAACGTCTGGCGCTTTGTTCGTCCCATTCCTACTTCACGCGATGCCTTGTCGGCTATCGCGAGGCGGTGGTGCGAACCTATAGTCGTGGGTGTCGCTGCTTTGGTCAGTGACACCCACATCACCTACGCTCTGTATCCGCTGACACAGGACGGCTGCGACCTGCTGCAAGTCCGAAAGCCCCGGCCCAGCAACAAACGAAACATCATCGCTGCACACGGCGTATCCAGCATCAGGAGTCAAATTTTGCAAACTACTATTGATTGCGTACGATGGGAGCCATTACTCAGCGAAGGGCTCGCATTTATGGCCAGCACTGAAAACATCGACCACAGCGCCCTCCTTCGCTTGGTCGAAAACGGTTCTGTGAGCGGCACAATCATCGTCGCGAAACCGGGAGGCTGGTCGGTCGAGATTCGGCAAGGTAGCCGCAAATGCGCGCTGACAGCACAACGCAGTGGTCAGGTGCGCCTGTTCAAGAGGCTGGAGACGCTGGTGGCCTACCTGCAGGGCTTGGGCATCAGCCAATTTAACGTGGATGCCTCCGGTTATGACCCGCTGCAACTGAAAACCTACGCCAGGCCTGATCGCTCTGAAGCGTTGAAACAAGCCCATGAAGCGGCCGCTTATGAGGAATGGTTCAAGCGACAGGTGCAGATCAGCATCGATGATCCAAGGCCAAGTATCAGCGATGAAGATGCTCGCCGAATATTCGCCGCCAAGCGTGATGCCCTGCGTCAACGAGGGCGCTGATGAGGTTGGTCTGGCGCCCGGAAGCGCTTGCTGACCGAGACCGGATAATGGATCGAATCGGTCAGGACAACCCAGACGCTGCTGCGGATCTCGATGAAATGTTCGAATCAAAAGGGGAAATAGCAAGACAGCGCCCAACCTTGTACCGAAAGGGCAGGGTCCACGGAACACGTGAAATCGTTGCGGCCGCCAACTACGTCATCGTCTACGCAATCAAAAAAGACCGGGTGGAAGTGCTGCGTGTCATGCATGCACGGCGGCAATGGCCTTAGCTAGAGGATCATTTTGCAGGAATGTTAAGTGGCATTACTCTGGCCGTATCACGCCAAAAATGAACGATTACTGCTACACGGCAAGTGACGAACCGCCGTTGAGATGAGCTTACCCAAATCTTCGCCCATGAAAAAACCGCCCCAAAGGGCGGTTTTTTATTCACTGCAAACCACTACTTACAATTTCGGCCCAGCCGCCTTGATCGCGTCGCTCACTTCGAACTTCTTGAAGTTCTCGATGAACAGACCGGCCAGTGCTTTCGCGGCTTCGTCGTACGCCGCCTTGTCAGCCCAGGTGTTGCGTGGGTTTAGCAGGTTGGTGTCGACGCCCGGGACCGCCAGAGGCACGTCGAGGTTGATGGTGTCGAGGTGTTCGGTGGCTGCACCGATCAGCGCGCCGCTCTGGATCGCTGCGATCACCGCGCGGGTGGTCGGGATGTTGAAGCGTTGGCCGACGCCGTAGCCGCCGCCGGTCCAGCCGGTATTGACCAGGTAGACCTTGGAGCCGAAGCCGCGGATGCGCTTGATCAGCAGTTCTGCGTACTCACCAGCCGGACGCGGGAAGAACGGTGCGCCGAAGCAGGTGGAGAAGGTCGACTTGATGCCGCTGCCCGAACCCATTTCAGTCGAGCCCACCAGTGCGGTGTAGCCGGACAGGAAGTGGTAGGCCGCTTGTTCTTCGTTGAGGATCGACACTGGCGGCAGTACGCCGGTCAGGTCGCAGGTCAGGAAGATCACCGCGTTTGGCTCGCCACCCAGGTTCTTCTCGGAACGCTTGGCAACGTGCTCCAGCGGGTAGGCGGCGCGGCTGTTCTGGGTCAGGCTGACATCGGCGTAGTCGGCGTGCTTGGCGTCGTCGATAACGACGTTCTCCAGCACCGCACCGTGCTTGATGGCTTTCCAGATGACCGGCTCGTTCTTCTCGGAGAGGTCGATGCACTTGGCATAGCAACCGCCTTCGATGTTGAACACCACGCCTTCGCCCCAGCCGTGTTCGTCGTCACCGATCAGGTAACGGCTTTCGTCAGCCGACAGGGTGGTTTTACCGGTGCCCGACAGACCGAAGAACAGGGTCACGTCGCCGTCTTCGCCGATGTTGGCAGCGCAGTGCATTGGCAGCACGTCAGCGGCCGGCAGCAGGAAGTTCTGCACCGAGAACATGGCTTTCTTCATCTCGCCGGCGTAACGCATGCCGGCGATCAGCACTTTCTTCTGCGCGAAGTTGATGATCACGCAACCATCGGAGTTGGTGCCGTCACGCTCAGGCACGCACTCGAAGTTGGCGACGTTGAGCACTTGCCATTCTTCACGGCCAGCCGGGTTGTACTGGGCCGGGTTGATGAACAGGCAACGACCGAACAGGTTCTGCCAGGCAGTCTGCGTGGTCATTTTCACGGCCAGGTAGTGATCTTCCGCCGCGCCTACATGCACGTGGGAAACGAAGTGCTCTTGCGCGTTGTTGAAGGCCTCGACGCGAGCCCACAGGGCATCGAACTTGTCGGCCGGGAACTTGCGGTTGATCGGGCCCCAGGCGATAGCAGCCTGGGTGGAAGGCTCTTCAACGATGAAACGGTCGACTGGCGAACGGCCGGTGCGGTGACCGGTGCGAACAACCAGAGCGCCGGTATCGGCAAGCTCGCCTTCACCGCGATTCAGGGCTTCTTTTACCAGATCATCAACACTCAGATCGGTGTACACGGCGTTATTGGCTTGCGTCATGAGGTTCCCCGTCGGCCAGTGGCCGAGTGTGCTCCAAACGTTTTGTAGTAGAAAGTCGCGCACTACTACCGCGAAAAAAGTGGGCCGGATTATGCCAGAAAAGCCCAAAAAGAGTAGGGTCCTCCCGTCGCAACGGCGATATTCCGTCATTCCGCAGTGAATTTACCTGCGCTGAACCGTTTTAGTGACGGGTATCTGACGGCGTATCGACGCCCGCGCCAGCGAACAATTGAGCAATATCGGCCGCGTCGAACAGGTACTGCTGATTGCAGAACTGGCAATCGATCTCGACTTTGCCGCCCTGCTCGGCGGCCAGCGCCAGCGCATCTTCCAGCCCAAGACTGACCAGCGCATTGCCGGAGCGTTCCCGCGAGCAGCTGCAACTGAAGCGCAGATGCTGCACATCAAACAGGCGCACTTGTTCTTCGTGGTACAGGCGATGCAGGACGGTTTCGTTGTCCAGGCTCAGCAGCTCATCGGCGCTCAAAGTGCTGGCCAACGCGGTGAGATGCTGCCAGCTGGCGGCGCGATCCTCTTCGTCTTTCAAGCGATCGGCGGGGAGTTGTTGCAGCAGCATGCCGCGGGCACGACGACCGTCGGCGAACAGTTTGAAGCGCGTGCCAACCTGCTGCGACATGACGAAATAGTTGGTGAAACAGTCCGACAGTGTTTCGCCGTCGAGATCGACAATGCCCTGATAGCGCTGGCCAACAGTCGGGTCGACGGTGAGGGCCAGAACGCCGTCCGGCATCAGATCGCTGAGGGTGGCGTCTGCGGCGATCTGCTCGGCGTTGTAACGCGCCAGACCACGGATCTCACGCTCGCTGGAGCACTCGATCATCAGCAGCGAAATCGGCCCTTCCGAGCGTGCCTGCAAAATCAGCAAGCCATCGAACTTGAGCGTGCCGACCAGCAACGAAGCGGCCGCCATCAGTTCGCCGAGCAACTGCGCGACAGGTTCCGGGTACGGGTGTTTGGCGAGGACTTCAGCGTAGCTGCGCTCCAGCGCTACCAGTTCGCCGCGAGTGTCGCTGTCATCGAAGATGAAGCGTTGAGTGAAATCGGTATCCGCTAGGTCGGTCATAGGTCTGGGTATCTGAATGTGATGACAAAATGATTACAAAACGTGAAAATTTGCGCTTGCTGGCACTTTTTTTGGTGCCGGCGCTTTTTCGCCATGGGAGGCATTTTATGAACAATCCGGGTTTGTTCCAATCAAGGTGGAACCTCGGCCGGCTGGTTCTGTGTAACGTAGTGCCGTTGGCGCTGCTGGCTTTCTGGTTATGGCCTACCGGCCAGATGCTGTGTGTGATTTTCGACGAGTGGCTGTTCCGCTCGCTGAATGCACCGCTGGCCAGCAACCCGATATGGCTCCACATTTGGGCAATTGCAAGTCTGCGCCCGTTCGACATCGTCGTCGGACTGATTCTGCTGACGCTGCTGATCAAGGGCGACTGGGTCTTCAGGGCGATCGACGTGCGTCGCGCGTTCTTCGGTTTTTTCTCGATCCTGCTGCTGATGGTGGTGATCCGCGCGCTGTTTTCCAAATTCGCCGATCACATGGGCTGGCAGCACAGCAGCCCGTCAATGGTGCTTGAGGGCGCCGTGCACATCAGCGATTACTTTCCGCATCTGGAAAAAACCTGGGAGCTGAAGGACCGTTCCGGCCAGAGTTTCCCCGGTGATCATGCCTCAGTGTTGTTGATCTGGGCGTTGTTCATGGGCGTGTTCAGCCGCACCGTCGGACAATTTCTAACAGTATGGGGTCTGGCCGTGTTGTTCATGCTGCCGCGTCTGGTGGCCGGCGCGCATTGGGGTCAGGACGATTACATCGGCGGCGTGCTGCTGGCGGTGTGGGCGTTGGGCTGGGGTTACTACACACCGTTTGCCTATCACGCGTCGAACTTCTGGTTGAAGCTGACCGCGCCGGTTTTCACGCTGTTGGGCAAGCTGCCGATGCTGTCGCGGATGAGTGTGGTGCGTAGCGCCTGATACCGCGTCGTACTCGATTCGCGAGCAGGCTCGCTGCCACAGACGACCTCGATCAAATGTGGCAGCGAGCCTGCTCGCGAAGAGGCCGGCACAATGTTTCAATCTTCGTTGCTGCTACCGCGAAACTTGAACAGATCCCGCCGCTGCTTCTTGCTCGGTTTGCCATCGGTGCTCACGCCCAACGAGCCCGCCTTGCGCATCGCCGCAGCCGCCTCACGCTTGGCGACACTCGCTTCGGTCTCCGCGTACAAGGTCTGCGCCTCGGGTGCGCCACGACGCACGATCGACAATGCTTCGACCCTCACCGTGCGCACTTCGAAGCCGGTACGAATCTCGAACTCATCACCGATGCGCGGCTCCTTGCCCGGTTTGCAGCGCTCGCCACGGCAATGCACCTTGCCACTTTCAATGGCGGCTTTGGCCAATGCACGGGTCTTGTAGAAACGCGCTGCCCATAGCCATTTATCGAGACGGACCTTGTCGTCCTCCTCCTGCTTCTGTCCCATATGAATTCCTCGCTCAGCCAGTAGTCGGAACTGTACTACCGTTTCTGTCGGGCGCAAGAACTCGGCCCTCCAGATAGACTGTGATCTTCGCCGCCTGACCGGCCTGGAGTGACCGCGTGACTAAATTTCCAACTTCGTTGACCTCACCCAAGGGCGGTTGCCAGGGCTGCCAGCAGAGCGAGCCGCTGGACTTCGATTTTGCCTTCGCCTACCAGCCGATTGTCGACCTGCGCGATGAATCGGTGTTTGCCCACGAAGCGCTGGTAAGAGGCGTGGCCGGGGAAGGTGCACTGTCGGTGTTAAATCAGGTTACAGAAGACAACCGCTACCGTTTCGACCAGCTCTGCCGGACCCGCGCCATCGAAGGCGCGGCGAGCCTTAATATGCAGACACACTTGTCGATCAACTTTTTGCCCAACGCCGTCTACCGTCCAGAGCTATGCATTCGCAGCACGCTGGAGGCCGCACGCAAACACAACTTTCCGATCGACCGGCTGATTTTCGAAACACTGGAAATCGAGCACGTAGATAATTATCGCCATTTGACCAATATTCTGCGTGAATACCGCGAATTCGGCTTCAAGACCGCCATCGACGATTTCGGTGCCGGTTATTCGGGGCTCAATCTGCTGGCTGATTTCCAACCGGACCTGATCAAACTCGACATGGCGCTGATCCGCGATGTTGACCAGGACCGTGTCCGTCAGGTGATCGTGCGGGGGATTGTCACAATGTGTGCGGAGTTGGACGTTACAGTCATTGCCGAAGGCATAGAAAGCGCCGGGGAACGGGATTTCCTCGCGGACTGTGGAATATTTCTGATGCAGGGCTACTGGTTCGCCAGACCCGCATTCAAAGCGTTGGCCCAGGTGCCGGACGAGGCCTGGAAGCGTTAACCCTTGGTTTTTTTCTTTGAAGACATTTGATCATTTGACCGTTGTCGGTCTGCGCGAGTGGGTGGCGCTCCCGGGCCTGGGAGTCGCGGGCCTGCGCGCAAAAATCGACACCGGCGCCAGCACCTCCAGCCTGCACGCCACCGATATCGAACCGTTCGAACGCGACGGCGAGAAATGGGTGCGCTTCACTGCGCATCTCGGCACGGTGGTGCAGTTGCGTCACCGGCGCTGCGAAGCGCCGCTGGTCACGCGCAAAACCATCAAGAGCTCCAACGGCCATGCGCAAGTGCGCTATGTGATCAGCACCACGCTGGCCCTGGGCGATCGGGTCTGGCCGGTGGAGTTCACCCTGGCCTGCCGCAAGTCCATGCGCTATCGCCTGTTGCTCGGTTCCAAAGCCCTGATCGATGGCCAGTTGGTGGTCAATCCGGGCATCAAGTATGTACAAGACAAGCCGGTGTTCCCGGTATCTACCTCCTCCACAGGTGTTGCATGAAGATCGCTGTGCTGTCGCGTAATCCGCGTCTGTATTCCACCCGCCGTCTGGTCGAAGCCGGAATCGAGCGCGGGCATGAAATGGTGGTGATCGACACCTTGCGCGCCTACATGAACATTGCCAGCCACAAGCCGCAGATCCATTACCGCGGCAAACCGCTGGAAGGTTTCGACGCGGTGATCCCGCGGATCGGCGCGTCGGTGACGTTCTACGGCTGCGCGGTGTTGCGTCAGTTCGAAATGATGGGCGTGTTCCCGCTCAACGAGTCGGTGGCCATTGCCCGCTCGCGGGACAAATTGCGTTCCCTGCAGCTGCTGTCGCGGCGCGGCATCGGTCTGCCGGTCACCGGTTTTGCACACTCGCCGGACGACATCCCCGACCTGATCGCCATGGTCAACGGCGCACCGCTGGTGATCAAGGTGCTCGAAGGCACTCAGGGCATCGGCGTGGTGCTGTGCGAAACCGCGACGGCGGCAGAGTCTGTGATCGAAGCGTTCATGGGCCTGAAGCAGAACATCATGGTTCAGGAATACATCAAGGAAGCCGGCGGTGCGGATATCCGCTGCTTTGTGGTCGGCGACAAGGTGATCGCGGCAATGAAGCGCCAGGCCAAACCGGGCGAGTTTCGCTCCAACCTGCATCGCGGCGGCAGCGCCAGCCTGATCAAGATCACTCCGGAAGAACGCATGACCGCATTGCGCGCGGCCAAGGTCATGGGGCTGGCGGTGGCAGGTGTGGATATCCTGCGCTCGAATCACGGACCGCTGGTGATGGAAGTGAACTCGTCGCCGGGACTGGAAGGCATCGAAACCACCACTGGCAAGAATGTCGCCGGGATCATCATCGAGCATCTGGAAAAGAATGGCGGGCCGAATATGACTCGCACCAAGGGCAAGGGCTAGAGAAGCAGCTGCTAGCGGCAAGCTTCAAGCGGCAAGTGAAAAGCGCTCTTGCTTGTAGCTTGTAGCTTGTAGCTTGTAGCTTGTAGCTTGTAGCTTGTAGCTTGTAGCTGCTTCTAAACCGCATCTCTCGGCAACATCAACCCCAGCGGCAATCTCACGCGGGCCTCAAGTCCACCCCCGGACCGGTTGCGCAATTCGACGTTGCCGCCATGCATCGCCGCAATCCTTTTCACGATCGCCAGCCCCAGCCCGGTGCCTTTGCCACCGCGAGCCCGATCCCCTCGGGTGAACGGGTTGAAGATTGCCTCAAGCTCGGACGGATCAATCCCCGCGCCACGGTCCATCACGCTCAGGACCACATACGGCGCGCTGGTATCTCCGGACACATAAGCCGCGACCTCAACTCCCGTGCCGGCATGGTTCAAGGCGTTGCCGATCAGGTTGTTGAGCAGGCGTTTCATCGACACTCGACGCAGCGGAAACGGCTGGATCGGTTCCAGGCGCAGGCGCACTTTCTCTTCGTTCTGGTTGTACGGCGCGGCGACTTCACGCACCAGATCGCTGAGGTCCACCTCCTCCACTGACTCATCACGACCATCGCGGATGAACGCGAGGAACTGGTCGAGAATCGCGTCCATGTCTTCGATATCGCGGACCATGTCGTCGGTGAGATCGGTGTGATCGCCCATCAATTCCAGCGACAGGCGCAAGCGCGTCAGCGGTGTGCGCAAGTCGTGGGAAACCCCCGCCAGCATCAGCTCGCGCTCGCGTCCGGCCTGTTCAACGTCCTCGGCCATCTGGTTGAAGGCGCGATAAACCTCGGTCATTTCGCTCGGCGTGTCGCTGATCGGCAGGCGCACGCTGCGGCCCTGGCCGAGTTGCCGCGCGGCATACACCAGGCGCTTCAAAGGCTGGTTGAGCTGGCTGACGAAAATCCATGCCGACGCCGTCGATAGCAGGCCGATGGCGAGGAACCAGCCGAGCACGTTCCAGATTTTCTGGCCGCGCAACGGATGCGGATACAGCGGTACTTTCAGCCAGCCATCGCCCAGGCTCGGTGCCCTCACCCACAGTGCCGGCGGCGAGTGCATGCGCAAACGCACCTCGGTGTCGGCACCCAGTTCCGCCTGCATCTGACGTTGGTAGATTTCGCTGTACGGCCAGTGCTGCTCGCCTTCCGGCACACCGGCGCCGACCACACGAATCAGGGTCGCGGCATCGGCAATTTTTGCGCGGTTTTCTTCGTCGGCGGCCCAATAGGCGCGCAGCGTCAGAGCGACACCATGGCTGTATTGGCGGTCCACCAGCACGTCCTCGTTCATCAACAGATAAACCAGGGTCAGCGCCTTGGAAAACAGCACGACGATCAGCACCAGCCAGAGGGTGCGGGAGAAAAAACTTTGGGGGAACCAGACGGGGGTTTTCATCTTTAACCGCTACACACTTGCAGGAGCGAGCAATGCTCGCATATTGCGGATTGCGAGTCTGTGGCAATGGCCGTGCGGCCAGAGCCTTGCAGACCCGCTCCTACAAATCACCGATCACTTGGTGGCGGTGCCATCCGGTACGAACACGTAACCCACGCCCCAGACAGTCTGGATGTAGCGCGGTTTCGACGGATCGGGTTCGATCATCCGGCGCAGACGCGAGATCTGCACGTCGATGGAACGCTCCAGCGCATCCCATTCACGGCCACGGGCGAGGTTCATCAGCTTGTCGCGGGTCAGCGGCTGACGGGCGTTCATCACCAGCGCCTTGAGTACCGCGAACTCACCGGTGGTGAGCATGTGCACTTCATCGCCACGCTTGAGCTCGCGGGTCGCCAGCGACAACACGTAATCACCGAAGGTGACGTTTTCGTCTTCACTGCCCGGCGCGCCCGGCACCGGTGCGGCCTGACGGCGCAATACCGCTTTGACCCGCGCCATCAGCTCGTCGGGGTTGAACGGCTTGGCCAGGTAATCGTCGGCGCCCAGTTCAAGGCCCTTGATACGGCTCAGCTCATCGCCCTTGGCGGTGAGCATGATGATCGGAATCTGGTTGTTCGCGCTGCGCAGACGGCGGCACGCGGTCAGGCCGTCTTCGCCCGGCAGCATCAGGTCGAGAACGACCAGATTGAACACTTCACGCGCCAGCAGACGGTCCATCTGCTCGGTGTTCGGAACGGTACGGGCACGGTAGCCCTTGCTGACGAAGAAACGCTCCAGCAGGCTGCTCAGCCCCGGATCGTCATCAACGATAAGAATTTTTTCGCCTTCAGCCGTTTGTGCAGTGCTGCTCATTGGATGCTCCTTTTAGCTCGGCGCGCATTATGGCGTAGCTGTCGTTATACGCACCGTGTGCATTGTTAGCAGATTTTTCCTTCACTGCCAGAAAACCGGGGTTTATGCCTACAGCCTGCAACGCCCCCGAATGACAGAACGCTGGTTATAATGCGCGGCGTTTTGCGCCAGGCAACGTCTGAATCGTTACCGTAAGTGGCCGGTATTTTTTCCGGCCCTGTGCAGTAACTGTTCGATTTCACGGGTCAATGGGCAGCTTCTTGATCCAGGCAGCGGCAATTTTCCAGCCGCTCAATCAGCCTCCAGGCCATTATCTGCGTGCCTGCGAGCCTGCTTTCATACTATGTCAGGTGGTTTTATGGACAGCATCAACAGCCGCATCGCCGAGGAACTCGGCGTACGCCCACAACAGGTCGAAGCGGCCGTCGCGCTACTCGATGAAGGTTCTACCGTTCCCTTTATCGCCCGTTACCGGAAAGAAGTCACCGGCAGCCTCGATGACACCCAGTTGCGTCATCTGGAAGAGCGCCTGCGCTACCTGCGAGAACTCGACGAACGGCGCATCAGCATCCTCGCCAGCATCGAGGAGCAAGGCAAACTCACCCCTGCCCTTGAGCGCGACATCAAGCTCGCCGACACCAAGACCCGTCTCGAAGACTTGTACCTGCCGTACAAGCAGAAGCGCCGCACCAAGGGCCAGATCGCCCTCGAAGCCGGCCTCGGCGAACTGGCCGACGGCTTGTTCAACGACCCGAACCTGTCGCCGGAAACCGAAGCCGCGCGCTTCGTCGACGCCGAAAAGGGCGTGGCCGACATCAAGGCTGCGCTGGAAGGCGCCAAATACATTCTCATGGAGCGCTTCGCCGAAGACGCCAGCCTGCTGGAAAAGCTGCGTAATTTCCTCAAACAGGAAGCGATCCTCAGTGCCCGCGTCATCGCTGGCAAGGAAGAGGAAGGCGCCAAGTTCCGTGATTATTTCGAACACGACGAGCCGCTGAAAAGCATGCCCTCGCACCGCGCCCTGGCGATTTTCCGTGGCCGCAACGAAGGCATTCTCAGCTCCGCGCTGAAAGTCGGCGATGAGCTGCCCGGCACGATGCATCCGTGCGAAGGCATGATCGCTCAGCAGTTCGGCATCCAGAACCAGAACCGCCCGGCGGACAAATGGCTCGGTGAAGTGGTGCGCTGGACCTGGAAGGTCAAGCTCTACACCCACCTGGAAACCGACCTGCTTGGCGAGCTGCGCGACGGTGCCGAAACCGAAGCGATCAACGTGTTCGCGCACAACCTGCACGACCTGCTGCTGGCCGCTCCGGCCGGCCCGCGCGCGACCCTGGGCCTCGACCCGGGCCTGCGTACCGGCTGCAAGGTGGCCGTGGTCGACTCCACCGGTAAGCTGCTCGACCACGCCACGGTTTACCCGCACGTGCCGCACAACAAATGGGATCAAACCATCGCCATTCTCGCCGCGCTGTGCGCCAAACACTCGGTGGACCTGATCGCCATCGGTAACGGCACTGCCAGCCGCGAGACCGACAAGCTGGCGATCGAGCTGATCAAAAAATATCCAGCGATGAAAATGACCAAGGTCATGGTGTCTGAAGCCGGCGCCTCGGTGTACTCGGCGTCGGAACTGGCGGCCAAGGAATTCCCGGACCTCGATGTGTCGATCCGTGGCGCCGTGTCGATCGCCCGGCGCTTGCAGGATCCGCTGGCCGAACTGGTGAAAATCGATCCGAAATCCATCGGTGTCGGCCAGTACCAGCACGATGTCTCGCAGCTGAAACTGGCGCGCGGTCTGGATGCCGTGGTCGAGGATTGCGTGAACGCCGTGGGCGTGGATGTGAACACCGCCTCCGTGGCTTTGCTGGCACGGATTTCCGGCCTCAATGCGACGCTGGCGCAGAACATCGTTGCTCACCGTGACGAACACGGCGCGTTCAAGACCCGTGCAGCGCTGAAGAAAGTCGCGCGTCTGGGCGAAAAAACCTTCGAACAGGCCGCCGGTTTCTTGCGCGTGATGAACGGCGACAACCCGCTGGATTCGTCGGCGGTTCACCCGGAAGCCTATCCGCTGGTGCAGCGCATTGCCGCTGAAACCGACCGCGACATTCGCTCGCTGATCGGCGATGCCGCGTTCCTCAAGCGTCTGGATCCGAAGAAATTCACCGACGAAACCTTCGGTCTGCCGACCGTCACCGACATCCTGCAAGAACTGGAAAAACCCGGTCGCGACCCACGTCCGGAGTTCAAGACCGCCGAGTTCCAGGAAGGCGTCGAGGACCTCAAGGACCTGCAACTGGGGATGATCCTCGAAGGCGTGGTGACCAACGTGACCGCGTTCGGTGCGTTCGTCGACATCGGCGTGCACCAGGACGGTCTGGTGCACATTTCGGCGCTGTCGGAGAAGTTCATCAAGGACCCACGCGAAGCAGTCAAGGCCGGTGACGTGGTGAAAGTGAAGGTCATGGAAGTCGATATCCCGCGCAAACGCGTCGGCCTGTCGATGCGCATGAGCGACACCCCGGGCGAGAAAATCGATGGCGCCCGTGGCTCGCGCCCGGGCTCGGCACCGCGCCAGTCTTCGGGCAACGCGCCGCGCAAGGAAACCGCCACCGCCGCGCCGGTGAACAATGCGATGGCCTCGCTGTTCGCCAACGCCAAGCAGTTGAAGAAACGCTGATGGACATGCCGGCCGGGCTCGTCGAGAGCGCGTTTTTCAAGCTGTTGGGCTGTCGCCTGCACAGTCTCGAAACCGGGGTGGCGCAAGTCGCCCTGGCGCTTGAGCCCGAACTGCGCAACCGCGGCGGCAAACTGCACGGCGGTGCGCTGTTCAGTCTGGTCGATATTGCTATGGGCCTGGCGTGTTCCAGCAGCCATGGCTTCGATCAGCAGAGTGCGACCATCGAATGCAAGATCAACTACATCCGCGCCGTTTCCGATGGCGAGGTGCTGTGCACGGCGCGGGTGATCCACCCGGGCCGGCGCACGCTGGTGGTCGAAGCCGAGGTGGTGCAGGGCGACAAACTGGTCGCAAAAGCGCAAGGCACCTTCGCTGTCCTGTAGATGTTGCTCATCATTTTGAGTTAATTTCGGCGCAATGAATCCTGTGGAAGCGAGCCTGCTCGCGAAGACGGTGTGTCAGTCGACGATGAAATTGACTGCAAAACCCTCTTCGCGAGCAGGCTCGCTCCCACAGGGATTGTGCAGTTCTTGACTGACCGGCAAATGGCCTGCCGCTACAAACCAGGCGATAACGCCAGTTTCAACTTCACCCTTGTAGACCGTCCTGCCCACCCCCATATTGGGGCGACTGACGCGTGAAGGAATCCAAATTGAGCGAACTTCTCAACCGCCGCCTGGCTCTGCTCGGCGAGCGCGCTAACCTTTCTCTGCTCAAGCAGTGCCTGCACGGTATCGAACGTGAATGCCTGCGCGTGACCAGTGAAGGTCGCCTGGCGCAAACGCCGCACCCCGAAGCCCTGGGTTCCGCGCTGACCAACGAACAGATCACCACCGACTACTCCGAGTCGCTGTTGGAATTCATCACGCCTGCCCTGCCGGATCCTGCCGACACGCTGGCTAGCCTGGACAAGATTCATCGTTTTGCCTACAGCAAACTCGGCAACGAGTATCTGTGGAGTCCATCGATGCCGTGCCCGTTGCCGGCCGAGGAAGACATCCCGATTGCCTATTACGGCACCTCCAATATCGGTCAGCTCAAATACGTCTATCGCAAGGGCCTGGCCCTGCGTTACGGCAAGACCATGCAGTGCATTGCCGGTATTCACTACAACTTTTCCCTGCCGGAACAACTCTGGCCATTGCTGCGCGAGGCCGAAGGTTTCGTCGGCACCGATCGCGATTTCCAGTCGGTGTCCTACATCGCGCTGATCCGCAACTTCCGTCGCTACAGCTGGCTGCTGATGTACCTGTTCGGTGCCTCGCCGGCGCTGGACGCCGGCTTCCTGCGCGGGCGTTCGCATCAGCTCGAGCAGCTCGACCCGGACACGCTGTATCTGCCGTACGCGACCAGCCTGCGCATGAGCGATCTCGGTTATCAGAGCAACGCCCAGGCCGGCCTGACACCGTGCTACAACGATCTGGCGAGCTACACCGACAGCCTGCGCGAAGCCGTGGCCACGCCGTATGCGCCGTATGTTGAAGTCGGTACGCACAAGGATGGTGAGTGGGTGCAGCTCAACACCAACATCCTGCAGATCGAAAACGAGTACTACTCCAACATCCGCCCGAAACGCGTGACCTACACCGGCGAGCGGCCGATCCAGGCGCTGATGGCGCGCGGCATCCAGTACGTCGAAGTGCGCTGCCTGGACATCAACCCGTTCCTGCCAATGGGCATCGACCTCACCGAATCGCGCTTCATCGACGCCTTCCTGCTGTACTGCGCGCTGACCGACAGCCCGCTGCTGACCAACACTTCGTGCGGCAACGCCACCTCGAACTTCCTCAGCGTGGTCAAGGAAGGTCGCCGTCCGGGCCTGCAATTGCAGCGTGATGGTGAGTCGGTCGAGATGAAGCAATGGGCCGCTGAACTGCTGGAACAGATTGCTCCGCTGGCGGCGATGCTCGACCAGAGCCTCGGCGGCGATGCCCACAGCAAGGCACTGGATGCGCAACTGGCCAAGGTCAACGATCCGTCCCTGACCCCATCGGCGCAGGTGCTGGCGGCCATGGCCGAGCACAAGGAAAGCTTTGCGCAGTTCTCCCTGCGCCAGAGCCAGACCCACGCCGAGTTCTTCCGTAGCGAGCCGTTGGCGGCAGACGAGCAAGCGAAGTTTGAAGAGCTGGCGCGCGCGTCGCTGGCACAGCAGACCGAGCTTGAGCAGAACGAAGTCGGCGATTTCGATGTGTTTGTCGGCGCGTATCAGGCGAGTATTCTCGCCATCAGCAATTAAAGCCGCCCCGGCCTTGATCGTTCCCACGCTCTGCGTGGGAATGCAGCCTGTGACGCTCCGCGTCACTTCGGACGCAGAGCGTCCCTTGAGGCGTTACCACGCAGAGCGTGGGAACGATCAGTCAAAGGCTCACATCCTCTGCTGCCTTAGATTTTTCCGCTCATAAGCTCATTCGAAAAAGTTATTTATTTCGCGATTCTTAGATCATTTAGTCTCCACTCATGCCGACATTCGGTCGCCTGATCTGGAGCTCTCAATTGAAACTGAATTTCCCGCTTCGCCTGCTCGCCGCCGCCTCACTGGCCGCTGCAAGCTTCCTGGCCCAGGCGGCCGACCTCACTGTCGCCTACCAGACTACCGTCGACCCGGCCAAGGTCGCTCAGGCCGACGGCGCCTACGAGAAAGCTACCAAGGCCGATATCAGCTGGCGCAAGTTCGATAACGGCGCCGACATCATCGCCGCCATCGCGTCCGGCGATGTGCAGATCGGCTACCTCGGTTCGAGTCCGTTGACCGCCGCGATCACCCGCAAGGTACCGGTAGAAACCTTCCTGATTGCCACGCAGATCGGCGCCGCTGAAGCACTGGTCGCGCGCGACGGTTCCGGCATCAAGACTCCGCAGGATCTGATCGGCAAGAAAATCGCCGTGCCGTTCGTGTCCACCGGGCACTACAGCCTGCTCGCCGCGCTCAAGCACTGGCACATCGATCCGTCGAAAGTCACCGTGCTCAACCTCGCGCCGCCAGCGATCATCGCGGCGTGGAAACGCGGCGACATCGACGCCACTTACGTGTGGGATCCGGCACTGGGCGTGGCCAAGGAAAACGGCAAAGTGCTGATCACCTCCGGCGAGCTGGCCAAGTTCGGCGCGCCAACCTTCGATGCTTGGATCGTGCGCAAAGACTTCGCCGAAAAGCACCCGGAAATCGTCACTGCGTTCGCCAAGGTCACCCTCGACGCCTACGCCGCTTACCGCAAGGATCCGCAGGCCTGGCTGGCCAACCAGAGCAACGTCGACAAACTGGTGAAGCTGTCTGGCGCCAAAGCCAGCGACATCCCATTGCTGCTGCAGGGCAACGTCTACCCGCTGGCGGCGGATCAGGTCAGTGATCTCGGCGCGCCGACCACCAAAGCCATCACTGACACTGCCGCGTTCCTCAAGGAGCAAGGCAAGGTCGAAGCCGTCCTGCCGGACTACGCGCCTTACGTCAGCGCCAAATACATCACCAACTGATCGGGAGATAACAGCGATGGCCTTGCTACAGCTGGAGCGCATCAGCGCACAGTACCCGGGCAGCCCCGAGCCGGTGCTGGCGGATATTTCTCTGACCCTGGGGCCGCAGCAATTGCTGGTCGCCCTCGGCCCGTCCGGCAGTGGCAAGACTTCGCTGTTGAACCTGATTGCCGGTTTCGTCGAACCGAGTGCTGGGCGCATCACCCTCGACGGCGTGCCGGTCAAAGGCCCGAGCGCCGAACGTGGCGTGGTGTTTCAGGACGACGCCTTGCTGCCCTGGCAGGACGTATTGGCCAACGTCGCCTTCGGCCTTGAACTGGCCGGTGTCGCTAGGGACAAACGCGAAAAAATCGCCCGGGAAATGCTCGCGCTGGTTGATCTTTCCGGTTTCGAAAGCCGTCGTATCTGGCAACTCTCCGGCGGCCAGAAACAACGCGTCGGCCTCGCCCGCGCCCTCGCCGCCGACCCGCGCGTGTTGCTGATGGACGAGCCGTTCGGTGCGCTTGATGCATTCACTCGCGAGCAGATGCAGGAGCTGTTGCTGCAAGTCTGGCAACGCACGGCCAAGCCGGTTTTTCTGATTACCCACGACATTGAAGAAGCGGTGTTCCTCGCCACGGACCTGATTCTGCTGGCGCCGAATCCGGGGCAGATCGTTGAGCGCCTGCAATTGGATTTTGGTCAGCGTTATGCCGCTGGCGAGTCGGCCCGTGCGATCAAATCCGATCCGCGTTTTATCGAAACCCGCGAGCACGTGCTGAGCAAAGTCTTCTCGCAACGCAGCGCCGTACCCCGGCAGGAGCGCGCATGAGCAGTTACGACGTTTCCGCTGCGGCGGTGAAAACACCTTCGGTGAGCATCCCGGTGCGCCGCAGCCTCAGCACTCGCTGGATCAGCCTGCTGACCCTGTTCGGCCTGCTGGCGATCTGGTGGACGGTGACCGCGACCGGACTGATCGAACCGCTGTTCCTGCCGCCGCCCTCCGCCGTGCTGCAAAAGGGCTGGTTGCTGGCGACTTCCGGATACATGGATTCGACTTTGTGGCAGCACCTCGGCGCCAGCCTCAGCCGCATTGGCCTTGGACTCTTTTTCGCCGTCCTGACCGCCGTGCCGGTGGGCATTGCCATCGGCGCCAACCGCATCGCCCGTGGTGTGCTCGATCCGCTGATCGAGTTCTACCGCCCGATCCCGCCGCTGGCGTATCTGCCGCTGATCGTGATCTGGTGCGGCATCGGTGAGTTGTCGAAAGTGCTGCTGATCTATCTGGCGATTTTCGCGCCGATTGCCATCGCCACCGCGACCGGCGTGCGCACGGTTGACCCGGCGAAATTGCGCGCCGCGCAGTCGCTGGGTGCGACTCGTGCACAACTGATTCGCCATGTGATTTTACCCAGCGCCCTGCCGGACATTCTCACTGGGGTGCGCATTGGTTTGGGTGTCGGCTGGTCGACCCTGGTCGCCGCTGAATTGATCGCGGCCACCAGTGGCCTGGGTTTCATGGTGCAGTCGGCTGCGCAGTTTCTGGTCACCGATGTGGTGGTGCTGGGAATTCTGGTCATCGCCCTCATCGCCTTCGCAATGGAAATGGGATTGCGCGCATTGCAGCGCAAACTCGTGCCATGGCACGGCCAGGCGCACTAAATCGCCTTGTGAAAATTCCCCTGTGGGAGCGAGCCTGCTCGCGAAAGCGTCAGATCAGTCACTGCACTGTCGCCTGACACTCTGCATTCGCGAGCAGGTTCGCTCCCACAAAAGCATGACACTCCGAATTCGAAGAGAACGACCATGAGCACCCTCAACATCACCCCGTTAAGCTCGGCCCTCGGTGCGCAGATCAGCGGCGTCGACATCAGCCAGCCGCTGAGCCTGGCACACCGCGACGCCATCGAGCAGGCGCTGCTCAAGTATCAGGTGCTGTTCTTCCGCAATCAGCCGATCGAGCCGGCACAGCAGGCACGTTTCGCGCATTATTTCGGCGACCTGCACATTCATCCGATTTACCCGAACGTGCCGGAACAACCGGAAGTGCTGATTCTTGATACCGCCGTCACCGACGTGCGCGATAACGCGATCTGGCACACCGACGTGACCTTCCTGCCGACGCCGGCGATGGGCGCAGTGCTCAGCGCCAAGTTGCTGCCGGAGTTCGGTGGCGACACGTTGTGGGCCAGCGGTATCGCGGCATATGAAGCGTTGTCGGTGCCGATGAAAAGTCTGCTCGAAGGGCTGACAGCGACCCACGATTTCACCCGATCGTTTCCGCTCGAGCGCTACGGCAATACGCCTGAGGCGCTGGCGCAGTGGGAAGAAGCACGGCGCAAGAATCCACCGCTGTCGCACCCGGTGATCCGTACGCACCCGGTGAGCGGACGGCGCTCGCTTTTCGTCAATGAAGGGTTTACCGCGAAGATCAACGAACTGTCGGAAACCGAAAGCGAAGCGCTCCTGAAGTTTCTGTTTGCCCACGCGACCCGGCCGGAATTCACCATTCGCTGGCGCTGGCAGAAAGACGACATCGCCTTCTGGGATAACCGCGTGACCCAGCATTACGCGGTGGACGATTACCGACCGGCGCGGCGGGTGATGCAGCGGGCGACGGTGTTGGGGGATGTGCCGTTCTTCAAGTGATAGCTGATGATCGTTCCCTCGCTCCGCGTGGGAATGCATCAACGGACGCTCCGCGTTCGGCTTTAGATGGGACGCGGAGCGTCCCGGGCGGCATTCCCACGCAGAGCGTGGGAACGATCCTCTAAGCGGCTTATTCGGCCGTCGAAGGCTTCTCCCACAGATTGATCCCGCCCTCCTGGGCAAACCGGTCAATCTCCGCCAGCTCTTCAGCGCTGAAATTCAGATTCTTCAGCGCGCCGACGTTCTCGATGATCTGCTCCGGCCGGCTCGCGCCGATCAGTGCCGAGGTCACTCGTGGATCACGCAGTGTCCACGCCAATGCCAGTTGCGCCAGACTCTGGCCGCGACGCTGGGCGATCTCGTTCAACGCTCGCACGTGAGCGATGTTTGCTTCGGACAAGTGCGAAGCCTGCAACGAGCCGCCGCCCGGGCGATTGACCCGCGCATCGGCCGGTACGCCGTTGAGATATTTGTCGGTGAGCAAACCCTGCGCCAGCGGCGTGAAGGCGATGACGCCCGTGCCGAGTTCATCGGTGGTATCGAGCAGATCCTTTTCCACCCAGCGATTGAGCAGGTTGTACGCCGGCTGATGAATCAGCAGCGGCACTTTCCACTCTTTCAGCAGCCCGGCCATCTCGCGGGTTTTCACCCCGGAATAGGACGAGATGCCGATGTACAAAGCCTTGCCCTGCTGCACAGCGGTGGCGAGGGCGCTGGCGGTTTCTTCCAGCGGGGTGTCCGGGTCGAAGCGGTGCGAATAGAAGATGTCCACATAATCCAGACCCAAGCGTTGCAGGCTCTGGTCGAGGCTGGCCAGCACGTATTTGCGCGAACCGCCGCCCTGGCCGTACGGGCCGGGCCACATGTCCCAACCGGCCTTGCTGGAGATGATCAACTCGTCGCGATATTGCTTGAAGTCTTCGCGCAGCAGGCGACCGAAATTGATCTCGGCGCTGCCGTATGGCGGGCCGTAGTTGTTGGCCAGATCGAAATGGTTGATGCCCAGATCGAACGCGGTGCGCAGCAAGGCACGCTGGGTCTCGATCGGCGTGCTGTCGCCAAAGTTGTGCCACAGGCCCAGCGACAATGCCGGCAGCACCAGACCGCTGCGACCGACGCGGCGGTAAGGAATGGAGTCGTAGCGGTTTTCGGCAGCGGTGTAAGTCATCGAATCCTCTCTTGTTTGATTAACAGCGGATTGAGGGTGAAACCAAACTATGTGGCGAGGGGATTTATCCCCGATGGGTGGCGAAGCCGCCCCAAAACCTGAAACCTCGGTGAATCAGCTGTACCGGGCGCGCTGGTTTTACGACTGCTTCGCAGCCGAACGGGGATGAATCCCCTCGCCACAAAAGCCCCATCAATCAGGCAAAGCGATTTGCAGGTCGAACCAGCTCCAGGTTCTGCCGCAACGTCCGGCCTTCATATCCAATTCTGAACAACCCGCCCAGCATACGCCCAAGCAGCGCGGCGCCGACCTCCGGTTCGACCAATTGCTGAAACGTTTCACATTTTTTCCTGCGCTTCAGACTCGCTGGAGATTGGCGTGCTGGCGGCAACGCGGGTGCTGGAAAGCCTTGGGGTATTGCCGAGCGACGAAGTGCAGCGGCTGAATCTGCTGCGATGCCAAGTGATCGAGCGGGAAAGCACCTGACTGCGGGAGCGAGCAGGCTCGTTCCCGCAGAATCTGCGTCATACCGACAATTCGCGCAGCGCAGCGGCCGCCAGAAATCCGGACCGGGAACGGTAGCGCCGGTCTCGACGGACAGTCTGGTCAATACGTTCCAGCAACTGCTCGGGCAATGTGGCATTGAAGCGCACTGATTTGCCGAAGTAAGGCGTGATGTCAAAGTCGACCACGCCCCAGATCCCGCCCGCGTAATCCGGGTTATCAAGGTGGGCATCGATGTCGCGCACCTGTGGCAACGGCGCGCCATCGGCTACCAGCCCTTCGTAATGCAGCGCCAGTGCTTCCTGCGTGTTTTCAAAAGCTTCGGCTACCGTGGCGCCTGCGGAATAACACCCCGGTACGTCCGGAATGACCACGCCGTAGTCCGAGTCGGCATCCTTGTGCAGAACGACCGGGAATTTCATAAAGGTTTCCTTCGCCCTTTCCGACGTCAAGAATTACAACTCTAGGGCACAAAGCGCGCAGCGATACACACCATACACACTTGGATAAATAATAGTCCGTTTCGTGATCATCACAGATGGACGGATCAACGGCGGGGCCCAAGATTGCGATGGGCAGTGCGATATTCGGTGTGCCGGCGGCGGCGGTGGTGCTGTTCATAGTGCTGAACGCCGAGGCGTAAAAAACTCTCGGCGCTCAGCCGTTGGATCAACGCACCAGATGCAGGAACTGCATGTGCCGTTCGTACTGGTCGAGGATGTCGTTGATGATCTGTTCTTTGGTGTAGCCGACCAGATCGTAGTCCTGACTGCCCTCGCTCAAGTGCACTTCGGCGCGGTAGTAGCGGCGATTGTTGAGTTGCTTGGAACCCATGCCGCCGCGCGCGAACGATGGCGTGAAGTAGCCGCGCATCTGCACCTGATAGATGAACGGATGCTGCTCGCCATGACCGATTTCCAGGCTGACGTTGTCATGCGCCGGATCCGGCTGAGTGACGACGTGCAGACCTTTTTCGACGAACACGGCGGTCACTTCCTCGATTGCCGGGCGCACTGTGCTTTCCATGAAGCGGTACACCTCGTCGCGGGACGGGAAGTGCACGGCCTGGCTCAGACGCTGACGCCATCCACCGGTGCCACGCCGCGAACCGGAGACCGGCGCCAGCGAATGCAACTGCGCGATCTGCTTCTGCGATTCCAGATAGAACGCCTTGTGCAGGCCCCACATCATCAGCAGCAGAATCAACGAGAACGGCAACGAGGTCAGCACCACCGCCGACTTCAGCGCATCGATGCTGCCGGAGAACAGCAGCGCACTGGTGATCAGCGCGGTCATCGCGCCCCAGAACACCCGCAGCCATTTCGGCCCGTCTTCATCCGGGTTGCCGCCCTTCGCCGACAGGGTCGAGAGCACCACGGTGCCAGAGTCCGCAGACGTCACGAAGAACACGAAGCTGATGAACACCGTCACGGCGATGACGGGCTTGCTCCATGGGTAGGTTTCCAGCAGCAGATAAATGCTCATCGACGGATTGTCGATGGCCGACATGCCCAGCGCACTCATGCCGTGATTGAGCACCTGGTCCAAGGCGCTGTTGCCGAAGATCGACATCCACGCCAGGGTGAAACCGAGCGGGATCAACAGCACGCCGAAGACGAATTCACGGATGGTGCGACCACGAGAAATCCGCGCAATGAACAGGCCCACAAACGGCGACCATGCAATCCACCAGGCCCAGTAGAACACCGTCCAGCCACCCAGCCAGTCGCTCGGTTTGTCGTAGGCGTAGAGGTCGAAACTCTTCATCGGCAGGGCGCCGAGGTAATCGCCGACGTTCTGGATCAGGGTGTTGAGCAGGTGCTGTGTCGGCCCGGCGAACAACACGAACAGCAGCAGCCCGCAGGCCAGCAGCATGTTGATATCGGACATCACCCGCACGCCTTTGTCGACGCCGGACACCGCAACGATGATCGCCGCGCCCATCATCAGCGTGATCAGGCCGACCTGAATCCACTGGGTGTGGGCGATGCCGAACAGATAATCCAGGCCCGAGTTGAGGTGCAACACGCCGAAGCCCATGTCGGCACCAAGACCGAACACCGTGGCGATGATGCCGAAGCCGTCCACCGCATAGCCGATCGGGCCGTTGATGCGTTTGCCGATCAGCGGATACAGCGCCGAACGCAGGGCCAGCGGCAGATTGTGCCGATAAGCGAAATAGGCCAGTGCCATGCCGACAAAGGCAAACACGCCCCAGCCATGCAGGCCCCAGTGCAGGAACAGGATCTGCATCGCCTGGCGTGCCGCATCCGCCGTGCCAGCGTCGCCTTGCGGTGGCTGCAGCATGTGGGTCAGCGGTTCGGAAACGCAGAAGAAAAACAGCGTGATGCTGATCCCGGCGGCGAACAGCATGCCGGCCCAGGACAGGTAACTGAATTCGGGCTCGTCGTGGTCGGCACCGAGTTTTATCTTGCCGTAGCCGGATAAGGCGGTGACCACCACGAAGACCAGATACAGGGTCATCGCGAGCATGTAGTACCAGCCGACCGTGTTGGCCGCCCAGTTCTGCGCTTCCAGCAACCAGGCGCCGGCCTGTTCGGGGATGGCGATGACGACCAGACCAAACAGCAGAATGACCGTCGCGGCGAAGTAGAACACCGGCGGATTCATGCGTACCAGACCGCTGGCGGGGGTAGACGATGCACTCATGAAAGGTGCACCTCGAAGGTTTGAAGCGTGGCTGAAATGATCGGACTCAGCAAAGGCAAGCCTCCTGTTGTGAGCGGGCAGCGAACCACCGGTTTAACTTGAATGAACGTTCAAGTTAAACATGAATGGGGTGGTAAGGACTAATCGCAGGGCTGGGCGGTAGGTTTCCTACAGCGCCCAAAGAGGGGTATGACGCGGGTTTGGAGAGATTCGTTCACTGATGAATTGGCTTAAGGCCACTACCTTGATCCGGCCTGGAAATCTCGCGAGCAGGCTCGCTCCCACATCTGAAACGCATTCCAATGTGGGAGCGAGCCTGCTCGCGAAGAGGCCCGATACAACAACACAGATTCAAGACTTACTTCTGCGTCCCGTCATCATGCTGCAGATTCGCCTGCGTCAGATTCGCCCCCGCCGGCACGCTACGTGTCAGCCAGACGTTGCCGCCAATGGTCGAGCCCTTGCCGATGGTGATCCGTCCGAGAATCGTCGCCCCGGCGTAAATCACCACGTCATCCTCAACGATCGGGTGACGCGGATGGCCCTTCTGCAATTGGCCGTCCTCATCCGCCGGGAAGCGCTTGGCCCCCAGGGTCACCGCCTGATAAATCCGCACTCGCTCACCAATGATCGCGGTTTCGCCAATCACTACACCGGTGCCGTGATCGATAAAGAAGCTGCGGCCGATCTGCGCGCCCGGGTGGATATCGATGCCGGTCGCCGAGTGCGCGATTTCCGCGCTGATCCGCGCCAGCAGCGGCAGCCCTGCACGGTATAAATGGTGCGCCAGGCGATGGTGAATCACCGCAAGAATGCCCGGATAGCACAGCAGCACTTCATCAACGCTGCGTGCCGCCGGGTCGCCGTGATAGGCCGCGAGCACATCGGTGTCGAGCAGCGTGCGCAGGCCCGGCAAGGCCAAGGCGAAATCCTGCACGATCTGGATGGCGCGGGTTTCGACTTCACTGTCGTCCTGCGCGCTGTGGCGGGCAACGTAACGCAACTCCAGGCGCGTCTGCGCCAGCAAGGCATTCAGCGCTACATCAAGCGTGTGGCCGACGTAGAAATCTTCACTTTCTTCACGCAGATCGACCGGCCCCAGACGCATCGGGAACAGCGCGCCACACAGCGCCTCGAGGATTTCCGCCATCGCCGCTCGCGATGGCAATTCGCGGCCGCCCTGCTCCCCTGAAGCCCGGCCATTCAGTGCGCGCCACTGATCCCGCGCGCTGCGCAGCTGGCTGACGATGGTCTGCAATTGCCAATGGCTGGAACGCTCGCTCACGGTAAAGACTCCTCACGGGCGGCCGGACTGTCTGGCCGCGTCATCGGCGCCTACTTTACGGCATGCCTTTGCCGACGAATTAAGAACCGATAGTGCTGGCCTCAGTCCATTTGGCTATAAGCGATTGGCGGTTGCCCGGGCAAAAACGCGTGCCTATAGTCCTTTCATTCTTCTGCGCCAGTACGGACCAATGATCAAACAACAGCTGCAACGCTTCCCCCGTCTCGAACTGCTGAGCCCCCCCACGCCGCTGGAAAAACTCGAACGCCTGTCCACCTGGCTCGGTCGCGAGGTGTACATCAAGCGCGATGACCTGACGCCGCTGGCGATGGGTGGCAACAAGCTGCGCAAACTCGAATACCTCGCCGCCGACGCGCTCGCGCAAGGTGCTGACACGCTGATCACGGCCGGTGCGCTGCAATCGAACCACGTGCGCCAGACCGCCGCACTGGCGGCGAAACTCGGCCTCGGTTGTGTGGCGCTGCTGGAAAACCCGCTGGGCACTGATGACGGAAATTACACCGGCAACGGCAACCGCTTGCTGCTCGATCTGTTCGACACCAAGGTCGAACTGGTCGACAACCTCGATAATGCCGACGAACAACTGGCCGCCCTGGCCGTGCGCCTGCGCAGCAACGGCAAGAAGCCGTATCTGGTGCCGATCGGCGGCTCCAACGCCCTTGGTGCTCTGGGTTATGTGCGCGCCGGGCTGGAGCTGGCTGAGCAGATCAAGGACAGCGGCCTCGATTTCGCCGCTGTGTTGCTGGCGTCGGGCAGTGCCGGGACCCACAGTGGTCTGGGGCTGGCGCTGAGTCAGGCGCTGCCGCAACTGCCGGTGATCGGCGTGACCGTTTCGCGCAGTGAAGAAGATCAGCGCCCGAAGGTGCAGGGTCTGGCCGAACGCACGGCAGAGCTGCTGGGCGTCGAGTTGCCGGCCAGCTTCAAGGTCGAGCTGTGGGACGAATATTTCGCCCCGCGTTATGGCGAGCCGAATGCCGGAACGCTGGCGGCGGTGAAACTGTTGGCCGCACAGGAAGGTCTGTTGCTTGACCCGGTCTACACCGGCAAGGCCATGGCCGGTCTGCTCGACGGGATTGGCCGGCAGCGCTTCGATGACGGCCCGATCATCTTCCTGCACACCGGCGGCGCGCCGGCGTTGTTTGCCTACAAGGATTTTCTGACAAGATGATCACTGCAGATTGCAGATATCTGTAGCGAGGGGATTTATCCCCGTTGGGTCGCGGAGCGGCCCCTTGCTTTCGCAAGTGAGTACACGTCGCAGGACTTTGCAACTGTAGTGCAGCCGAACGGGGATAAATCCCCTCGCCACAACTGAACGGGTGCATATTCCAAAAAACCCTAAAAGAAAGAAAATCTAGTATTTTCAACTCTAAAACAGACATCTTATAGTCTCGCCGCAGGCGAATTTCGGGCGAGACGCTTAAGCTGCTTTAAGGCAGGATAGCGCTGTCGTTCAAATCACCAATTTGCCTACATTCCTTAAGCGTCTTCCATAAGAAAACACAGGGGCTTGTCATGAATTTTTCCGCACTACGTCGCACTCTGCTGGTCGGTTCGCTGGGTCTTGCGCTCAGCGCCGGCCTGATCGGTCAGGCAGTGGCCGGTGAGCAGTTGCAACAGATCAAGGACAAAGGCGTGCTCAACGTCGGCCTGGAAGGCACTTACCCACCGTTCAGCTTCGTCGACGAGAACGGCAAGCTGTCGGGTTTTGAAGTGGAGCTGTCCGAAGCGCTGGCGCAAAAACTCGGCGTCAAGGCCAAGATTCAGCCGACCAAATGGGACGGTATCCTCGCCGCGCTGGAATCCAAACGTCTGGATCTGGTGGTCAACCAAGTGACCATCTCCGACGAGCGCAAGAAGAAGTATGACTTCTCCGAACCCTACACCGTCTCCGGCATCCAGGCCCTCGTGCTGAAAAGCAAAGAGTCGGCGCTGAACATCAAGACCGCCGCTGACCTGTCCGGCAAGAAAGTCGGTGTCGGCCTGGGTACCAACTACGAGCAGTGGGTTCGCGCCAACGTGCCGGGTGCTGACGTGCGCACCTACGACGATGATCCGACCAAGTTCGCCGACCTCAACAACGGTCGTACCGATGCCATCCTTATCGACCGTCTGGCTGCCCTCGAATACGCCAAGAAAGCCCCGAAAACCGTCGCTGCCGGTGAGGCCTTCTCCCGTCAGGAATCCGGTATCGCCCTGCGCAAAGGCGAGCCTGAACTGCTGGCTGCGGTGAACAAGGCGCTCGACGAACTGCATGCTGACGGCACTCTCGAGAAACTGTCGAAGAAATACTTCAACGCAGACGTCACTAAATAATGGAAGAGGCTTTCCAACTCGCGCTGGATTCCGCGCCCTTTCTGTTGAAGGGCGCGTACTACACGGTAGTCCTCAGCCTCGGCGGGATGTTCTTCGGTCTGCTGCTGGGCTTCGGCCTCGCGCTGATGCGTCTGTCACGTTTCAAATCGGTCAGTTGGCTGGCCCGCATCTACGTGTCGTTCTTTCGCGGTACGCCGTTGCTGGTGCAGCTGTTCGTGATCTATTACGGCTTGCCGCAACTGGGCATGGAGCTTGATCCGCTGCCGGCAGCGCTGATCGGTTTCTCGCTGAACATGGCCGCCTACGCCTGTGAAATCCTGCGTGCCGCGATCGGTTCGATCGAACGCGGTCAGTGGGAAGCCGCTGCGAGTATCGGCATGACCCGCGCGCAGACCCTGCGCCGGGCCATCCTGCCGCAAGCGATGCGCACGGCATTACCGCCGCTGGGCAACAGCTTCATTTCGCTGGTCAAGGACACGGCGCTGGCCGCGACCATTCAGGTGCCGGAGCTGTTCCGTCAGGCGCAGCTGATTACCGCCCGGACTTTCGAAGTCTTCACCATGTATCTTGCCGCCGCGCTGATCTACTGGATTCTGGCCACGGTGCTTTCGCACTTGCAGAACAAGTTGGAAGAGCGGGTCAATCGGCACGACCAGGAGTCCTGACGCGATGATTGTCGTGGAAAAACTGACCAAGCAATTCAAGGGTCAGGTCGTGCTCAACGGCATCGACCTTGAGGTAAAGGAAGGCGAAGTCGTCGCGATCATCGGCCCCAGCGGCTCGGGGAAAACGACGTTCCTGCGTTGCCTGAATTTCCTCGAAGAACCCACCAGCGGCCGGATCAAGGTCGGCGATATCGAAATCGATACCAGCCGCCCGCTGAACCAGCAGCAAAGTCTGGTGCGCAACCTGCGCCAGCACGTCGGCTTCGTGTTCCAGAACTTCAACCTGTTCCCCCATCGCACCGCTTTGGAAAACGTCATCGAGGGCCCGATCGTGGTCAAGAAGATGCCGCGCGACCAGGCAGTTGCTCTGGGTAAAAAGCTGCTGACCAAAGTGGGGCTTGCCGGCAAAGAGGACGCCTATCCGCGCCGTCTCTCCGGTGGCCAGCAACAGCGCGTGGCAATCGCCCGGGCGCTGGCGATGGAGCCGGAAGTGATTCTGTTCGACGAACCGACTTCAGCGCTCGACCCGGAACTGGTCGGTGAAGTGCTGGCAACCATTCGCGGTCTTGCCGAAGAAAATCGCACCATGGTGATTGTCACCCATGAAATGGGCTTTGCCCGTGACGTGGCCAATCGCGTGGTGTTTTTCGACAAGGGCGTAATTGTTGAACAGGGTGAAGCCAAGGCACTGTTTGCCAACCCGAAAGAAGAACGCACCAAACAGTTTCTCAGCAAGTTTCTGAATCACGCCTGACAACTTTTTCAGCAACACCCCTCCACTTCCACGGATGGAAGTTACCTCTCTCCCGGCATTTCAATCTTCTCTACATTTGTTACTTGCGAGCGCAGATATATATTGCGCAACGGTTACGCGCATCTTCGAATCGTCATATTTCCATACGTTTGCCTGCGAACAAACCCGCACAAAACCCTGCGCAATTGCCGTTTATCTGTAGCTGGTTTCGCGCGTACCACTAGGCATATTGCCTAGGTGACGTAGGAGCTTTCTGATTAACTTGTAATTCACGCATTAACTAAGCCGCTCTATTGACACCCCTCTCCGCAGACTTTTATCTAGTCGGCAACCGGCGCCAATTAGTTCAAACAACTCGCACTAAAACCGAACAAATAGTTTTCGCTTTTATTGCCAGTTGATTCGCGTCTTTTTTGTTTTCCAGAAACGGATTTCGCTGCAAGACTTCAAGGAGAGAAACCGATGACCCGCACTTCGCACACCCCCGAACTTGCAGCGCCAACGCTGGCATGCGCACAAAAAACCGGCATCAACCAGGCGACAGCGGCCCATCTGCTGATCGGTGTACCGCCCTACCGCGACATGGACGTTGGCGATCTGATCGAACTGTTCTGGAACAAATGCTATGTCGCGTCAAAAGTCCTCAGCGCGGCCGATGTGGGCGAGTCGGTCAGTCTGCGCGTGCCGGAGAGTTTCATCACCAATGGCACCGCGCGCATTCACTACCGCGTGATGCAGGTCGGCCAGGGTCCGGCACTGTCGGCGGCGACTCGGGTGCAGGTCAAACTCGATTGCCCCGGTGGCCAGCCCACTGGGCAGTGCGAAGACGAAAACCAGCAACTGGCACCAGTGACCATCCCCGAAGCGATTCGCCGTCAAGGCGTGAATCCCAGCCAGATCAAACGCGGCGTGCCGCTGACTATAGAGCCTTACCTGAACATGGCAGAAGACGACGCCATCACATTGCGCTGGGGCGATGTGCGCATGGATCTGGCGCCAGTCACTTCGGCCGATGTCGGGCTGCCGATTCAGGTCTGGGTGCCACCGGCGGTGATCGTCGAAGCGGGCGAAGACCTGCGACTGGACGTGACGTACTGCATCCTCGACCGGGTCGGTAACAACTCGCGCTGGGCGCCGCCGCGCACGTTGAAAATCGGTTGCGTGAATCCGTACGTAAAAGTCCCGTTGAAACCCGAATTCAAGGCTGCCGAATCGCGTACCAAGTGAGGCCTGCCCAAGGTGGGAGGTCAATAACTTCTCACCTGAAACTCGTTAACCAAGCCGAACATCTCCCCTTCTATGCATATTCCTAGAAGTTAGTTTATTTAATTTTTATACGCGATTAGGGTATATGCACCGGACCACCGGACATTCTTTCAATCGTCGCACTTCGCGGCGTTTTTCATGAGATGTGAGGTAGGTATGGTCCGGAACACAATCACCCCAGTGCAGATCGCCAGGGCATTGCGTGCAGCCAGGGAGCGGCACTGATGTCCAGTCTTGCAGATGCCAACGTGCAGTCCGATCTGGACATCGCCCCGCTGTTGTTGCCCGCGCAAGTACTGCGCAACGACGCTCAAGCGATCAAGGCCGCCTTTGATCTGGCGCAAGCCGCCCGAGTGCAGGCGGCCAAACGCGACCGGCAGCGCAAGCTGCCTTGGTCGGAAATTGAACAGTTCACCCGCAGCGGTCTGGGCAGCATTGCCATCCCGCGTGAGTACGGTGGCCCGCAGGTTTCCTTCGTCACGCTGGCTGACGTCTTTGCGATCATTTCTGCCGTCGACCCGGCGCTCGGGCAGATCCCGCAGAACCAGTTCGGCATCATCCATCTGCTGCTCGGCACCGCTACCGAAGCGCAGAAAAAGCAGCTGTTCCAGAGTGTTCTGGAAGGCTGGCGCATAGGCAATGCCGGCCCGGAACGTGGCACGAAAAACACCTTGGAACTGAAGGCACGAATCAGCGCCGACGGCGACCATAACGTGATCAACGGCCAGAAGTTCTACTCCACCGGCGCGCTGTTTGCGCATTGGGTCGCGGTGAAAGCGCTCAACGATGACGGTAAACAGGTGCTGGCCTTCGTCCGGCGCGGCACGCCGGGTTTGCGCATCGTCGATGACTGGTCGGGCTTCGGTCAGCGCACCACGGCCAGCGGCACGATCCTGCTGAACAACGTGCGCGTCGAGTCGAGCCTGGTCATCGACAACTGGAAGATCAACGACAAGCCGAACACCCAGGGCGCAGTGTCGCAGCTGATTCAAGCGGCCATTGACGCCGGCATCGCCCGTGGCGCCATCGACGACGCCATCGACTTCGTCAAAACCCGCGCACGGCCATGGATCGACGCCAAGGTCGAGCGCGCCAGCGATGACCTCTACGTGATCGCCGATATCGGCAAACTGAAAATCGAACTGCACGCCGCCGAAGCGCTGCTGCGCAAGGCCGGCAAAGTGCTCGATGAAGTCCACGCCGCGCCGCTGACTGCCGAATCCGCCGCACGCGCTTCGATCGCCGTGGCCGAAGCAAAAGTGCTGACCACCGAGATTTCGCTGCTGGCCAGCGAAAAGCTCTTCGAACTGGCCGGCAGCCGCGCGACCCTCGCCGAATTCAATCTCGACCGCCACTGGCGCAACGCCCGCGTGCACACCCTGCACGACCCGGTGCGCTGGAAATATCACGCGGTCGGCGCCTATCGCCTGAACGGCACTTTGCCGGCTCGCCATTCCTGGATCTGAGACGACCAGTCATCTGGAGAACCCCCTATGACGCTTTCCCATCACGTCGCGCTCATCACCAGCGATGAGCAAGCCCTGATCGTCGCCAGCGACCTGGCCGAAGATTTCAAACGCGACAGCGCCCTGCGCGACCGCGAACGCCGCCTGCCATTGGCCGAGCTGGAAGTGTTTTCCCGCTCCGGCCTGTGGGGCATCAGCGTGCCGAAAGAATATGGCGGCGCAGGTGTTTCCAACGTCACCCTGGCCAAAGTCATCGCCCTGATCGCGCAGGCGGACGGCTCGCTCGGGCAGATTCCGCAGAACCATTTCTACGCACTGGAAGTGCTGCGCGTGAATGGCAGCGATGAACAGAAACAGCGTCTGTACGCCGAGGTCCTCGCCGGCCAGCGATTCGGCAATGCTCTGGCAGAACTCGGCACCAGAACCGCTCACGACCGCGTCACCCGTCTCACCCGCGATGGTGATGGTTATCGCATCAACGGTCGCAAGTTCTACTCGACCGGGGCGATTTACGCGCAGCGCATCCCGACGTCGGTGGTCGATGAAAACGGCGTACAGCAACTGGCCTTCGTCCCGCGCGAGAGCAAGGGCCTGACGGTGATCGACGACTGGAGCGGCTTCGGCCAGCGCACCACCGGTAGCGGCTCGGTGGTGTTCGAAGATGTGTATGTAGCGGCGGAAGACGTGCTGCCGTTCCAGAGCGCTTTCGAGCGCCCGACCACGGTCGGCCCGCTGGCGCAGATTCTCCACGCCGCCATCGACACCGGCATTGCCCGCGCTGCTTACGAAGACGCCTTGCATTTCGTGCGCAGCAAGACCCGTCCGTGGATCGATTCCGGCAACGACACGGCCACCGAAGATCCGCTGACATTGAAGAGCTTCGGCCACTTGAGCATTCGGCTGCACGCCACCGAAGCCTTGCTCGAACGTGCCGGCGAAATCCTCGATGCCGCGCAAGCCGAAACCAACGCGGAAACCGTCGCCGCCGCGTCAATCGCGGTTGCCGAGGCGCGGGCGATCAGCACGGAAATTTCCCTCGCCGCCGGCAGCACGCTGTTCGAACTGGCCGGCAGCCAGGCGACGCTGAGCGAACACGGCCTCGACCGGCACTGGCGCAACGCGCGCGTGCACACCCTGCACGACCCGGTGCGCTGGAAATATCACGCCGTGGGCAATTACTACCTCAACGATGAAAACCCTCCGCTGCGAGGGACGATCTGATGACTGCTGCGAAAAAGAAGATTCTGCTCAACGCGTTCAACATGAACTGCATCGGCCACATCAATCACGGCCTCTGGACGCATCCGCGCGACACCTCGACCCGCTACAACACCATCGAGTACTGGACCGAACTGGCGCAGTTGCTTGAGCGTGGATTGTTCGATGGCTTGTTCATCGCTGATATCGTCGGCGTCTACGACGTCTACCAGAACTCGGTGGACGTCACGCTGAAAGAGTCGATCCAGTTGCCGGTCAACGATCCGCTGCTGCTGGTTTCAGCGATGGCCGCCGTCACCAGAAACCTCGGCTTTGGCCTGACTGCCAATCTCACTTACGAGCCGCCGTATCTGTTCGCCCGACGCATGTCGACGCTCGATCATCTGAGTCGCGGCCGCGTTGGCTGGAACATCGTCACCGGTTACCTGGACAGCGCCGCCAAAGCCATGGGTCTCAACGAGCAGGTCGAACATGACCGCCGCTACGACCAGGCCGACGAATATCTGCAGGTCTTGTACAAGCTCTGGGAAGGCAGTTGGGAGAACGGCTCGGTGCGCAACGATCGCGAGCAGCGCATCTACGCCAACCCGGACAAAGTGCACAAGGTCGAGCACCGGGGCGAGTTCTATCAGGTCGAGGGTTATCACCTCTGCGAGCCGTCACCGCAGCGCACGCCGGTGCTGTTTCAGGCCGGTAGCTCCGACCGCGGCTTGCTGTTTGCCGGGCGTCATGCCGAGTGCGTGTTCATCAGCGGCCAGAACAAACCATCGACCAAAGTGCAGGTCGACAAGGTCCGCGCCAGCGCCGTCGAAGCCGGGCGCAATCCTCAAGACATCAAGGTGTTCATGGGCCTCAATGTGATCGTTGGCGCCACCGAAGAAGCGGCGTGGGCCAAGCATGCCGAGTATCTCAGCTACGCCAGCGCCGAGGCCGGCGTGGCGCACTTTTCCGCGTCCACCGGTATCGACTTTGCCCAGTACGAAATCGACGAACCGATCCAGTACGTGAAGAGCAATGCGATTCAGTCGGCGACGAAAAACCTGCAGAACAACGACTGGACCCGGCGCAAATTGCTCGACCAGCACGCCCTCGGTGGCCGCTACATCACCGTGGTCGGTTCGCCTGAAAAAGTCGCAGATGAGCTGGAGTCGTGGATCGCCGAAACCGGTCTGGACGGCTTCAACCTGACGCGCATCGTCACCCCGGAAAGCTATGTCGATTTCATCGAACTGGTGATTCCCGAGTTGCAGCGGCGCGGCTCGTACAAGACTGCGTATGACAGCGGCACCTTGCGCGAGAAATTGTTTCACGGTGAGGCGCAGTTGCCTGAACAACATACCGGCTCTTCGTACCGGCATCAGAAGCTTCGCGAGCAGGCTCGCTCCCACATTTGAAATGCGTGCCTCTGTGGGAGCGAGCCTGCTCGCGAAGAGGCCCTCCCCGGCACAACAAATTCATGCACTGACTGGAAAAACAACCATGACCAAAAAAACCCTGTCCCACCCAGTCAAAGCACTGGCCTTGGCCTTCGGCCTGTTCAGCTCGGCTATCTTCGCCGCCGACGCCCCGTTGAAAATCGGCACCACCGCCGCTTTCGCCATTCCGCTGGAAGCCGCCGTCGAGGAAGCTTCCAAACAAGGCCTGAAAGTCGAGCTGGTGGAATTCACCGACTGGATCGCGCCCAACGTCAGCCTCGCCGCTGGCGACATTGATGTGAATTATTTCCAGCACATTCCGTTTCTGGAAAACGCCAAAGCCGCGTCCGGTTTCGATCTGGTGCCATTCGCTCCTGGGATCATCAACAACGTGGGCCTGTATTCGAAGAAATACAAAAGCTTCGATGAACTGCCCGAAGGCGCCAGCGTCGCCATCGCCAACGACCCGATCAACAGCGGTCGCGGTCTGCAATTGCTCGCCAAGGCCGGGTTGATCACCCTGAAACCGGGCGTCGGCTACAAAGCCACCGAGGACGACATCGTCGCCAATCCGAAGAACATCAGGATTCTGCAGGTCGAAGCCGTGCAACTGGTGCGCGCTTATGACGACGCTGATCTGGTCCAGGGTTATCCAGCCTACATCCGTCTGGCGAAGACCTTCGATGCCGGCTCGGCGCTGCTGTTCGACGGTCTCGATCACAAGGAATACGTGATCCAGTTCGTCATCCAGCCGAAGAGCAAAACCGACCCGCGCCTGATCAAGTTCGTCGACATCTATCAGCATTCGCCGGCCGTTCGCGCGGCACTGGACAAGGCCCACGGCAAGCTCTATCAGGCCGGTTGGGAAAGCTGAACATGACCGCAGCGATCCAACGGCGACTGGAGCTTCCAGAGCCACACAATGCTGAAAAAACCGAGCTGCATCCCGAGTTGAATCGCGCCCACGTACGCTTTATTGGCGTGGGCAAAACCTACAACGGCCGACAAGGTCCGGTCGCGGCCTTGCAGGGCATCGACCTGGCGATTCAACGCGGCGAAGTGTTCGGCATCATCGGCCGTAGCGGCGCCGGCAAGTCGTCGCTGATTCGCACGATCAATCGTCTCGAACAGCCGACTTCAGGACGGGTGTTGATCGATCAGGTGGATATCGGCGAGTTCGATGAAGACCGCCTCGTCGCCCTGCGCCGGCGCATCGGCATGATCTTCCAGCACTTCAATCTGATGTCGGCCAAGACCGTCTGGCAGAACGTCGAGTTGCCGCTGAAAGTCGCCGGCGTGCCGAAGGAGCAGCGCGACAACAAGGTTCGCGAACTGCTCGAACTGGTCGGCCTGCACAGCAAGCACAAGGCGTACCCGGCGCAACTCTCAGGCGGGCAGAAACAGCGTGTCGGCATCGCCCGTGCGCTGGTGCATGACCCGGACATTCTGCTCTGCGATGAGGCGACATCGGCGCTGGATCCGGAGACCACGCAGTCGATCCTCGGCCTGCTGCGCGAGATCAACAAACGCCTGGGCCTGACCATTGTGCTGATCACTCATGAGATGGCGGTGATTCGCGAGATATGCGACCGCGTTGTCGTGCTCGAGCACGGCCATGTGGTCGAACAAGGCCCGGTGTGGCAAGTGTTCGGCAATCCGCAACACGCAGTCAGCCAGACCTTGCTCGCACCGCTGCAACACGCCTTGCCGGAAGAACTGCAGAGTCGTTTGCTGACGCAATCAACGGCTTCAAATGCAGCGGTGGTGTTGCGTTTGCAGTTCACCGGCAGTGCCGCTGATGAGCCGGATCTGGCCGCGTTGTTTGCGGCATTGGGTGGGCGAGTGAAGCTGCTTCAGGGCGGCGTCGAACGAATTCAGGGACACGCGCTGGGGCAGCTTTTACTGGCCGTCAGCGGTTCGGCGTTCAGCGCCGAGCAATTGCGCGAACGCGCCGGGCAATGGGCGCAACGAGTGGAGGTATTGGGCTATGTGGTTTGATCGCTTGCTGCAGGGTTTCATCGACACCTTTTTGATGGTCGGCGTGTCGTCGCTGATCGCGCTGCTGGTGGGGATTCCCATGGCGGTGATTCTGGTCACCAGCGACAAGGGCGGGATCTATGAGGCGCCACTGTTGAACCGTGCGCTGGGCGCCTTCGTCAATCTGTTCCGCTCGATCCCGTTCCTGATCCTGATGGTCGCGCTGATTCCATTCACCCGCCTGATCGTCGGCACCACCTATGGCGTGTGGGCCGCTGTGGTGCCGCTGACAATCGCCGCAACGCCGTTCTTCGCGCGGATCGCCGAAGTGAGTCTGCGCGAGGTCGATCATGGTCTGATCGAAGCCGCGCAGGCCATGGGTTGCCGGCGCTGGCACATCGTCTGGCATGTGCTGCTGCCCGAGGCGCTGCCGGGGATTGTCGGCGGTTTCACCATCACCCTGGTGACGATGATCAACTCATCGGCCATGGCTGGCGCGATTGGTGCGGGCGGGCTGGGGGATATCGCCTATCGTTACGGCTATCAGCGCTTCGATAGCCAGATCATGTTGACGGTGATCGTCTTGCTGGTGGCGCTGGTGGCGGTGATTCAGTTGGGTGGCGACAGGCTGGCGCGGGGGCTGAATAAGCGCTAAGGTCGATGGCGGCAGGTGGCCATCAACCAGGCCCATGTGATCGCAGTATTTTGGGCAACGCCCTTCGCAAAAATCAGATGCTTCCTACACCACTTTTGTCGTTTCGCCAGCCCGAAGCACGCGGGTTTGCAGGACGATTCCTAGAATAATTTGCCCGCTTGTACCCGAAATATCCTGTAGCTAATCTCCGGTCGTCACTGTTTTGCGGTGACTGGATTCAGTTGTCCGGCCGGCAACTGATCCGCGTGCAGCCGCCGTCCTGCTCGTTTAGTCGCGAAATGGTTGGCTCCCACTTGAAGTCAGGAGTTTACCCATGGAAAAGAAACTTGCCGATCCGCCACTCAGCCTTACCTCAAGCAAGCGGTTCACCGAGGATTTGCTCAAGGATCGCTCTGCACTGTGCCGCGCCGTCGACTCACATCTGGCCGGCAATCAGGTCACGTTGGCTGGACAGAAACGCGTCTACAGCATCAGCGAAGATGTGACGCTGGAGGACGCCCAACTGTATGTTGCCGATCTGCTGCGCTGCGCTTCGGTGACCGTCCATCAATGCGGTGACCAGCTCGGGGGCGCGGATCGGGCCATGGTGTTCTCGGTCTGGCATCTGCTGGAAATGGCCAAGGCGATGATGGACCGCTCGATCGATTGTCTGGGAGCCAAGCAGCACTGAAGCCTGGCACCCATTGCCGCCTGCACTGGACCCAGCGCAGGCGGCGTCTTTTTGCCGGTGAAAAAGCTTATAGTCCGCCCTCACACCGCCAATACAGCATCGATCATGAAGCAAACGCCCAGCGACCTCGAACAGATCACCGCCACTACCCTCGGTCACTACAACTCGGTGGCTGAGGATTTCCGCGAAGGCACGCGCGACCACGATGTCAGCCAGAACATCGAGGCCTTGCTGCGCCACATTCAAGGTGAAGCACCCTTCTCGATTCTCGATTTCGGCTGCGGTCCGGGCCGGGATTTGCAAACCTTCACGCGCATGGGCCACGTCGCGATCGGCCTTGATGGCTCACAGGAATTCGCGCGCATGGCCCGCCAGGACAGCGGTTGCGAAGTCTGGCAGCAGGACTTTCTCAAGCTTGATCTGCCGGCCGAGCGCTTCGACGGCATCTTCGCCAATGCTGTGCTGTTTCATGTGCCGTTGCAGGTGTTGCCGCAAGTGCTACGGCAACTGCACGGCACCTTGAAACCGGGTGGCGCGCTGTTCAGTTCCAATCCGCGTGGCGACAACCAAGAGGGCTGGAACGGGCCGCGCTATGGCTCGTATCACGATCTCGAAGCCTGGCGCGGGTTGCTGACGGCGGCGGGGTTTGTCGAGCTGGAGCATTATTACCGGCCTGCGGGCTTGCCGCGCGAACAGCAGCCGTGGCTGGCGAGCGTGTGGCGCAAAGTCTGAATCAGGGCGCCGCTTGTACCTGATACTGGCTGTCGCTGCCGTCCGCTAACAGTGCAGTCATGCTGTGTCCCGGTAACGTCCGGCCCTGCCAGTTGCGTGGAGCAGCGTCGAAATTGGCCAGCAGTCGCGTGCCGTCGGCAAACGTCGTCTGCTGGACCAGGCGATCCTCGCTCAACCAGTCAAAAGCGGTCAGCGCTTGCGTCGCCAGACGTTCGTGCAGCGGACGAAAGAATCGATCCTGACGCACGATCAACGGCAAGCGCTGATCAAGGCTGGCCGCACTCAGGTGGTACAGCGGCGGTACGTTGTAGAGCAACTGGGTGAGCTCGTTTTCCACCCGCACGTCGCTCAGTTTCAGGTTATCGAACAACCAGTGATGACTGGTGATGACAGAGCCGTGGAACACCGCCTGATACAACGGTAAACGGCTGACGGGGGCGAAATGAACGCGTCGGTAGTCAGCCTTCAACCGGGTCGGTTTGAAGAACACCGCTGGCTGCTCCGTTGGGTACCATTGGCCGACGAAAAAGTCCGCTGTGCCCGGCTGATGCATGTCGCGATCGCCCCAACCGATCACTGGCGTCTGCATGCCATGTGCGAACAAGACCCCCTGAGCGGTGGCGGCATTGCCATCTTCGGAGCCGCTCGGCAGCTGCAACACTTCGTTGATCCAACGCGATGCTGCAACATTGCCCGCGGCATTCTGCGCCTGGGTCATCGGTGCGCCGGGACGATAACTGTCGAAGAGCATCCCAGCTGCATAGGCATCGAGAAACCAGCTGTTGAAGCCGGCAACCTTCTGGATTGCATCGATGCGCCGCTCAAGCAACGGTCGCACACATCGCGGATCGGTATAGTGACCGGACTGCTGAAACCCGCTTTTCAGCGCACCGTTTTGCTCCACGATCGCACACTCGGTATTGGCCCGATGGCCGAGGTGCGCGGTGGTCCAGTCCGGATTTTCGTCCTCGCGCAGCGCGGTTTCATAGGAGTCATAGGGGGCAATCAGATACCCCGCAGAGACGGCGGCGCGCACCGCCTCCGGGTGCCAGAGTCCACCTTCCCAGCCCTCGCCGAGCCCAAGCCATAAACGCGAAAGTCCAGCGCTCTGCAAGCGTTCAGTGGTTCGTCGCGACAAGGTGCGCCCCCAGCGCGAAGGATCAGGCGCCAGCGTACCCTTCAGAACATCGGCCAGCTGCTCGCGCACCTCAGCGTACCCGTTGGCCAGCGCCTGCATGTCCGGCACCGCACGCGCCTGCCAGGTTTTGCGCGCCTGAACGTTCAGCGCGCGATTGAGACTGCGCAGCATCACAGTCTGTTGATAGCGATTGAGTACGGTCTCGCTGGCGAGCAACCGCAGCGCTTCAGGATCCATCGCTGCCCGAAGTTCACTGACCAGCACACCCGAGCCGCGCAACCGGGCAATCAGCAGCGGCCAGTTGCGCACATCGTCAGGGCCGAGCAGGTCGTTGCCCCATAGATAGACATGCGCGGCACCGATCAGCTTGGCGGCTTGCGGGGTCTTGATCAGCTTGTTCGCCAAGGTTTCATATTGATCGCTTTCAATGAGCCACTGCTTGTAGCGCTTGGCCCCGGCCAAGGGATCGACATCGCCGAGAAACAGGCTGAAGGTCAGCGGTTTTGAGGGTTCAAGCGATGTGAATCGATGCCGGGCCGACAGCCCCAGTGCATCACCACTGGTCTTGAAGCGCAGTTGGTTGTTGTAAGGATTGGTCAGCAGCCAGTGCAGGCTGAAATTCTCGTACTCCATTCCCCAAAGCGGCAGGCTCAAGTCCTGGGTGGTATCGAGCGCGCCCTGCGCGAGCAGGAAGTTCTGCCACACCCGGTCACCGCGCGACACGTAGCGCCCCTCGGCAAGCGGCCAGATCAGCGCCTGGCCCATTGCACTGGCGGGCTGATGAATAAACTCGATCTGCGAGGGCGAGCTAGCCGTAATCGAAAACGTCAGGTCACGCTGATTCAGGTCAACACTGAGCAACCAGCGCCCATCGTCCCATTGCCAATCGATGCGATTGCCGCGCCTGACCATGTCGCTGACCTTGTGCCGCAGCACACCGGCCGAGGCCTGCACCGGCGCAGCGCCGGCAGCTTCAACGCGCACCGCCAGCGTCGCAGGATCGACCTGCACCCGCCAAAGCTGGTTTTCCAGCAGCACTTCGGCCAGTACTGCCGGCGACAGGCTCAAGCCAGCGAGCAGCAACCATCCGCGTAACCAGCCGGAAACAGTCGACATGGCACGTCCCTCTTCGAATGAAGAAGGGACGTTAGCGCAGTCCGCTCACCCTGTAAGTCAGACCTTTCCCAAAGATCGCAGGGGCTAGCTCACTGCGCCGGCTTTTCATCCTTCTGCGGTTCGCGAATCTTGTACCAGGCCACATACAGCGCCGGCAGAAACAACAGCGTCAGCAGCGTCGCCACGACGATGCCACCAATCATTGCGTAAGCCATCGGCCCCCAGAACACTTCGCGGGCGATCGGGATCATGCCCATGCTCGCTGCCGCTGCGGTCAGCAGGATCGGCCGGCGCCGGTGTTCGGTGGCTTCGACCACGGCGTCCCACGGCGCATAGCCTTTCTGCTCGAACTCATCGATCTGCGTCACCAGAATCACCGAGTTGCGGATGATGATGCCGATCAGCGCGAGAATCCCGAGGATCGCCACGAAGCCCATCGGCGTGCCGGTCGGCACCAGCGCCAGGACCACACCAATCAACCCCAGCGGCGCGACACTGGCGACCAGGAACATCTTCTGCACGCTGTGCAATTGGATCATCAGGAACGTCGCCATGAGGAACAGCATCAGCGGCAGCACCTTGGCAATCGGCCCCTGGGCCTTGCCGCTTTCCTCGACCGTACCGCCGGTAGCGACTTTGTAGCCGACCGGCAGTTTCGAGGCAAAAGCATCGATCGACGGCTTGAGCAGTTTCACCAGATCGGTCGGCTGAATCTCGTCGCGCACCGAGGCCTTGATGGTGATGGTCGGCAAGCGGTCGCGACGCCAGACTAGCGGTTGTTCCAGTTCATAGCGCACGGTGGCGAACGCCAGCAGCGGAATCGAGGTGCCGCTCGGCGTGACGATCTGCAGGTTCTGCAGGGTTTCCGGCGTGCCGCGTTCGGAATCCACAGCGCGACCGACCACGTTGATCAGGTAGATGTCGTCATTGACCTGGGTCAACGGCGAGCCGCTGACAATGCTGTTCATCAGGTTGGCCACATCTTCTGAGGACAGCCCGAGTTGCCGCGCCTTGTCCTGGGCGATGTCGATGCGCAGGACTTTGCCCGGCTCGTTCCAGTCGTAGATGATCTCGCCGATGTGCGGGTTCTTGTCCAGTTCAGTGGCCAGGTCGATGGCATGTTTGCGCACCTGATCGACATCTTTGCCGCTGACTCGATACTGAATCGGACGCCCCACCGGCGGGCCCATTTCCAGAGCCTGCACGTAGCTGCCGATGCCGACGAAGTCTTTGTGCAGCCGCTCACGCAAGCGCTGGCTGAGTGCCTCGCGGGCTTCGAAGTCCTTGCTGACGATCACCAGCTGCGCGTAGTACGGGTTCTGCAATTGCTGATCAAGGGGCAGGTAGAAACGGATCGCGCCCTGACCGATGTAAGTGCTCCAGCGCACGATGTCCGGGTCGCCCTTGAGCGTCGCTTCGAGCTTGTCCACCGCTTTGCGGGTTTCGTCGATCGAGGCGTTTTGCGGCAGGTTCAGGTCGACGAGAATTTCCGGGCGGTCGGAAGCGGGGAAGAACTGGTTCTGCACGAAGCGCATGCAGAACACCGCCAGCACGAACAACAGCACGGTGACGCCGATCGCCCACCAACGATTGCGCATGGCCCACAACAGACCACCGTTGAAGGCGCGACCGACGCGACCCGGCTCGGCATCGTGGGCCTTCACCTTGTCGCTGAGAATGTGCACGCCGATCACCGGCGCGAAGAACACCGCGACCACCCACGACACGATCATCGCCACCGCGATCACCGCGAACAGTGTGAAGGTATATTCACCCGCCGAACTGGCGTTGAGGCCGATGGGCACGAAACCGGCGACAGTCACCAGCGTACCGGTAAGCATCGGGAATGCGGTCGAGGTGTAGGCGAACGTCGCCGCCTGCTCCTTGCTCTCGCCCATTTCCAGCCGCGTAACCATCATCTCCACGGTGATCATCGCATCGTCCACCAGCAGGCCGAGGGCGATGATCAGCGCGCCGAGGGAAATCCGCTGCATAGTGATGCCGCTGTATTCCATGAACACGAAGACCATGGCCAGCACCAGCGGAATCGAGCAGGCCACCACCAGACCGGCGCGCACGCCGAGGCTGATGAAACTCACCACCAGCACGATGATGACCGCTTCGAACAGCGCGCTGGTGAAACCGCCGACGGCCTCTTCCACCACCACCGCCTGATCGGAAACGGTGTGCACGCCGACGCCGACCGGCAAGTCAGCGGTGAGCTGGTCGATGCGCTCGTGCAGCGCCTTACCGAATTCCTGAACGTTGCCGCCCTTCTGCATGGCAATCGCCAGGCCGATCGCCGGTTTTCCGTCGAAGCGGAATTCCGGTGTCGCCGGATCGACGTAGCCACGGCTGATCTCGGCGATGTCGGCCAGACGATAGAAGCGATCGTTGAGTTTGAGATTGACCTCGGCCAGATCCTTCTCCGACTCGAACTGGCCCGAGGTGCGCACGGAGATCCGCTCCGGCCCCGCCTCGATCACCCCGGCCGGAGTCACTGCGTTCTGCGATTGCAGGCTCTGCACCACTTGGCGCTGGTCGATACCCAGTGCGGCGAGTTTGCGCGTGGAGAAGTTCAGGTAAATCGTTTCGTCCTGCTGGCCGACCATTTCGATCTTGCCCAGCCCCGGCACGCTGCGAATTTCGGCGCGCGCCTGTTCCACGTAATCGCGCAACTGGCGCATGGTCAGGCCGTCGGCGGTGAAGGCGTAGACCGAGCCGTACACGTCACCGAACTCATCGTTGAACCCCGGCCCCTGAATGCCCTGGGGAAACTGGCCGCGAATGTCGTCGATCTTCTTGCGCACCTGGTACCAGATTTGCGGGATGTCCTCAGCGCTGGTGGTGTCGCGCAGGTACACGTACACCGTCGATTCGCCGGGGCGGGTGTAGCTTTTCACATAGTCGAGAGAATCGAGCTCTTCGAGTTTTTTCTCGATGCGGTCGGTGACCTGCTTGAGGGTTTCTTCCTGGGTCGCGCCGGGCCATTTGGTCTGGATCACCATGGTCTTGATGGTGAAGGACGGGTCTTCTTCGCGGCCGAGATTGAAGTACGAGAACACCCCCATCAGCAGCCCGACGAACATCAGGTACCACACGAAAGACTGGTGCTTGAGGGCCCATTCGGAGAGGTTGAAAGAGCCTTTCATTGACTGTCCTCGTCAAGTTTTACCGATTGTCCGGGTTTGAGACTGTTGACGCCGGCGCTGACCACGCGCTCGCCATTCTGCACGCCACCGGCCAGCACCACGCTGTTGTCGCCACGGCTGACCACGCTGACGTCGCGCGGGTTGACGGTTTTGTCCTGCGTGTCGATCACCCAGATGCGGGTTTTACCGTCTGCTTCCTGCAACGCCGTCAGCGGCAGTTCGATGCGCGGCTTGATCGCCGAGCTGAGGGTCACGCTGATCGCGGTGCCGAGGCGGAAACCGTCCGGCGTTTCCGACAGGGTCAGGCGTGCGCGGCGGGTGCGCGTGGCGCTTTGTGCCTGGGGCTCGATCTCGCGGATGATCGCCGTGGTGTTGATGCTCGGGTCGAGCTGCGCAGCCACCGAGAACACCACGTCGCTGGGCAACTGATCGACCAGGGTATCGGGCAGGTCGATCACCGCTTCCTTGATGTCCGGTTGTGCCAGCGTCACCACTTGTTGCCCGGCAGTTACCACTTGCCCGGCTTCGGCGTTCCACGCGGTGACCACGGCTTTGTGATCGGAGCGCAGCTCGGTGTAGCTCAGTTGATCCTTGCTCTGGCTGACCGCCGCCCGAGCCTGATCAAGCGAGGCCTGAGTGGTTTTCAGATCGGTATTGGCGACGTCCAGTTGCGCCTGCGCACCGACGCCGCGATCGAACAGCGCTTGCTGACGACGTGCATTGGCCTGGGCGTTGATCAGTTGCGCCTGGATTCTCGCCAGATCGCCCTGCGCCGAACGTAACTGGTTCTGCTGGTCGGATGGGTCGAGAGTGGCGAGCAAGGTGCCCTTCTGCACCTCGGCGCCGACATCGACGTTGCGGCTGGCGATGCGCCCACCGACGCGGAAACCGGTGTTGCTCTCATAACGCGCCTGAATGCTGCCGGCAAAGCGTCCGAGGCTTTCTTCGTTGAGGGCTTTGACCGTGACCGACAGCACCGGACGTACCGGTTCCGGCGGGGTTTCCTTTTCCGAGCAGGCGCCCAGCAGCAACGCCATGCACAACAGGCCGAAGCGCTTCATGGCTGCGCTCCCGGTTGCAGATCCTTGTAGGTGTTTTCGGCAATCTCGACTTTCATGCCGGGGTGCAACAGTTGCCCGCCGGCGACAATGACTTTCTCGCCGCCCTTGAGGCCTTCGCTGATGATCACTTTGCCGGTCAGGTAACGGCCGACCGTGACCGTGTGCAGTTGCGCTTCACCCTTGTCATCGACCAGCCATACCGCCGGGTCGCTGATGTTTTTCGTCAGCGCCGACCAGGGCAGTTCCACCGCCGATTTGCCGGTGCCCTTGGCGGTGGCACTGACCACCGAACCGAGCTGCATGCCCGGCGGCAGCTTGTCGAGGCTGACCTTGACCTGCACGGTGCCCGATTGCGCCGACACCGATGGCGTGATCTCACGCACGGTACCGGTGGTTTTGATCTCGGGGTTGTCGAGCAGGCTGACCACGATCGAGCGATCGGACGGCCGCTCGGCCAGCAGCGATTCGTAGACATTGAACACCGCGTCGCGGTCGCCATCGCGGGCGAGGCTGAAAATCGGCGCGGTGGCCTGCACCACTTGGCCGACTTCGGCCTGGCGCTCGGTGATCACCCCGGGTGCATCGGCGATCAGTGCGGTGTAGCTGAGCTGGTCCTTGGCGTTGGCCAGCTGCGCCTGCGCCGCGCTCAATGCGCTCTGACTGCTGCGCAGCGCGGCTTGTGCCGAATCGTATTCGCTCTGGCTGGTGTAGCCCTTGGGCAGGAGTTTTTGCTGACGCACGAAAGCGGCTGCCGCTTGCTTCACGCGGGCCTGTTCGGCGACGACCTGGGCCTGAGCGGAATCGACGTTGGTCTGCAGATCTTTCGGATCAAGTTTGGCCAGCACCTGCTTGGCCGTGACGCGGTCGCCGACATCGACCATGCGCTGGATGATCTTGCCGCCGACGCGGAATGACAACTGGGTCTGCACCCGCGCCTGCACATCACCGGTGAGGGTCACCGCGGCGGCGTAGTTGGCCGGTTCGACCTCTTGCACAAAGACCCGTGGCAAGTATTCCTGAGCAGGTTTCTTGTCGCCGCATGCGGTGAGCAACGCCATGGCGCTCACGGCCATCAGCACTTTCAATCCGGGACCCGCCATGCACACTCCTTGGCCTTAAATGCTGCTGTCGAGACGATACGACTTCAGAGCTTAGAACAGGGTTCCACGGTTGCGGGCGCCAACACCAGATTTATCTCATTAAAGGTATGCTGCCCGCGTATCGCAGTGACCCGGAGAAGGATTTCATGCTCAACACCCTGGCGGTGGCCAATTACCGCTCGATCAACAAACTGGTGATTCCGCTCGGGCGCCTGAACCTGATTACCGGGCCCAACGGCAGCGGCAAGTCCAACCTCTATCGCGCCTTGCGCCTGCTGGCGGAAACCGCCCAGGGCGGCGTGGTCAATGCGCTGGCGCGTGAAGGCGGGCTGGACTCGACGTTCTGGGCCGGACCGGAAACCATCAGTCGACGCATGCGCAACGGTGAGGTAGCGATCGAGCCGACGGTGCGCCACGGCGTGAAAAGGTTGCGACTGGGATTCGCCGGCGAGGATTTCAGCTACGCCATCGGCCTGGGCCTGCCGGAGCCAAGCACTTCATGCTTTGCCCTCGACCCGGAGATCAAGCGTGAGTGCATCTGGGCCGGCCCGGTGTTTCGCCCGGCGAGCCTGCTGGTCGATCGCAACGGTCCGATGATCCGCGCCCGCGAAGGTCGCGCCTGGGATGTGCTGGCGCAACACACGCCGAACTTCGACAGCCTGTTCGACCAGGTCGGCAATCTGCGCAGCTCGCCAGAAGTATTCCAGATGCGCGAATTCATCCGCCGCTGGCGCTTTTATGATCACTTTCGCAGCGATGCCGACGCGCCGGTGCGTCAGCCGCAACTGGGCACTCGCACGCCGGTGCTGCACCACGACGGCCGCGATCTGGCGGCGGCCTTGCAGACGATTATCGAGATTGGCGATCCGCAGGCGTTAACAGCGGCGATCAGCGATGCGTTTCCCGGCGCGCGACTGAAAATCGCGCCGTTGGCCGGTGGACGCTTCGCTATCGAGTTTTATCAGGAAGGCTTGTTGCGGCCATTGTCGGCGGCGGAATTGTCAGACGGAACCTTGCGCTATCTGCTGCTGGTTGCGGCGTTGCTGACACCGCGACCGCCGACACTAATGGTGCTCAACGAACCGGAAACCAGCCTGCACCCGGACCTGCTGCCGGCGCTGGCAAGGCTGATCATTCGCGCTTCGGAGCAGTGTCAGGTGTGGGTGGTGTCACATGCACGGCGACTGATCTCGGCGTTGCAGGAAGACCCGGAATGCAATTGCATCGTGCTGGAGAAGACGCTGGGACAGACCGGGATTGTCGGGCAGCGGGTGCTGGATGAGCCGGCGTGGCATTGGCCAGACTAGCCCATTCGATCGTTCCCACGCTCTGCGTGGGAATGCAGCCCGTGACGCTCTGCGTCACTGGACGCGGAGCGTCCCTGGAGGCATTCCCACGCAGAGCGTTGGAACGATCAACAGGCAATCACCCCTGCCACTTGCCCCCTTCAACAATCACACTCTCGGGCCGGGTGTCATCACTCAGTTCTTTGCGCACATATTGGTCATACAGCTTGAGCAGGTACTTCTCCTCGCCCAATTTGGCCAATTCGCTGTTGACCCAATCACGCAACTCGAGATTGCCCTTTTTCACTGCCGGCGCAATCGGCGCCTCGGCTCCGAGCTTTTCCTCGAGCACGCGATACCCCGGGTTCTGCTTGGCCCAGCTGAACAGCACCAGATTGTCCTGCGCATAGGCATCGCCACGACCATTGGCCAGGGCTTGCAGCGACTCGGAGTTTTTCTCGAACTTGAGCAGTTTCCAGTCCGGGTGGTTCTTGGTCAGCCAGATATCCGCGGTGGTGCCGGTGGTGACAATCGTGGTGCGCGTCGCCAGATCATCCAGTTTTTTCACTGAACTGCCCTGCGGCGCCAGCGCCTGCACGGCCACCTTGAGGTTCGGGTTGGTGAATTCCACCGCTTCCTTGCGTTCCGGGGTGACGGTCATGTTGGCGAGGATCAGGTCGACCTTGTCGCTCTGCAAAAATGGAATGCGACTGGCCGGCTCGACGGCGACGAACTCGACCTTGTTTTCGTCGCCGAGCAGATCCTTGGCGAAGCGCCGGCCAATGTCGGTGTCGAAGCCGACGTAGCGCCCGGCCTCATCGACGAAACCGCACGGGGGCTTGTCGGTAAATACACCAACGATCAATTTGTCGCGGGCCTTGATCTTGTCCAGATAACCGGCCGGCGCGGCGCTTTCGCTGGCGACTTTCGGCTTTGGTGGCTCTTCGGTCTTACCGCAACCGGCAAGCAAGGCGAGGCTGAGCAGGGGCAGTAACAAAGCGGCAGTTTTCATAGCAGTTCCAGTTCCTTTTTCGGATTCGTTTCTGGCGATGTGGCAACGAAGGAGAACTTCTCAAGAAACTGCTGCGCGCGTGCGGTTTGCGGGTTCGTAAAGAAAATCTCGGGGGGGGATTGTTCGAGGATGCGCCCGGCATCCATGAACACGATGCGGTCGGCCACCGCGCGGGCGAAGGCCATTTCGTGAGTGACGATCAGCAGGGTCATGCCTTCGCGAGCCAGACCCTGAATGACTTGCAGCACTTCCTTGACCATTTCCGGGTCGAGGGCGGCGGTGACTTCGTCGAAGAGCATGACCCGTGGATTCATGCACAGCGAGCGAACAATGGCGATGCGTTGCTGCTGGCCGCCGGAGAGCTGACGCGGGAAAGCATCGCGCTTGTCCAGCAGGCCGACACGCTCAAGCAAGGCTTCGGCCTGCTGCTGCGCTTCGCGACGCTGACGCTTCTGCACCTTGAGCGGGCCGAGCAGCAGATTGTCGAGCACGCTCTTATGCGGGAACAGGTGATAACTCTGGAACACCATGCCGATCTGCTGGCGAATTTCGCGCCAGTCAGTGGCCTTGTCCAACAGCTCTCGGTCGAGGAATTTCAGGCTGCCGCTGTGGGCCTCTTCCAGACCATTGAGGCACCGCAGCAAAGTACTTTTGCCGCAACCGCTGGGTCCGAGAATGACCACCACTTCGCCGCTCTGCACTTGCAGGTCGATGCCATCGAGCACCTGCTGCGCGCCATAGAATTTGTTGAACCCGTGATACTCGATCAGTGCGCTCATACTTGCGTCCAGCGCCGCTCCAGCACGCGCGAAGCGGCCGAGAGCGGGTAGCAGATGAAAAAGAAAAACAGGAACAGCGCACCGTAAATCAGTACCGATTCGTAGGTGCGCTCGATGATCTGCTGACCGACCTTGATCACATCTACGACGCCGATCAGGACCGCCAGGGAACTGGTCTTGATGATCCGCGTATAAACATTGATGGTCGGCGGCGTCATGCGCTTGAGCGCTTGCGGCAGCAGCACGTAGCCATAGAGTTGGGCCGCATTGAGGCCGATCGACAGCCCCGCTTCACGCTGTCCGCGCGGCAACGAATGCAGCGCACCGCGCGCTACCTCGCCAACTTCGCTGGCGCCCCACAGCGACAGCACCAGCACCGCGCACCAGAAGCTCGGCAGGCTCAGACCGAAGAAAATCGGCAGACCGAAGAACAGCAGATACAACCAGACCAGCACCGGAATTGCCCGGAACAGCTCCAGATAGATACGCAAAACCGCGTTCAACCACGTTACGTTCAAAGTGCGCAGAACACCGTAGAGCACACCGCCGATCGTGCTGATGGCGATGCTCAGAAACGAGATCGACAACGTTTGCCCGGCGCCTTTTGCCAGTTGCGGCAACGACACCCACAGCAGTTCAAGACCCGAACTGGCCATGCTGGAGCCTCCTTTCCAGACGGCTGAGCAACAGCGACAGCGGCAAGAACAGCAGCACGCAGATCAGCGTCAGCACGGCGAGCATTTCGTAGGTTTTGTAGTAGAGCGCGATGTAGCTTTTGGTGGTGTAGAGGATTTCCGGCACCGCTACCGCCGAGACCACGGTGGTTTCCTTGAGCAGGAAGATGAAATTGGCGAACAGCGACGGCAAGCTGAGGATCCCCGCCTGCGGCAGGATCACATAGCGCAGCAACTGGCCGTGGGACAGGCCAATCGACCGCCCGGATTCCAGTTGCGCCTGGGGCACCGCATCGATGCCGGCGCGCAGCACTTCGGTGAGGTAGGCGCCACCAAGGAAGGTCATGGTGATGATTGCCGCAGTGAAACCGGAAACCTGGATCCCCACCGCCGGCAACGCGAAGTAGACGAAGAACAGCTGAATCAGCAACGGCGTGTTGCGCGCCAGCTCTACGTAGAGGCCGACCAGTTTTTGCAGGTATGGCGTGCGAAACACCAGAATCGTCGCGTTGAGCAGCGCCACCAACAGCGAAGTGGCGATCGCAATCAAACCGACCTGCAGAGTCACGCCGACGGCTTTGAGAAAAGCCGGCAGAGTGCTGAGGATAAAGGCGTAGTCGAAAGTCATGAAGCGTCCTGACGCTGCTTGGTAAGCGGCGATGATGCAATCCATGGACGGCGGATGGCCGTCCGGCAGGCACTGACTTTATAGGTATAAAAACCATAATTTAAATACCTTTAAAGCATATTGATATCACCCAAAAAACTATCCTGTGGGTTTGCCGGGAAGGAATAAGACGGCTATTTTTCTTTGCGCTGTAGGACGGATCTTTTTTCCACGAAAGACCTCCAAGGAACCACAGCTTTTGGCCAGACTCTCCGGCCCATTCACCACAAGGAAGAACAACATGGACGTAAAAGTGCCGCAGCGGCTGGATCCGCAGGACATCGTGAAATTGCTGGTGGCGTTGAGACGGGCGTTGAAGACCACAGCGTAAATCAAAAGCCCCTCACCCCAGCCCTCTCCCGGAGGGAGAGGGGGCCGACCGAGGTGTCTCGCGTTGTACATCGACCTGGAAGATCTTGGCGATTATGGCTTGGCTGGGCTTCAGCGATGCTGGATTCAGAGCGATACGTTCAGGTCGGCGTATCTCTCGAATATCCCCGTATCGGTTCCCTCTCCCTCTGGGAGAGGGTTAGGGTGAGGGGCTTTTTAACGCACACACAAAAACGCCGATGACCATCAAGGCCATCGGCGTTTTTGCATCTGAAGCAGATTCACTCAAGTCAGATCAGAACGCCGGCAACACCGCGCCGCTGTACTTCTTCTCGATGAACGCTTTGACTTCCGGGCTGGTCAGGGCCTTGGCCAGTTTCTGGATCGCGTCGCTGTTCTTGTTGTCCTCACGGGCAACCAGGAAGTTCACGTACGGCGAGTCAGCACCTTCGATCACCAGCGCGTCTTTCTGCGGATTCAGCTTGGCTTCCAGCGCGTAGTTGGTGTTGATCATGTCCAGATCAACTTCCTTCAGCACGCGCGGCAGCAGGGCCGATTCCAGTTCCTTGAACTTGAAGTTGTGCGGGTTCTTGGCGATGTCTTTCGGCGTTGCCAGAGCGTTTTTCGGATCTTTCAGTTCAATCAGGCCGGCCTTCTGCAGCAGGATCAGGGCGCGGCCGCTGTTGCTGCCTTCGTTGGGGATGGCGATGGTCGCGCCGTCCGGCAGTTCAGCCAGGGTCTTGTACTTGCTCGAGTAGCCACCGAACGGTTCAACGTGAACGCCCTGCACGGTCACCAGGTACTTGGATTTGTCATCCTTGTATTTACCCTGGTTGAAGCTGTTCAGGTACGGCAGGGTCTGGAAGTAGTTGGCGTCCAGACGCTTCTCGCCGACCTGTACGTTCGGTTGCACATAGTCGGTGAAAACCTTGATTTCCAGATCCACGCCCTCTTTGGCCAGGGTCGGTTTGATCAGCTCAAGGATTTCAGCGTGGGGCACCGGCGTTGCGGCAACTACCAGTTTCTCGCCGGCGTTGGCGAAAGAAGCCGTCAGAGCAGCCGCCAATGCGGTAAACAACAGAACCTTTTTCATGCAGTGTCCTTATCGAAAATCACGGTCGTCATCGACGACGGCATTTAATACGTGTGCCAGTGAAGTGATATCGCTGGCGTGAGGCGGACAATACCCGGATTTTTTATTCCCGGACAATAACGTTTATTCAGCTTCATATTCCATTTTGTTCATGTTGAAGAAAACGCTCACACCGCCTCGCTCAAGCGAATCAGCCAGTCTTTCAAGGCCTTACGCTCTGCACTGCTACCACCTATATGGGTCTGCCTGACCAGATGTTCGATCTGAACCTGCGGCGCAGACGCGTCAGGCAGGTTCAGATGTTCCGGCAGGATTTCGTCGCCGGTGCTGACCAGCAGGGCAAAGTGGATGACGTTTTCCAGTTCGCGAGTGTTGCCCGGCCAGCTGTGTTGTTCGAGCACATGTTGCGCGGCTTCGCTGATCAGCGGCACGGGCAAGTCGAGACGCTGGCTGTAGATGCCAAGGAAATACTCGGCCAGCGAGAGGATGTCGCCGGTGCGCGCGCGCAACGCCGGCAGCTCCAGATGACCCTCGCTGAGGTAGTGATAGAGCCGCTCGTGGAATTTTCCGGCGTCCACGGCCTGGGCCAGATCGATGCTGGTCGCCGCAACCAGGCGCACATCCACCGGGCTCGGCTGATGCGCACCGACGCGGGTGACTTCGTGGTTTTCCAATGCCGCGAGCAACTTGATCTGGATTGGCAGCGGCAGATCGCCGATTTCATCCAGGTACAAGGTGCCGCCGTTGGCCGAACCGAACCAGCCGGCGCGGCTGCTGGCCGAACCGCTGTAGCTGCCGGCGGCGTAGCCGAACAGTTCGGCGTCGGCGTAGGTCGGGCTGATCGCGCCGCAGTTCACCGAAACGAACAGCCCGCTGCGATCACTGGCGCGGTGGATATGCCGGGCGAGCAGCTCTTTACCGGTGCCAGTCTCACCGCGAATCAACACTGAAATCGCACATGGAGCCAGCTGCTCCAACTCCTCGCGCAATTGCCGCGAACGCGGGTCGACAAACACCAGCGCCTTGGCGCGAATGCTCAGGGGGCTTTTTTCCGCATCGGGAAAGGTCAGCAAGGGCTGACCGAAGGTTTCCAAACTCATGGCAGGCTCCCGCCCAAAACCGCCAGCCGACGGGGGCGTTGAATAGTAAGGTCAGGCGCGACGGCGGGCGTGATGTTCCAGACGGTTTTGCAGGCGATACAGATAGGCAAACCCCTGCTCCCAACGCTGATGCCCGGACTTGACGTTGATGTGCCCGGCCCCGGCGAGAATCCCCGCCTCCGCGCCCCAGTTGCGCGCCAGTTCCAATGCGCGCGGCGCACTGACGGCGGCGTCGTTGTCGGAGCTGACGACCTGACTGGGAAACGGCAAAAGATCGGTCGGAATCGGTGCGAAGTTGCGCAGTGCCGGCGCACAGGCTGGACGCTCGACATCGGCGGGCGCAACCAGCAATGCCCCGCGCACCTGACGCAGGTATTGCAACGGCGCTGTCGCCGCCCAGTGGGCAACGGTGATGCAACCGAGGCTGTGAGCGATGAGAATGACCGGCGTGCTGTCGGCGGCAATCGCTTCGGCCAGCGCGGCGACCCAGTCCTCACGGCGCGGCGTCAGCCAATCGGCCTGCTCGACCCGCGCGCTGTTTGGCAGGCTGTTCTGCCAATGGCTTTGCCAATGATCTTCTGGCGATCCTTGCCAGCCCGGCACAATCAGGTAGCGGATTGATTCGTTGCGCATGGGGAGCTCTCCTGCGTCGTGTCTGTTCCGGGTCGAGTATAGGGAGCGGAGTTATATTGGTTAAGGAATAAGAAGCTATTTATTAAGACCTGTATCGAATATGTGATTTGTGTAGGGCATAAGATTCCTCCCCCTCACCCCAACCCTCTCCCCCAAGGGGGCGAGGGGGGAAAGGGAGCCGATCTTCAGGTTCTTCAAATCTTGAGTTCGATTGGATTTCTCATATCGATGTATAGCCGCCAGACACCCCGGTCAGTCCCCTCTCCCTCCGGGAGAGGGCTAGGGTGAGGGGCTTTTTCAAAAACCGAACGCAAAAAAAGGGCCGCACCCTGCCAAGGAGACGGCCCCGGAAAAACGAAAATCTGTTACCGCGCAGTAATCACCGACAACTTGGTAATCCCCGCCCGTTCGATCGAAGCCATGGCTCGCGCCACTTCGCCGTAATTCACCCCATCATCGGCCTGCAATTGCACGCGCACCTCCGGGTCCTTGGCTTTGGCCGACTTGAGGTTGAATTCGAGTAAGTCGGGCTGAATCTCGTCCTTGTTGATAAACAGCTTGCCGGCGCCGTCGATGCTCACCACCAGCGGATCCTTCTGCTCGACCGGTGCCACCGCTTCGGTCTTCGGCAGGTTGATCGGGATCGCGTTGGTCAGCAGCGGCGCGGTGACGATAAACACCACCAGCAGCACCAGCATCACGTCTACCAGCGGCGTCACGTTGATTTCGCTGAGCACCTCATCCGTGTCTTGCGTGGAGAAGGCCATATCAGGAGGCCTCCTTCACTTTTGCCGCGTTGCCCGACGTTGCCACTTTGTGTGCGGTCGGGTGGATCAGCACGCGGAACGCGCTCTTCTGCGCCAGGCTGTAGAAGTCGTGGGCGAAGTCATCGAGATCCGCCGCGGTCAATTTCAGACGGCGCAGAAAGTAGTTGTAAACCAGCACCGCCGGCACCGCGACGGCGATACCCACGCCGGTCGCGACGAGTGCCGCACCAATCGGCCCGGCCACGGTTTCCAGGCTCGCCGAACCGGCGGCGCTGATGCCTTTCAAGGCCTCCATGATTCCCCACACCGTGCCAAACAGACCAATGAACGGCGAGGTGCTGCCGATACTCGCGACAACCGCCAGACCGGTTTCCAGCGAACGCCGTTCGCGGACGATCTGCTGGCGCAAGGCACGCTCGAGGCGATCCTGATGGTTGATCGCCTGGCTCAGATCATTCGCCTGCGGCGCCTCGCCCACCTGGATCGCTGCATAGCCAGCCTGCGCCACTCGCGCTGCGGCGCCGGGCTGGGTTTCGCTCAACTCGGCGGCGGCATCCAGGCTCGACGCCGCCCAGAAACGTTTGTGAAAGCGCCGATCCTGCGCTTTCAAACGACCGAACTGCACAGCCTTGAGCAGTGCCAAACCCCAAGTGGCGACGGAAAAAACCACCAGCAGCCAGATCACCGCGCTTTCGATGGATTCCAGTGGAGATGCCAGTAACGTCATGATGTGTTCCCTCGTGTAAACATTTCGCGCGAATTTGGTTTCGGTTTAATGAATCTTGAAATCGATGGGCACGCTGACCCAGCCGTCCTGGGCGACATCACCCTGCTTGGCCGGGACGAAACTCCAGCGCTTGACGGCATTCAGCGCCGCATCGTCGAGCTGTTGCCGACCACTGCTTTTGGCAATCTGAATCTCGCCCGGTTTGCCGCTGGCCAACACATGCACTCGTAACAACACCGTGCCTTCCCAACCGCGCCGCTGGGCCAGCGACGGGTATTCCGGCGCCGGATTTTTCAGATACGCAGCGTTGGCTGACGCCGGGGTAACGGGCGCCGGTGCCGGTGGCGCAGGAGGCGCTGGCGCGGCGACCGGGGCTGCGGGCTTCGCTGGCGCTGGCGCTGGCGCTGGCGGTTGCTCTACTGCCTTCGGCGCCGGTTTGGGCGGCGGTTTCACCACCGGTTTGGGTTTGGCGATCGGCTTGGGCGGCGGCGGCTTCACCGCCAACTCGTCTTCCACTGGCGGTGGCGGCTCGACCACCGGTGCCGGTGGTGGCGGCGCAACAACCGGCGGCGCGGGCGGAGCCGGATGCGAAAACTCGATGGTCATCGGCGGAATTTCCGGCGGTACCACCGGCAGCACCGGCGTCGGTTTCTGGCTGACCCAGTAAATCACCGCGCCATGCACGACCAAGGCGAGCACACCGAGCAAAAGGGTTTCGCGCCGACTCAAAATGCCCTTGGGTGCACGCTGCAAACGCAACTGCCCCAACGGCACCCGATGCGGCCGGCCAAGATCGACCAGTTCGCCACTCGGCATGTGCCGCCACAGCAATTCCCCTGCGCTGGCGGCGGTCTGGACATTGCCCATTGTTCAACTCCCTGCGGTCTCTTTCGTTCTACTAGCCAAAGCGATCGACCCGCCATTCTTGAAGCCCCCACGGCGTAATCGATGGGGGTAATCATTGGGCTTGCACGCTTATCACCGAAAGTAATCTTTAACGTTATATATAGACCTTCAAGGAATATACAAATTGCCGGTTCTTACCGAGGCCGCGCGCCACAAGGGCTGCAGCCATCGACGAAAAATCGCATGCTTTTACCGCATGAAAAGTATTCGCTCACGGCATTCATCCGCGCTCATTTAACGACTGGCATTTGTTTGCTGGACGCCTACGGCAGGCGCGAGCACTGCAGTTTCCGAGCGCGGCGTACCGGCCGGCACCCAGTCGTAGCTCACTGGCAGCGCTCGGTACACCCAATTGCTGATCGCGTCCCCACCCGGCGCTTTGCCCAGATACGGGCTGACGTACTCCCAGACGTTTTCACCGCTGGCGGTTACCTGGAAAAACCGTCCGTTCATGCCTTCGTCGATCAGCGTATTGCCGTTGGGCAAACGCCGCGCGCTGCTGATGAACGAGCTGTAGAACGCCCAGCCCGGCTGCTTCGAATTGGCCGCGCTGTACTGCCAGACGATTTCATTTTTCTGCGGGTCGATTTCCAAGACCCGCGAGCCGGAGATCAAGCCAAGGGTGACGTTCGGATAGCCCGCCGAGCCCTGGTTGTCGAACACCAGCAGATTGCCGGCGCCGGGCAGCCCGGCAGGGATGATGTGCGCATCGTGCTGGCCGACGAACTGATCGACCGGACGCGGTAGTTTCTGCGCGGTTTTCGGATTGATCAGCGGCAGGTTCGGCCCTAAACGCCAGACCACTTTGCCGCTGCTTTTGTCGATGATGGCGATGAAGTTGGCGTTGCGTGAATCGATCAACAGATTGTCCGGATTGAAGCGCTTGTCCCCGCCGTCGAACCACTTGTTCGGCCCGACCAGACTGAGGTTATTGATGTGCAGGTAATCCGGATTGTCACTAGCGCGCACCAACTTCAATTGCTCGGCAGTAAAGCCGAATTCGCTCAGATGATCCGAGGCCAGCCACTGCCACTTCACCGCACCGTCGGGGCTGACTTCGTAGATCACATCATCGATGACTTCCGGCGCCTTGAAGCCTTTGACCTTGTGCACCTTGTTCGCCAGCACCATGGTGTTGCCATTGCTCAAGCGGCGCTGATCGTGATGCTGCTGCGCCGCGCCACCCGGCGCCTTGTCGCCCCACTGCCAAACGACTTTGCCATCCCAGTCGAGTTCGCCGACGCTCTGGTTGCCCAGACCATTGCCCGCCGAGCCGAGCTTGCCGGGGTCCTTGTCACTCAATTGCAGCAGCACATGGCCGCGTTTACCGCCGACCAGTTGCGGGTCGATGATTGCGGACGGGAAACCAGCCTGCGGCCAGGTCTTCACTGCGTTGCCGTTCATGTCGATCAGGTGCGTCTGCTTGTCGGCGCCGCTGAAGATCACGTACTGGTTGAACGCCTTGTCCGGGTCATAACGGGTGACGCCAGTCGGGTACACGCTGGGCGCGGCGAAGGCGCCGCTGCTCAGGACAGCGCCGGATAACAGCAGGGGTAAAGCGCTTTTGATGGGCAACATGGTGCAGCTCCTTGAAGGCAAATCAGAAGTCGTAGCGACCGGTGACGCCGAGGGTCCGTGGCGTGCCGAGCAGGCCTTCATAGCCGCCGTTGCCGCCGGTCCACAGAGTCGTGTAATAAGTTTTGTCGAAGGCGTTTTTCAGCCACAGCGAGACGTCCCACTGGCCCTGATTGAAATCACCGCGCAAGCCAGTGGAAAGGTTGACCACCGCGTAACTGGGGATCTGCCCGTAATCGGAATCCTCGACCGTGCCCACCGCTTTGGAGCGGAACGCGTAGCTGCCGGTGACGTAGGGTTCGAAGCCGTTATCCAGATTCCATTTGTATTCGCCGTTGGCGTTGCCGATCCATTTCGACGCGCCGACCACTTGATGGCCGCTGAGATCGCAGGAGGCCGGTGCACCCGGGGCCTGGCTGACTTCCGGCGGGCACGGTGCATCCTTGTACGAGAGGTAGCTGACGTCGTTGTACGAACCGTTGAAGTTCAGCGTCAGGCCACGCAACGGCACCACGGTGCTTTCGAACTCGATGCCGCGCGAGCGCACCGAGCCTGCGTTGGTCAGGTATTGCACGCGGTTGGCGGCGTCGTAGGCATTGGTCTGGTAGGCGTTGACCTGGGTCCAGAATACGTTGGCGTTGAGTTGCAGGCGGCGATCCCACAGGGTGCTTTTGAAACCGAGTTCGGCGTTGTTGGCGCGCTCGGTGCCGATCAATAACGAGTCGGCGCCAGCGGTAGGTGCGGAGCCGACCGCGAGGTTGACCCCGCCGGATTTCTCGCCGTGGGACAGCGTGGCGTAACCGAGCACGTCGTCGGTGATGCGATAGCTCAGGTTGAGCAGTCCCGAGGGGCTGGAGCTGTACTGATTCAAGTCTCCGGAATCGTAGACGCCGGCACGCCCCCGACGCGCATTGGCTGCCGCACCCGCCACCGCCACGCCACCGAGCGGCGCGTTGCGGCTGACCGAGGCGTTTTTTTCCTCGTAGGTGCCACGCACCCCGGCGGTGAAATCCAGGCGTTCGCTCAGGTGCCAGGTGCCTTGGGCAAACAGGGCGAAACTGTCGGTCTGGATATGGCCGTTGCCGACGCTGGTGACGTTGGCCAGGCTGCCCGCCGGTGTGCCATTCCAGATGTCGGCCTGCGGGCCGTAATAGGAGAAGGATTTGTTGTCCAGATCCGAGCCGAAATAGTAGGCGCCGACCACATAATCGAAGAACTCATCCTTGGGCGAGGCCAGGCGAAATTCCTGCGAATACTGTTTGTCTTTCACCGACACGCCGGCGTTGTAACTGGCCGGCACGTTGAGGCCATCGTCGTTGCGCGGGGTGAAATTCCAGAAACGATAAGAGCTGACCGACGTCAGGGTGAAGTCGCTCGGCAACGTCCAGTTGGCTTCCACCGACGTGCCGCCCTGATGCACGGTGACGTGCTGGTCGTTATCGAGATTGACCTTGCGATGCCGGCCGTTGACCAGCGTTGCCCCGGCTGCACTGGCCCGCGATTCATACAGGTTGACGCCGTTGATGGTCGGCCCTGTGTTGTACAACACGCGAGTGCCGGCGCTGGAATCTTCTTCGTTGTAATCGCCGATCCAGCGCAGATTGAAATCTTCATTGGGCTTGAACAACAGCTGCGCGCGGAAGCCCTCGCGCGAACCACCGTTGAGGTCGTGGCCGTCGTATTCGTTCTTGATGTCACCGTCGCTGCGCGTGCGATACGCCGAGAAGCGCCCGGCCAGTTGATCGTTGAGCGGCCCGGAAATCGTGCCCTTGGTCTGGAAGTAACCGTCTTCGCCGACCGAGGTTTCGATACTGCGTTCCGGTGTGAAACTGGGCGCGCGGGTGCTGATGTTGATAACCCCGGCGGTGGTGTTCTTGCCGAACAGCGTGCCTTGCGGACCGCGCAAGACTTCGAGCTGCTCGATGTCCATCAGATCGAACACCGCCATCCCCGGACGGCCCAGATAAACGTTGTCGATGTACAGGCCAACGCTGCCTTCCAGGCCATCACTGGCCGGGTTGTTACCGAGGCCACGGATCGACACGCTGGACTGGCGCGCATGCATGTAAGCGACGTTGACGCTGGGCACCAGTTGCTGCAAGTCCTGAATCCGGTAAACCCGTTGCGTCTCCAGATTCTGCCCACTGACCACGCTCATTGGCGTCGGCACGTCTTGCGAACTTTCTTCGCGGCGGCGGGTGGTGACGGTCACGGTTTCCAGCTGCGAACCGTTGGCCGCCGCTGTGCCTGCGGGGACGGGCGGAGGGGTTTCGGCTTCGGCGGCATAGCCGTGAGTCCAGCTGGCGCTGCCTGCCAGCAACAGCGCCAAAGGCAGGCGTTTGAGCCGTCGGGGAGATGGGGGTAACGCGAGATTCAACGGACTCATGGCGTGGCTCCTGGTCAAAAAACACACAGACATATTCACTGCTGCATATTCTTTTCGGTTATTTATTTATGGATTTACAAATATTTACTGCATAAGAGATTGCCTTTATAAGGAGTCGACCTAATGCATATCCAATGCATTTCCCGGATATTTTTTATGTGAAAAATGCATATCGACTTGCGCCAATTGCGTCACTTCATCGCTCTGGTTGAGCAACGCAGCTTTGTCGCTGGCGCGCAGGCGGTGAACCTGTCGCAGTCGGCATTCAGCCGCAGCATCCAAGCACTGGAACACAGCGTCGGCTGCCAGTTGGTCGACCGTGGGCGCAAGGAATTGCCGCCGACCAAACAGGGCCATGTGCTGCTCGAACATGCGCGGCGACTGGTCAGCGGTGCGCAGCAGATGGCCAATGAGATCAGCCAGTTCAATGGCCTCGAGGCCGGGGAATTGCGCTTTGGTTGCGGGCCGGCGCCAGCCGCCGGATTGATCCCGCGCGCGATCGGCGCATTCATCGGCCGCTACCCGAAGGCGCGCGTACAGTTTCTGGTCGATGACTGGCAGAGCCTGAGCAAACGCCTGCTCAGCGAAGAGTTCGAATTCTTCGTCGCCGATACCCGGCAATTCGAGGCCGATCCGGATTACCAGACCTACCGCTTGCGGGCACGCAAATGGCATTTCTGCTGCCGCGCCGGGCATCCGCTGACGGCGTTCGAACGCATCACCGCCGAGCAGTTGCTGAGTTATCCACTGGCGGCCAGCATCCGCCCGCCGAACCTGCGCAAGGTCATCGTCGACCTCAGCGGCCGCCCTGATTTCACCCCGAATGTGGAATGCGAAAACGGCTCGAGTCTATTGAGTGTGGTGTTGCGCTCGGAGGCGATCGGAATTGTCGGCGCGTATTCCGATGCGCTGCATCTGGCCAAGGGTGAGCTGGTCTGTTTGAAGATCGAAGGCCTGGCCGATGATCTGGAGGAGCTGTACACCCGCTATGGCATCGTCAGCCGCGCCGGGTATCGGTTGTCACCGTTGGCCGAAGCGATGATTGAGCAGATCAAAGTGGTTGATGCGGAGGATCAGGAAGTGTGTTCGCTGGAGAATTTCGCTGTCTGAGCTGGCCCCTTCGCGAGCAGGCTCGCTCCCACAGGAATACGCATTTCAAATGTGGGAGCGAGCCTGCTCGCGAAAAGGCTGATGCAATCGCTGCATAAAAACCATTCCCCAAATGCACTTGCCGAACACCCTCACCGACAGCGAAAACCCTCACCTGTCCCACTGACCGGTGAACTCCATGCCCACCCCATCCAACCCCGTGCGCAACGTGCTGTACATCATGTGCGATCAACTGCGCCGCGATTACCTGTCCTGTTACGGCCACCCGCATCTGCATACACCGAATATCGATCGCCTCGCAGCTCAAGGGGTGCGTTTCAGCCGCGCCTACACCCAAGGCACGATCTGCGGCCCGTCGCGGATGTCGGCCTACACCGGGCGCTATGTCAGCAGCCATCAAGTGGCCTGGAACGCGGTGCCGTTGCCGCTGGATGAATTGACGATCGGCGATTACCTGCGACCTCACGGCATCCGCACCGCGCTGGTCGGCAAGACCCATGCGACGGCCAATGTCGACGCCTTGCAGCGTCTGGCGATCAACCCGCAAAGCGCGCAAGCCGAGTTGCTCAATGAGGTCGGCTTCGAACCGTACCTGCGCCACGACGGTATCTACCCCGACGATCCGTCATTCGACGACAAGCGCGAATCCGCGCCCTATACCCAATACCTGCGCGCGCAGGGCTTCGATGGCAAGAATCCCTGGCACGACTGGGCGAACGCTGCCGAAGGCGAGAACGGCGAAATCCTCAGCGGCTGGAAAATGCGTCATGCGAATTTGCCAGCACGAATTCCCGAGCAACACTCAGAGACTGTCTACACTACAAATCGCGCCATCGACTTCATCACCGAGCAAGGCGAGAAATCCTGGTGTTTACACCTCTCGTACATCAAACCGCATTGGCCCTACATCGTACCGGCACCGTACCACGCCTTGTACAGTACGAAATCGATTCTCGAAGCGGTCCGCGCGACGCCCTCCGCAGCCAGCAAACACCCCGTATACACTGCCTTTCGCCAGCATGAGGAAAGCCTCAACTTCTCCCGCGATTCAGTACGATTGAATGTAATCCCGACCTACATGGGCCTGATCAAGCAAGTGGATGATCAGTTGGGGCGGCTGTTCGATTTTCTGCAGAGCAACGGCCGTTGGGATGACACGTTGATCGTGTTCACCAGCGATCACGGCGATTTTCTTGGTGATCACTGGCTGGGCGAGAAGGAATTTTTGCTCGAGCAGGCGGTGGGCGTGCCGCTGATCGTTCGCGATCCTCGGGCGGCGGCGGATGTCACTCGCGGCACTGTCGATGAGCGGCTGGCGGAAACCATTGATGCGTTGCCGACGTTTCTTCAAGCGTTGGGATTAGCGGGCGCGGAACACCGGCTGGAAGGGCGTTCATTGATCCCGTTGCTGCACGGGGAAAATCCCGATTGGCGCCGCTATGCAATCAGCGAATACGACTACGCCTTTCAGGCCCCGGCACGCGAGCGACTCGGCCAGCCGATCGACCGTTGCCGCATGACCATGGTCCGCAGCGAGCGCTGGAAATACTTGGCGTACGACGGGTTTAGACCGCAGTTGTTTGATCTGTTGAATGATCCGCAGGAGCTGAATGATCTGGGTGAGGACCCGGCGTACGCGGCGGTGCGCGAGGAGCATGCGGGGTATCTGTTTGAGTGGATGCGCGGGCTGAAGCGACGGACGACGATCAGCCATCCGGAGATCGATTTGCGCGGGCAGCGGTTTCGTTATGGTGAGCCGGAAACCGAGAAGGTTGTTCAGATTGGTGTGTGGTAGCTGTGATCAAATGATCATTCCCACGCTCCGCGTGGGAACGCAGCCCGGGACGCTCCGCGTCCCAAAACCGGACGCAGAGCGTCCGTTGAGGCATTCCCACGCAGAGCGTGGGAACGATCAATGTGGGAGCGAGCCTGCTCGCGAAGAGGCCAATCAGACGCCGACGATATCCGGACCTTTGATGGTCTGACTTCGCTGCCCACTCACCCCCACTGGCACCTCGCCCTTGAGCGTCACCCGGCGCACCACGCGATCCTGGGTGCCGTAATCATCAATCGCGTAATGCTGCGTCGAGCGGTTGTCCCAGATCGCCACATCTCCAGCCTGCCAGCGCCAGCGCACGGTGTTTTCCTGGCGGATCACATGGCTCTGCAGCAAACCGAACAGGTGTGCCGAATCTGCCTGTGAATAACCTTTGATGCGTTTGACGAAATGCCCCAGCAGCAAGCTCTTCTCGCCGCTGATCGGGTGCACGCGCACCACCGGGTGCTCGGTTTCGTAGACAGTCGAGGTGAAGACTTTGCGATAGCGCTCCAGCTTCTCTGCCGAGACGTCCGGCTTCGCACCGGCGTAGTCGTACTCGTTGCTGTGCACAGCGGTCAGTTTGTCGGCCAGCTCACGCAGCTCGCTCGGCAAGCCGCTGTATGCCGTTGCGGTGTTGGCCCACAGCGTATCGCCGCCGAAGGCCGGGGCGACCACCGAGCGCAGGATCGAGGCTTTCGGGTAAGCGTCGACGAAAGTCACGTCGGTGTGCCAGGAGTTGGCGCGCTGACCTTCGGCGCCGTCCAGCTCGAGCAGGTAACGGGTGCCTTCGCGCGATGGCACGGTCGGGTGTGCCACCGGTTCGCCAAGCAGATGGGCGAAGGCTTCCTGACGCTGATCGTCGAGTTGCGTCTGCTCGCGGAAGAACAGCACTTTGTATTCGACCAAGGCTTGCTGGATGGCTTCGACAGTGGCGGCGTCCAGCTCACCGGACAGATGCACGCCGCGGATTTCGGCACCGATACGACCGGCTACCGGGTGAATTTCCAGCGCGTGAGAAACGGGTTTTACGGCGAGTGCAGCATTGCTCATGGGAAGACCCTCATCGACGGTTTGCGGTTTTGGCGGCAGCGAAACAACGCTCTATCTATATTCCATTTATATCTAATAGGTATTCACATGCTTCGTTGACGGAATAAGAGCTTGCATTTAAAACCTCAAGCAACCCTCGTCGCAAATGCCTTCGAGCTATTTTTAGGATGCCGGAAAAGCATATGGATCTTCGCCAGTTGCGCTACTTCATCGCCCTCAACGAACACCGCAGTTTTGTCCGTGCGGCCGACGCCATGGGCATCACTCAACCGGCGTTCAGCCGCAGCATTCAGGGGCTGGAGCAGGAGTTCGGTTGCGTGCTGGTCGATCGCGGCAACAAGGATCTGCGCCCCACGCCCGAGGGCCAGGTGGTGCTGCAACACGCCTTGAGCCTGGTGCAGGGCGCAGCGTTGCTCAGCGCTGAAGTGACGCAAATGACCAAGCTCGACGCCGGCGAAGTGCATTTTGGTTGCGGGCCGGCGCCGGCGGTGAAACTGGTGCCGGACGCGGTGGCGCAATTCATCAATGCGCACCCGAAAGTGCGCACCTGTTTTCAGGTTGATAACTGGGAAAAACTGAGCCGCGCGCTGAGCCGCGAAGAGATCGAATTCTTCATCGCCGACATCCGTCATTTCGAGTCCGATCCGAATTTCCAGACGCAACCGCTGACGCCCAAGCGCGGGGTATTTTTCTGCCGGCCGGGGCATCCGTTGCTGGCCAAGGAAAGCCTGTCGACCAACGACATGTTCGACTACCCGCTGGCCGCCACCCTGATCCCGCCGGGCATTCGCAAGCTGCTGGCGAATCTCAGCGGGCGCATCGATTTCTCGCCGACCATCGAGACCGAGCACTTTCCGGCACTGGTCAAAGTGGTGCTGCAATCCAATGCAATCGGCGTCGGCACGGAGGAGGCGTTTATTGAGGATGTCGCCAAGGGTTCGCTGGTGCTGTTGCACTGGCGCAACCTGCCGCAGAACCTCGAAAGCATGAACGCCCGCTGCGGCATCGTCAGCCGCACCGGATTCCGGTTGTCGCCGGCGGCGAGGGCAATGATCGAGACGTTGGTCGCGGTGGATAGGCAGGACGTCAGCGTCGCTGTCTGAAAAACCTTCGTGGCACACGCCGATCGTTCCCACGCTCTGCGTGGGAATGAATCCCGTGACGCTCTGCGTCACAAAGGACGCGGAGCGTCCTCGGCTGCATTCCCACGCGGAGCGTGGGAACGATCTGGAAGCTAAAGCCTGGCTGCAGAAAGCTCTGGCGCCACCCAATCGCTGACCTTGAACGGCTTGCGAATCAGCTTCTGCTGCGCCGCCAGGTCGACCTTGTCCTGCAGGCCGCTCAAGAACACCGGATCCAGTGTCGACGGGAAAATCTCGCTGAGATTCTGATCCTTCAGATCCTGAGCCAGAATCACCGGCGGATAACTGGCCAGCCCTGATACCAGCTGCACATACGCATCCTTGTTGCTGTCCTGCGTCAGCCACTCGACCGCTTGCTGCTGCGCCTTGAGCAGTTTCGCAATGACCTCAGGATGGGCGTCGACAAACTTGCCATTACCCAGCAACACCGCCTGCACGCTGCCAGCGCCGCCAAGGTCCTTGGTATTGAGCGGCAATTCCGCCAGGCCTTTGGCTTGCAAGGCACTCAGCGCGGAGCTGCCCCACGAGGCATCGATCTGCTTGGCCGCGAGCGCCGAGACCGCCGCGTTGAAATCCAGATTGATGACCTTCAGATCCTTCTCGCTCAGGCCCTGACTGGCCAGCGCCGCATCGAACGACAGTTGCGTTGCCGTTCCGCGAAAGATCGCCACGCGTTTGCCCTTGAGATCCTGCAGGGTCTTGATTCCCGAGCCGGGCACCACGCCGAGGTATTGCTTGACCCCACGCGCCGTGGCGCTGAGCAGGCGCGTGTCCAGACCATTGGATTTGCCGATGATCGCGGCGAGATCGCCGAGATAGGCCAGATCAACCTGGCCATTGGCAAACGCCTCATTGATCACCGGCCCGGCGCCCTTGAAGAAACTCCACTGGATCTTGATGCCCTGCTCGGCGAAGGCCTTTTCGAAGATCCGCTGATCGCGCAGCACATCGACGATGCCGCCGCCGCTGTGTTGAGTGCCGGCGCTGAGGTCGGGCACGGCGATGCGGATTTCCTTGAGTTCTTCGGCTTGGGCGCCAAGCGCAAGAAAGCCTGCAAGCGCCGGGGCGGCCAGCAGGCTGATGATTCGTTTGAAGGGAAGGTTCATGGGTGCGGCTCCTTGATCGCTGAGGAGCCGAAAGTAGGCTGGATGCATACCTTCACTTAAATACTATAAATGCACATTTTTATATCCATATGACCTAAGTGAGGGCGTGTGCGGCTTGCAGCGCGATATGCATTAACAGCATCGAAAATATTCTTCGAATGCATTGGATGCGCGCAAGCAGGCAAGCCTTAAATGGATTCGCTTATCTCCCGATAGCATCTAACGCAAGTTTGTTAGATCAGTTTCATATATGACGAAACCCAGTGTGGGAGCGAGCCTGCTCGCGAAGAGGCAATGCCAGCCGACATCAGTGCTGCCTGAAACAGCCATTCGCGAGCAGGCTCGCTGCCACATGAAAAGCGGTTCGCCATGCAACCCGACAACGGAGGTCACCCATGGCCCGTCAATCTCTGCTCAGCCTGCCGCTGGCCGCGCCGCCGCTGAAAAGCCGTCGCACCTGGCCCCGCCTGAATCAACGCCTGCTGCCTTGGCTGTTGCCCGTCAGCCTGTTCGTCCTGTGGTGGCTGGCCGCGCGCAATCAGTGGATGAGCGAGCAGATCCTGCCGGCGCCATCGCTGGTGTGGAGCAGCGCTGTGGAACTGGCCCAAGGCGAGTTGTGGAGTCATTTGTGGATCAGCCTGCAACGGTTGTTCTGGGGCTTGTTGGCCGGCGTTTCGACCGGCGCGGTGCTTGGCGCCGCACTGGGCTTCAGTCGACGTGTGGAGCGCCTGGTTTTTCCGACATTCGCCGGATTGGCGCAGGTGCCGACGCTGGCGTGGATTCCGCTGTTCATGGTGTTCTTCGGCATCGGTGAAGTGCTGAAACTGGTGGTGTTGATCAAGGCCATTGTGGTGCCGGTGACCTTGCACACACTGGTTGGCGTGCGCGACGCGCAACCGAAACTGCGCGAAGCCGCCGCCGTGTTGCGCCTGCCGCCGCGTCTGCTGATTCGGCGCCTGGTGCTTCCCGCTGCGCTGCCGGCGTTCATGGCCGGCGTGCGCCTGGCACTCGCTGCCGGCTGGACCTCGTTGCTGGCGGTCGAGCTGCTGGCCTCCAGCGAAGGCATCGGCTATCTGATGGTCTGGGCGCGGCAGCTGTTCATGCTCGACGTCGTGTTCGTGTGCATCGTGGTCATCGGTCTGATCGGTGTGGCGATGGATCGCGGCATCGGTCTGCTCGACCGCAGACTGGTGCACTGGCCGCACCCGGCCACCGCGCACATCACACGCGGCCCGCGCTATCAGGGCTGGCAACGCCTGCAACCGTGGCTGTTGCCGCTGGGCTTGTTGGCGCTCTGGCAACACGCCAATGATCAGCACTGGGTCGACGCGAATATTCTGATCAGCCCTGCGGCTGTGCTGAGCACGACATGGGACGGACTGCTCGACGGTACGCTGGTCAACGGCATGGCGCTGAGCCTGAGCCGCACCCTGGGCGGCTTGCTGATCGGTGGCGGCCTCGGTTTCGCCCTGGGCTTGCTCCTCGGCCTGTCACGTCTCAGCGAACGCCTGCTCGGCCCGACACTCGCCGCACTGCGCCAGATTGCGATTTTCGCCTGGGTGCCGCTGCTCACCGCGTGGTTCGGTCTCGGCGAACTGGCCAAGTGGGTGTTCGTCGCTCTCGCCGCCTTCTTCCCGCTGTTCATCGCCACCCAGCGCAGCGTCGCCAACCTCTCGCCGCAACTCAACGAAGCCGCGCAAGTGCTGCGCCTCGGCCTCGGCCAGCGCCTGCGTCGACTGGTCCTGCCCGGTGCTGCGCCGGGGATCTTCGCCGGGCTGCGATTGAGCCTGATCTACGCCTGGCTCGGCACCATCGGCGCTGAATATTTCATGCCGTCCAATGGCGGCATCGGCAGTCAGATGATCGGCGCGCAGCAGCTGCTGCGCATGGATCTGATCATGGCCGGCATGCTGCTGGTCGGCCTCACCGGCGCCCTGCTCAACCTGATCGGCCAACGCCTGGAAATTCGCGCGACCCGCTGGAGACACGCATGAACGCACCAATTGTCAGCTTCAACCACGTAGGCAAATCCTTCGCCGTCAACGGTTTCGAACTGGAGGCGATTCGCGAATTCAACCTGGACATTGCCGAGGGCGAATTCGTCGCCATCGTCGGCTCCAGCGGCTGCGGCAAATCCACATTGCTGCGTTTGCTGGTCGGCCTCGACACCGAGTTTCGCGGGCACATCAGTGTCGATGGCAAGGCCGTTAGCGGCATCGGCGGCGAGCGCGGTATCGTCTTTCAGGAACATCGTCTGTTCCCGTGGCTGACAGTCGCCGACAACATCGGCCTGGGCCTGGTCAATGAACCGCTGAGCGGGGCGCAGAAACAACAACGCATCAAGGATTTCATCGAACTGGTCGGCCTCAGTGATTTCACCGAGGCCTATCCGCATCAACTCTCCGGCGGCATGGCGCAGCGCGTGGCGATTGCTCGCGGTCTCGTCGCCAGCCCGCGAATCCTGTTGCTCGACGAACCCTTCGGCGCCCTCGACGCACTGACCCGCCAGCAAATGCAGGACGAGCTGCTGGCGATCCGCGAGCGGGCACAGATCACCACGATTCTGGTGACCCACGATGTCGAGGAAGCGATTTTTCTGGCCGACCGCGTGGTGGTGATGGAGCCGCGTCCGGGGCGGATCAAGCAAGTGGTCGACATCGCCCTGCCGCACCCGCGCCAGCGCAGCAGTTATGACTTCCATCAACTGCGTGAAGAACTGCTGCACGAGCTGACCAGTGATGACCATTACCAACCGAGCGCACCGGTGCAGATCCGCGATCTGCCGCTGACGTTCATTGCCTGCTGAACAGGAGTTTCGCTATGCCGCAACGTCCCAACTTTCTAGTGATTCTGGCCGACGACCTGGGCTTTTCCGACATCGGTGCGTTCGGCGGCGAAATCGCTACGCCGAACCTCGATGCGCTGGCCGAGAACGGCCTGCGCCTGACCGATTTCCACACCGCACCGACCTGCTCGCCGACGCGCTCGATGCTGCTGACCGGCACCGATCACCACATCGCCGGTATTGGCACCATGGCCGAAGCGTTGACCCCGGAACTGATCGGCAAACCCGGTTACGAGGGCTACCTCAACGACCGCGTCGTCGCGCTGCCTGAGCTGCTGCGTGAGGCTGGTTACCAAACTTTGATGAGTGGTAAATGGCATCTCGGTCTTAAGGCCGAACTGGCGCCCCATGCGCGCGGTTTCGAGCGCTCGTTTTCACTGTTGCCGGGCGCTGCCAACCACTATGGTTTCGAGCCGACCTACGATGAGCAAACGCCGGGCCTGCTGAAATCCACCCCGGCGCTGTACATCGAGGACGATCAGTTTGTTGACGAGTTGCCGAAGGATTTCTATTCCTCCGATGCCTTCGGCGACAAGCTGCTGCAGTACCTCAAGGAACGCGATCAGACCCGGCCGTTCTTCGCTTACCTGCCCTTCTCCGCGCCGCACTGGCCGCTGCAGGCACCGGCCGAGATCGTCGAGAAATACCGTGGCCGTTATGACGCCGGCCCGCAAGTGCTGCGCCTCGAACGCCTGGAAAAACTCAAGGCGCTGGGCCTGATCGACGCGGACGTCGAGCCGCACCCGCTGATTCAGCTCAGCGCGCAGTGGGACGCGTTGAGCGATGAACAAAAGCAGATTTCCGCACGAGCCATGGAGGTCTACGCGGCGATGGTCGAGCGCATGGACTGGAACATCGGCCGGGTCATCGATTACCTGCGCCAGCAAGGCCAGCTCGACAACACCTTCATCCTGTTCATGTCCGACAACGGTGCCGAAGGCGCGCTGCTGGAAGCGTTCCCCAAGTTCGGCCCGGAGCTGATGACCTACCTCAACCAGCATTACGACAACAGCCTAGACAACATCGGCCGGGCCAATTCCTACGTCTGGTACGGGCCGAACTGGGCGCAAGTGGCAACCGCGCCGTCACGCTTGTTCAAGGCTTTCACCACCGAGGGCGGGATCCGCGTGCCGGCGCTGCTGCACTATCCACAACTGCCGCTGAAAGGGCAGATCAGCCATGGTTTCGGCACGGTGATGGACATCACCCCGACCATTCTCGATCTGGCTGGCGTGCGGCATCCGGGCAAACAGTGGAAAGGCAAAGCCGTGGCGCCACTGCGCGGCAAGTCGTGGCTGGGCTTCCTGTCCGGCGAGACCGCGCAGGTGCATGACGAGCATACGGTCACCGGTTGGGAATTGTTCGGACGCCGGGCGATTCGCCAAGGGTCGTGGAAGGCGGTGTGGATTCCCGGACCGGTCGGGCCAGCGACCTGGCAGCTTTATGATCTGGCGAGCGATCCAGGGGAGATTCATGATCTGGCGTTGAGTCAGCCGCAGAAACTCACTGACTTGATCGGGCATTGGCAGCGGTATGTGGAAGAGACCGGAGTGATCCTCAGTGCTTCGCCGTTTCAGCCGGATTGAACCAAGATCAAAAGCCCCCCCTCACCCCAGCCCTCTCCCTGAGGGAGAGGGGGAAAGGGAGCAGATCTTCATGCTTTTCCAACCTGAGGTCGGCTCGAAATTTCAGGTCGATGTATCCAGCATAAACAGCTAGATCAGTCCCCTCTCCCCTGGGAGAGGGTTAGGGTGAGGGGCATCTGTCAGGCCTCCACCGCCTCCCCGGACACCACGTCCTCATCTCCGCGTACAAACCGGTTCGCCCGGCCAAACGTGCCGAAATCATTAAAGCGCACACCCATCTCGCGCATGACCTTGTGCGCCACCGGCACAGTCATCTGACGAATGTAAAACGGCTCCTTGACCACGAAATGATGAATCCCGTGACTGCTGCCGAAGTTGAAGCAGAACGCTTGCAACGGCCACAGCCACCAAGGGTTCAGCACCTGGCATTGCTGCAGCACATTGCCCGGTTCGACGTCGCCGTAGTAATGCATGTTCGAGCTGATGAAGTGCAGGCAAAAAGTGCGCAGCACATTCGGGCCGATGATCACCACGGCGGCGATATCGATTACCTGCATCACCGACAGCGTGGTGGCCGACCATTCGATGGACGAGCCGAGCAAATGCGCGATGCCATTGGCTGCGTGAAAGCCGAGAAACACATACCACGCGCCCCAATGCAGCAGCGCCAGCGGTGCGTAGACCTTGAGCACGCGTTTGCCGATGCTCCACTTGTGTGCCCAGGTCCTGGCGCGGAGCAGGCGGATAAACGCCGACATGACGTTATCGCCAACCATCAGCAGACGGGCAAATCCCCACGGCTCGCCGTTGGTGATTGCGCGCTCTTCCATGTCGGCCTCAGTGCCGGAAACCTTGTGATGGTTGAGGTGCAGATGACGACGGATCCACGGGTTGATTGTGCTCGGCCGCGCCAGCCAGACCAGGCCCATCATCAGGTTGTGCGGCACGCGTTGTTTGCGGAAGTACATGCTGTGGATCAGGTCGTGTTCCAGCTCATGGGTCAGCGAGGCGAAAAAAGCATTGAGCAGCAGGCACACCCACCAAGCCATATGGCCAGTGATGTACAGCGCCGCCGAGCCGATCATTCCGGCCAGCGCGAACGCCAGAATCCCCGCACCGAGGGCATCCTGATGCTGAAGAATCGGGTAGCGCTCACGCAATTGCGCACCTTTGGTCAGCACCACTTGGCGAATATGTGCCGAGCGCTGCGCCGCATTCAGTCGTTCAGGGCTTGCAGAAGTACCGTCCATGCTTCCATCCTCGGGTCTAAGATGAATGCATCGTGTCTTGCCGGGGTTCGATCCGCGCTAGCCAAGAACGCCAACCTGTTGACCGGACGCGCCAATCCGCATGAAGGAACCGACCTCCCTCGCCAGCTGGACCCGCGCCTTGCGCAAACAACTCGACGCGCTCGGGCTGGACAGTCTTGCCTTGTGCCAACAGGCCGGGCTCGACCCAGCGCTGATGGACGACCCCAATGCGCGCTATCCGCTGTCCGGTACCACGCGCCTGTGGGCACTCGCCGTGCAGGCCAGCGGCGACCCGGCGCTGGGCTTGCGCGTGTCGCGTTTCGTCAGCCCGACCACCTTCCACGCGCTCGGTTATGCACTGGTGGCCAGCGGCAGCTTGCGCGAGGTGTTCGAGCGCATCGTGCGCTATCACCCAGTGGTCAGCGATGCGCTGGAACTGGAGCTGAGCCGCAGCGAAGACCGTTATCAATTCCGCCTGAAAATCCCGCCCGGCAACCCGGCGCCGGCCGTCGAAGCCATCGACGCCTTCGCGGCGATCTACGTGCGCACCTGCCGCAATCGCCTCGGCCGTGACTACGCACCGCTGGCGGTGTACTTGCGCCGCCCCGAACCGAGCGATGCCCAGCAATGGCACAAAGTCTTCCGCGCGCCGGTGCATTTTTGCGCCGCCGAAGACCGCCTGGAATTCGCCCTCGGCGACTTCGACAGCCACCTCGACGACGCCAACCCGGAACTGGCCGAACACAACGAAGCCGTACTCAAACGCACCCTCGCCCAGCTCAAACCGCTGACCTGGGAGCGCAAGGTGCGCGATGCCATTGAAGAACAACTGCCCGAAGGCGAACCGAGCGCCGAACGCATCGCCCAGGCCTTGCACCTGAGCCTGCGCAGCCTGCAGCGGCATCTGGCGGATGAGGGCTGTCGCTTCGACACCCTGCTCAACGAAAGCCGCGAGAATCTGGCGCTGCTGCACTTGCGCGACCCGCAGTGCTCGTTGAGTGAAGTCAGCTATCTGCTGGGGTTCGCCGACACCAGCAGCTTCAGCCGCGCGTTCAAGCGCTGGACAGGAATGACGCCGGGGCAGTTTCGGGATCAGTTGCGCTGAGTTTCAACTGTTGCGCAGGCTGCGCGCCAGACCGGCCGACCATTGTTCGATCATTGCAGCGCCCACCTCCGCGAAGGCAGGATGATTTGCGCTGTACTCCGCCATTTCGCCCATCGCTTCCTGCACACCGTGCGCGACCATTTGCAGTAACTGGTTGCAACGCGCTTCACTCAGATTGCAGGCCGTACGACCAAACCTGGTAAGCATTTTATGCTTGGGCCACGCCTTCGAACCGCCCAACAGCAGTGCCATGCTATCGCTCTTGATGTACACCGACGTGGTGATGATGTCGTACGCCGGAGCCAGCCTGATCAATGAGTGCTCGCCACAATCCTCATAGAGCACGCCAAAGTTTTTCAGGTGGGCATCGCCGTTTTTCAATGCCGCCGATAAAGCGACAATCTTGAAGAAAGCTTCCAGTGCGTGCTTGAGCAATGAGGGCGAAACAAACGCCTTGATCTGCCGTGCGACTCCTTCGTAAGAGCCGTCGTATTTGGCCTTCGACGGCCAGCCGTTGAGCACGCAAAAGTCTTCGAAACCGAGGTATCCGGTGTCGCTCAAGTCAAAACGCTCGATGACGAGAAATTTGCCATGCTCGCTGAGTTCGAAATGCGGCACGTCGAGGCCACAAAGTTGCGCAGCGCGCATGCAGAAAAATTCGTTGGTTGCCAGCTCGGGATACTCTTCGGCACGAAAGGCTTTGACCAGATGAGTCGAGCCTCGGTGCGTCAGTCGGTCTATTGCAGCGGCACTGTCACGCACCAATACTTTGGGCTGCACGCCTGAAACCCCGGAATACTGCCCGTAAGTCTGCAAAAGATCTTCGAACAAACCTTGCGCACCATCATGAACCAATAACTCAGCGAGCGAGGTTTCAGGCGGACGATCAATTGTCGATGCGCTCGTGATCGAAAGACGTCCGAGTTGATGCGGGCCGACGATACCTAGCAAAGCGAAGTCATCGAAGCCGCGCACGGCTTTGCTGAACCGCCGCATCAACTCATCGCGCAACGCACCCTCAGGCAGGTTCATCTCGAATATCGGATGGACGCCGCGTTCACAACCATAACTTTCCAGGCGTGTCGGCATGGTCAGCGAAACGGCATTTTCATCAATCGCATCGTCCCGATAGCTGAACACGCTGTCGACACCTGCGTTCCCGCGCCCCAATCTTCCAACCTCATGGCCGCCGACGCAGACTTGCAAGCGGTCCAATACCTCAGTCATGGAAGTTCACCTTGCGCAGCGTGTCGAGTGTCGGACGTCGAGAGGCGCGGGGGATTGCGGCCAATTCGTAGCCGAATCCGTTAAGAATGGCTTCGACTTTGCGCAAACCGATTTCCGAGATTGTGTTGTTTTCAATCCCCGAGATTGTTGCGCGGCTCATGCCGTATTGCTGCGCCAAAGCTTGTTGGGACAGCTTTTCAGCCTTACGCAAGCTTCTGATCAACTCGCCAATTTTCTCCATCACCGCCCCAAATGCATTTTTTACAATGCAAATCCACCAAAAAGAATTTAATTGCATTATAAACAATGCAATTAAATGAGCTTAGCGTAGATGGTCAGCCATCGCTAACGTCTTAACAGCGCCCCACAAACCCCAGCTCAAAAACAGTGCCGTCGGCGTCACTCCTCACCCGCACCTGCCCGCCATGCAACTGCATGATCGACTGCACGATCGCCAAACCCAGCCCGCCCGAATCTCCCGGTTCCGCACGTGAAGGATCGACGCGGTAGAAGCGGTCAAACAGTTTGCCCAGATGCTCAGGCGCGATGACCGGGCCGTGGTTGTGCACTTGCAGCCAGCACATACCCGGTTCATCACGGCGTTGCAGGCTGATCAGGGTGCCGGGGTCGGCGTGGCGTACGGCGTTGGCCAGCAGGTTGCCGAGGGCGCGTTGCAGCAGTTGCTGGTCGGCGAGCAGTTCGCCGTGCATGCGGTTTTGCAGTTGAAGATCGCGATCATCGGCCAGGGCTTCGAAGTAATCGCAGAGTTCGTCGCCGACGTTGCGCAAGTCCAGCGTGTGCAGATTGAGCGCACGTTCGGCCTGTTCGGCGCGGGCGAGGAACATCAGGTTCTCGGCCATGCGCTTGAGCCGTTCGAACTCTTCCATGTTCGAGGCCAACACTTCCTGATATTCGGCCGTGCTGCGCGGATGGTTCAGGGCCTGGCCGTTGCTGGCGAGCAAGGTGTGCAGCGGCGTGCGGATTTCGTGGGCGAGGTCGGCGGAGAATTGCGACAGGCGCTGCACGCTGTCGTCCAGCCGCGCCAGCATGGTGTTGAGCGCGTGCACCGGCTCGCGCAGTTCGGTCGGTGTGCCCTCGGTGGGCAGGCGTCGATCGAGGCTGCGCAGATCGATGCTGCGCACCGCTTCGCTCAACTGATGCAAAGGCCGCAAGCCACGCCGCAGCAATAACAGGCCCAGAGCAAACGCGAGCACCGCGCCGAGGCCGACGGACAGGTACAGACGCAGGCGATAACTGCCGAGCATCTGCTCGCGCTCGCTGAGCACTTTGCCGGCGATCACCGTCAGGGTTTCACCGTTGGGGCCTTGGGCCTGGCCGGACAGCAAGGCCAGCTCCGCGCCGTCACTGGCCTGCCAGGTGAGCACGTCACGGCGCTGCGGCATTTGCTCTCGCGCTAATGCATTGAGCGCCGGCAATTCACGCTGGCGCGGGTTGATTGTGATCACGCTGGAGCCGTCGGCCCGGCGCACCAGCAGCAGACTGTCGAGATTACCGAGCATGTTCTGATACAACCGTGGCCGCGCCTGCAAGGCGTCGAGGCTGTCGCTGTCGGCGAGCAAGGCGCGTACTTGCTCGAGGCGACCGAGCAGGGCCATGTCGTCACGAAAGGCCAATTCCGAGGCCAGCGAGCGGTAGAGAAACACGCCGATTGCGCTCAGCACCAGCGCGCAGACCATGGCGAAGGCCAGCGCCAATCGCCAGGCGATCGACTTACTCCACATCGTCCGGCGCTTCCAGTTGATAACCGACGCCACGCACGGTGTGGATAAGTTTCGGCATGTACGGGTCATCGACCTTGGCACGCAGGCGACGCACGGCGACCTCGACCATGTTGGTGTCGCTGTCAAAATTCAGGTTCCACACCTGCGAGGCGATCAGCGTGCGCGAAAGCACTTCGCCCTGGCGGCTGGCGAGCAACTGCAACAGGGCGAACTCCTTGTTGGTCAGGGCAATGCGCTGGCCACCGCGACTGACCCGGCGGCGCAGCACGTCGATTTCCAGGTCGGCGATGCTGTACGACTCGGCTTCACGCATCGGCCCACGTCGCAGCAGCGTACGTACGCGCGCGAGCAGTTCGGCGAAGGCGAAGGGTTTGAGCAGGTAGTCATCGGCGCCCAGCTCAAGACCACGGACGCGGTCTTCAATGGCGTCCTTGGCGGTGAGAAACAGCACCGGTGTGGCGCCGCGCTGGCGGATCAGTTGCAGCAATTGCCAGCCGTTGAGGCCGGGCAGCATCACGTCGAGGATGATCAGGTCGTATTCCTGCTGCTCGATAAAATAGCGGCCGTCGAGGCCATTGAGCGCCACATCCACGGCGAAACCCGACTCGCCCAGGCCCTTGGCGAGGAAATTGGCGGTTTTGGCTTCATCTTCTACGACCAGCAAACGCATGGCACACCTCGATTGATCAGGTACACAGGCTAGGCGTGTTCGCCGCCGTTGCCCATTACAAACTTGTAATCCGCCTGACGGGGTTCTGACGAAGTGCGCCGGTTAAGGTGCTGACCTTCCCAACCGGAGCCTGCACATGACCGTCAAATACCTTGTCGCCAGCCTGATCCTCGGCCTCAGCGGCGCCGCGAGCGCCACACCAGAACTGCCGCGCCACGCCGATCTCGACCTGAAAACCGCACGCTGGCTGGCGGACAAGGCGATGAGCAGTTGCACCGGCACGGTGTCGGTACTCGACCGTGGCGGCAGCCTGCTGGTGACTCTGCGTGGTGACGGCGTTGGCCCGCACAACACCGCCGCCAGCCAGCGCAAGGCCTACACCGCGCTGTCGACCAAGACGCCGACGCGGCTGTTCGCCGAGCGCGCCCGCAGCAATCCGGAAACCGCCAACCTCAACACCCTCGATGAATTGCTCTTGCTCGGCGGCGGCATTCCGCTGTTCGCCGGCAGCGAACTGGTCGGCGCCATGGGCGTGGCCGGTTCCGGCGGCGGTGAGCAAGACGAAAACTGCGCCCGCGCCGCCGCCGACAAAGCCGGCCTGACCATCACCCGTTCCCACTAAGGAGATCCACCATGACCACCCTGCGCATGACCCTCGCCGCGCTCGGCCTGAGCGCTGTTTCCAGCCTGGCGCTGGCCGCCGGCAATCCGCTGAGCGTGCACGTGCTCAACCTGGAAAACGGCCTGCCGTCACCGGGCATCAACGTCACCCTGGAAAAACACGTCGGCGAAAACTGGCAGCCACTGGCCCAAGGCACCACCAACGAACAAGGGCGGATCGCCGAACTGTTCCCGGCCAAACAGCCATTCGAAGCCGGTGAATACCGCGTGGTGTTCAAGACCGGCGAGTACTACCAGAAGATCAAGCATGAGACGTTCTTCCCGGAGATTCCGGTGATCTTCCAGGTCAAGCAGACTGATCAGCACTACCACATCCCGCTGCTGCTGAGCCCGTACGGTTTCTCGACCTATCGCGGTTCGTAATCCAAACGCAGATCCTTTGTTGGAACTGGTCTTTGTGGCGAGGGGATTTATCCCCGTTGGACTGCGCAGCGGTCCCATTTTTTCAGGGCCGCTGCGCGCCCCAGCGGGGATAAATCCCCTCGCCACAGGTGCCAGTTCCGACATTGGATCGGCGTGAGTTTTTAGATCGTAGCCAGGGCACGCAGTCTTGCGGCATCGAGGATTTCGATTTCGCCGTATGCGAGCCCGATAATCCCCTGCCCCTGCAGATCCTTGAGGATCTGATTGGTGGTCTGCCGCGACAGCGACAGCATCGCTGCCAACTGCTCCTGCGGCAGTTGCAGCGTCCGACGCGGTGCGTCGAGTTCGCCGTAGCCTTCGGCGATCATCAGCAAGCGATGCGCCAGACGTGCCGGGGCTGGCAGCAGGCTCAGCTGTTCGAGGTTGATGAAGGCCAGGCGCAATTTGTGGCTCATCAACAGCGCCAGATGCCGCCAGTACTGCGGCTGTTCGTCGAGCAATTTGAGCATCGTCGCCTGCGGAATATTCAGCAAGGTACACGGCCCGACCGCATAGGCGTCATGGGTGCGTGGCTGACCATCGAACAGGCAGATTTCGCCGAACCAGTGCGGCGCCTCAACCAGACTCAACAACGCCTCCTTGCCTTGCTCGCTCACCGCGCCGATACGCACTGCGCCATCGAGCACCGCGTACAGACCGCACGGCGCATCGCCACGCTGGAACAGTCGTTGTCCCGCCGTCAGCCGCCGCTCCCGGGCCAGCGCCAGCAGGCTATCCTGAAAAGATGCAGGCAGATGACTGAACCACTGGCCGCTGAGCAACCGTGCACGAATTTGCATAACCACTCCTGGAGTGTCGCCTGCCCGACAGAGCGAACGCGGATCCCGAGGGATGATGCATTCAACCCCACTGGAGGAACAACAATGAAAAGCCTCGTCGACCACCTCAGTCAATACGCCGCCTACCACCGCGACCCGCGCAACATCGCCAGCCACTTTATCGGCATTCCGCTGATCGTGGTGGCGGTGGCTGTCCTGCTGTCTCGGCCGCAGTGGGAGCTGGGCGGGCTGTGGATATCTCCAGCCGTTTTAGTGGCGCTGGCCTCGGCGTGGTTTTACCTGCGCCTGGAGTTGAAGCTCGGCGTGTTGATGACGGTACTGATGGGCCTGTCGGTGTGGGCCGGGCATGCGCTGGCGCAGCAGAGCACCATGGTCTGGCTGAGCAGCGGCCTGGCGATGTTCGTGATCGGCTGGGTGATCCAGTTTGTCGGGCATCACTATGAAGGGCGCAAACCGGCATTTGTCGATGACATCAGCGGACTGATTGTCGGGCCGTTGTTTGTCGTGGCCGAGCTGGCGTTCATGCTCGGGATGCGGCAGGAATTGAAACAAGAGATCGAGTTGCGGGCGGGGGTGGTGCGGGTCAATCCGAATCGCGCTGCTGTCTAGATCGTATTCGCGAGCAGGCTCGCTCCCACATTTGGAATGAGTTTTCCCTGTGGGAGCGAGCCTGCTCGCGAAGCTTTTGCCTTTAAATATTGGCGACTTTCTGCCAGACCTTCGGCTTGAAGAACAAGGTCTCACCCTTGGCCAGGCCGATCAGGCTGTCGTGATCCTTGACCACTTCCGCTTCGATCAGATCGGTCTGCCCTTCCACCTTCAGTGTCACCCGCGTCGTCGCGCCCAGCGGGCGGATATCGCGCACTTCAGCGGCGTGGTGATCTTCCAGCTCATGCCTGGACAACGACACTTCGTGCGGGCGGAACAGCACATGGTTGTCATCGCTCAGCAGCAAGCGGTTCGAGTCGCCGAGGAAGTGATAAACGAAGTCGCTGGCCGGGTTTTCGTAGACGTCGCCCGGTGAGCCGATCTGTTCGATCACACCCTTGTTCATCACCACGATGCGGTCGGCGACTTCCATCGCTTCTTCCTGGTCGTGGGTCACGAACACCGAAGTCAGGTTGATATCTTCGTGCAGCCGCGCCAACCAGCGCCGCAGTTCCTTGCGCACCTTGGCATCGAGGGCGCCGAACGGTTCATCCAGCAGCAGCACTTTCGGCTCCACCGCCAAAGCACGGGCCAACGCGATACGCTGACGCTGGCCACCGGACAACTGCTCCGGGTAGCGATCCGACAACCAGTCCAGCTGGACCATGTTCAGCAGTTCGTGGACCTTGGTGGCGATCTGGCTTTCGCTCGGGCGCTGGTTTTTCGGTTTCATGCGCAGGCCGAACGCGACGTTGTCGAACACCGTCATGTGGCGGAACAAGGCGTAATGCTGGAACACGAAACCAACGTTACGATCACGCACGTCGTGGCCGGAAACGTCCTCGCCGTGAAAAACGATGTTGCCCTGATCCGGGGTTTCCAGACCGGCAATAATGCGCAGCAAGGTGGTTTTGCCACAGCCCGACGGGCCAAGCAGCGCGACCAGCTCACCGCTGTGGATATCCAGGCTGATGTTGTCCAGCGCCTTGAACGCGTTGAAATTCTTGCTGACGTTACGCACTTCGATCGACATGAATTATTCCTCCGCGGCGCTGGCGCGCAGGCGGTTGATACGGTTTTCGCTCCACTGCTTGAGCAGCAGGATGAAGAGCGCCAGGATCAGCAACAGGCTCGCCACGGCAAACGCGGCCACGTGGTTGTATTCGTTGTAGAGGATCTCGACGTGCAGCGGCAAGGTGTTGGTCACCCCGCGAATGTGCCCGGAAACCACCGACACCGCACCGAACTCGCCCATAGCCCGCGCGGTACACAGCACCACGCCGTAAATCAGGCCCCACTTGATGTTGGGCACGGTGACGTGCCAGAACATCTGCCAGCCATTGGCGCCGAGCAGACGCGCGGCTTCTTCCTCTTGGGTGCCTTGTTCCTGCATTAGCGGGATCAGTTCACGGGCCACGAACGGCACGGTGACAAAAATCGTCGCCAGCACGATGCCCGGCAGGGCGAAGACGATCTGGATGTCGTGATCCTGCAACCACGGCCCGAACAGGCCCTGCGCACCGAACATCAGCACGTAGACCAGACCGGCAATCACCGGCGACACCGAGAACGGCAGGTCGATCAGCGTGACCAGCATGCTCTTGCCACGGAACGAGTATTTGCTCACGCACCATGCCGCACTGACGCCGAACACCAGGTTCAGCGGCACCGAGATCAGCACGGCGAACACGGTGAGTTTCAATGCCGAAAGCGCGTCCGGCTCAAAGATCGCGGTGAAGAACGCACCGAGGCCATTCTTCAAACCCTGCGACACCACGATGAACAACGGCAGCAGCAGAAACAGGAAAAAAATCAGCCAGCCAAGACCGATCAGGACTCTGCGCGAAGTGGCACTGCCACGGCGTGCAGCGTTGGCCGAAGAGGCGGCCGCAATGGACGATTGGGACATGCTCGCGCCTCCTTATGGCGTTTCGATGCGCCGCTGCAGCAAGTTGATCAGCAGCAACAGGATGAAGGAAACCACCAGCATCAGTACGCCAATGGCGGTAGCGCCGGTGTAATCGTACTGGTCGAGTTTGACCATGATCAGCAGCGGCAGGATCTCGGTTTTCATCGGCATGTTGCCGGCGATGAAAATCACCGAACCGTACTCGCCGACGCCACGCGCGAACGCCAGCGCAAAACCGGTCAGCCAGGCGGGCAGCAAGGCCGGAACCAGAATGTGGCGAAACACCTGCCATGGCTTCGCACCCAGGCACGCCGCCGCTTCTTCGACTTCACGGGGAATATCGGCCAGTACCGGTTGCACCGTGCGCACCACGAACGGCAGCGTGACGAAGGTCAGTGCGAGGGTGATGCCCAGCGGGGTGTAGGCGATCTTGAAACCGAGGTCAGCGGCAAATTGCCCGACCAGCCCGGCCGGCGCGTACAGCGCGGTCAGCGCAATACCGGCCACGGCTGTCGGCAGGGCGAACGGCAGATCGATCATCGCGTCGATCACCTTGCGCCCGGGGAAGGTGTAGCGCACCAGCACCCAGGCCAGCAACGTGCCGATGATGCCGTTGATGATCGCCGCGCACAGCGCGGTGCCGAAGCTCAACTTCAATGCCGCCAGTACCCGCGGTGCGGAGATGATCGTCCAGAACTGATCCCAGGTCAGCTGGGCGGCGTGGACGAACATCGCCGCCAGCGGGATAAGCACAATCAGGCTGAGGTACACCAAGGTGTAACCCAGCGTCAGCCCGAAGCCGGGTATGACGGGGGAGATACGACGCGACATAAAAGTCCCTGGTTGAAAACGCATCAATGTGGGAGCGAGCCCTGTGGTGAGGAGATTTATCCCCTCACCACAAAAGCTCAGTCCCACATGTCATGTGCCCAGACATCAGGCCGGTTGAAGGCGAGATTACTGCGCCTGATAAATCTGGTCGAACACGCCGCCGTCGTTGAAGAATTTCGGCTGCGCGGATTTCCAGCCGCCGAAGTCCTTGTCGATGGTCACCAGTTCCAGTTTCGGGAACTGCTGGGCGTACTTGGCCGCTACGTCCTTGTCACGTGGACGATAGAAGTTTTTCGCGGCGATTTCCTGGCCGGCCGGGCTGTACAGATGCTTGAGGTAGGCTTCGGCGATCTGCGCGTTGCCCTTCTTCTCGGCATTCTTGTCGACCACCGCCACGGGTGGTTCGGCAAGAATCGACAGCGACGGCACGACGATATCGAACTTGTCTGCGCCGCCATCTTCTTTCAGCGCCAGGAACGCTTCGTTTTCCCAGGCCAGCAACACGTCGCCCTGACCATTGTTGACGAAGGTGATGGTCGAACCACGGGCGCCGGTGTCAAGGATCGGCACGTGCTTGAACAGGGTCTGTACGTATTCCTTGGCCTTGGCCTCATCACCGCCGTTGGCTTTCAGGCCATAGGCCCACGCAGCAAGGAAATTCCAGCGCGCACCGCCCGAGGTTTTCGGGTTCGGCGTAATCACCGAGACGTCGTTCTTGACCAGATCGCCCCAGTCCTTGATGCCTTTCGGGTTGCCCTTGCGCACCAGGAACACGATGGTCGAGGTGTACGGCGTGCTCGCTTCCGGCAGACGCTTCTGCCAGTCGGCGGGCAGGCTCTTGCCGAGCTTGGCGATTTCATCGATGTCACCGGCCAGGGCCAGGGTCACCACGTCAGCCCGCAGACCGTCGATCACCGCACGGCCCTGCTTGCCCGAACCGCCATGGGACTGCTGGATTTTCACCGTGTCGCCGGCATGATCCTGCTGCCAGAACTTGATGAATTCGGCGTTGTATTCCTGATACAGCTCCCGCGTCGGGTCATACGACACGTTGAGCAGCTCGTAATCCTTGGCAACGGCGGAACCGGCAAACACGGCACTGGCCAGCGCGGCCAAAGCATAACGGCGAATCGACGACATGGTGAAAGCTCCTGGAATTCCTGGTGGTGGCTTTTTCTTATGTATTTCGGAAATTGTGGTGCCGTTTTAAAGATCGCCGCCTGCGGCAGCTCCTAAACACAGCCCCCTGTAGGAGCTGCCGAAGGCTGCGATCTTTTGATCTCAGCCCGGTTGCTTACCGGGTTGCTGCAAACGGAATTTCTCTTTACGTTCGATCTGTACGACTTGCGCGTTGTGCACAGTGATCTCGACCGCGCCGAACCGCAGATCGCGCAGGGCGCTCTGGATTTCCCGCAAGATGGTGCTTTCGTCCTGACCGTCAACGCTGCGAAGGGATGCGCTCATGGTGCTGCTCCTTTGAATGGGATTTGCCTGGCAGTGGGCGGCACTGCGTTCGGCGTGGGAGCAATATAAGAGAGGCAGGAATATTCTTAAAAAGACTATTTAAGAATGTTTATATAACCAAAAAATAATATGAGAAAGGGCAAGGGGTTTGCGCTGATTTGAAATCGTCAAGAGCACTTGTGGCGAGGGGATTCATCCCCGGTGGACTGCGTAGCAGTCCCATTTCTTGGGGCCGCTACGCGACCCAACGGGGATAAATCCCCTCACCACAAGGTCGGTGATAGCCAGATAGGTCTTTTCAGCCAATCAATGGCGTTTTCGCCCAATCAAGCCGATCCGCAGACACCGGCCGCCCAAACCAGTAGCCCTGCCCCAGATCGCATTCCTGCGCCAACAGAAATGCCGCCTGCTCAGCCTGCTCGATCCCCTCGGCATGCACCTGCATACCCATGCTCCGCGCCAGCGCGATGATCACCCGGACAATCGCCACGTCATCCTCATCCCACGGCAACCCGGCGACGAAGCCCTGATCGATCTTGAGTTTCTGCACCGGCAGGCGCTTGAGCCGCAGCAACGACGAATAGCCGGTGCCGAAATCATCGATGGCCAGACGCACACCCAGTTCGCGCAAGCGATGCATCTGTTCCAGCGCTACTTCCGGATCATCCATCACCGCGCTTTCGGTAACTTCCAGCTCCAGATACGCCGGATCCAGCCCGGTGTCGTGGAGCACCTGCGCCACCTGCTGATAAAGCTCACGCCGGGCAAACAGCCGCGACGAGACATTCACCGCGACGAACGCCAGCACCACACCGCTCTGCTGCCATTGGCACATCTGTCGGCAGGCCTGCTGCATCACCCAGGCATCGATCTCGGCGATCAGCCCGGTGCGCTCGGCAATCGGAATGAATTCCGCCGGCGACACCAGCCCGCGCTGCGGATGCTGCCAGCGCACCAGTGCCTCGACGCCGATCAGACGGCTGCTGTGCAGGTCATGCACCGGTTGGTAGTAGACGCGCAACTCCTCCTGCTCCAGTGCACGGCGCAGCTCGAAGGCGATTTCGACCCGTTGCTGGGCATGGGCGGTCAGCTCTTCGGTATACAGCGCGTAGCCATTGCGTCCGCTGCTTTTGGCCTTGAACAGCGCACTGTCGGCATTGCGTAACAACTGCTCGGCGCTCAAGGCGTCGCTGGGGAACAGGCTGATACCGATGCTTGCGTTGATGAACAGTTGATTGCCATCTACCAGCACCGGCTCCTTCAACGCGTCCAGAGTCCGTTGCGCCAGCGCGGCGGCCTGGGCCGGCTGTGGACAACTTTCCGCGAGTACCGCGAACTCGTCACCGCCGAGCCGTGCGAGGGTGATGCCGGGGCCGAACAATGCCTGCAACCGCGTCGCCACCGCTTTGAGCAATCGGTCGCCGACGTTATGGCCGAGGCTGTCGTTGATCAGCTTGAAATGATCCAGATCAAGCATCAGCAGCGCGCAGCCACGCTTGTGTGTCTGCGCGGAAGCCAACGCCTGCTCGGCGCGGTCGCTGAACAGCAGGCGATTGGGCAGATCGGTCAACGGATCGTGATGCGCCAGGTGTTTGAGTTCGGACTCGGAATCCTTGATCGCACTGATGTCGGAGAACACCGCCACGTAATGGCTGAGCCGGCCGAAATCATCGTTAATCACCCGAATGGTCTGCCACTGTGGATAAATCTCGCCGGTCTTGCGCCGGTTCCAGATCTCGCCGCTCCATTCACCTTCAGCCTCAAGGGTGGCGAACATCGCCTGATAGAAGCCCGGCGGATGATGGCCGGACTTGAACAGACTCGGCTGCTGGCCGATGACTTCGTCGCGCCGATAACCGGTGATCTCGATAAAGGCGCGGTTGACGTGGACGATCAGGCCCCGGTGATCGGTAACCAGCACGCCTTCACGGGTGCAATCGAACACGGCGGCCGCTTGACGCAGACGCTCACGGTCGCTGTGGCGCTCGCGCAGGCGGGCACCGATGCCGAGAAACCGACACAGCCGCGCCCGCGCGAGAAAAATCAGCCCGGCGCTGACCGCTGCCAGCAAATAACCGTTGATCAGTTGCCAGCGGGCCAGCCCACTGGAGTTATCGAAGAATCTGCTTAATAAATGATCGGAAACCTGCAGCCACACGGCGGCGAGTACGAGGTAGAGCAGCGCTGCACGCAAGGCATCGCGGTAAGTCGCAGACATTCGGTCGTCCATGTCCCTACAAAAAGGTTGGAATTATAGGTCAAGAAACATTCAGCGACTTCTTATCTGAAAGGGCGACTGGTTTTATCTGTGTGCTTAGTGATAATGCAACGGCTGTTTTTATCTTTATCGAGGGCCCTATAGCCTATGTGGTACGAAGGTTTTCTTGGCTTGTCGGCCTGGTCACTGGTCGCGGTCACCCTGCTGATGACCCATGTGACGATTGTTGCCGTCACGGTCTATCTGCACCGTTACTCGGCCCATCGCTCGCTCGAGCTGAATGCGGGTCTGAAACACTTTTTCCGTTTCTGGCTGTGGCTGACCACGGCGCAGAACACCCGCGAGTGGACCGCCATCCACCGCAAACATCACGCCAAATGCGAAACCGAAGATGACCCGCACAGCCCGGTCATCAAGGGCCTGTCCACGGTGCTGCGCACCGGTGCCGAGCTGTACCGCAGCGAAGCGCAGAACCCGGAAACCCTGCGCATCTACGGCAAGAACTGCCCGGAAGACTGGATCGAACGCAACGTCTACAGCCGCTATCCGCTGCTGGGCGTGGCGATCATGGGCGCGATCGACCTGCTGCTGTTCGGCACCATCGGCATCACCATCTGGGCGATCCAGATGATGTGGATTCCGGTGTGGGCCGCTGGCGTGATCAACGGCCTCGGCCATGCCGTCGGCTACCGCAACTTCGAATGCCGTGACGCGGCGACCAATCTGGTGCCGTGGGGCATCCTGATCGGCGGCGAAGAGCTGCACAACAACCATCACACCTACCCCAACTCCGCCAAGCTGTCGGTGAAGAAGTGGGAATTCGACCTCGGCTGGGCGTGGATCAAGGTCTTCTGCTTCCTGCGTCTGGCCAAGGTGCAGCGGGTCGCACCGATTGCCCACCGCGTCGAAGGCAAGGGCAGCCTGGACATGGACACCGCCATGGCGATCCTCAACAACCGCTTCCAGATCATGGCCCAGTACCGCAAATTGGTGATCGGCCCGCTGGTCAAGCAAGAGCTGGCCAAGGTCGATCATTCGGTGCGTCACCAGTTCCACCGGGCCAAACGCCTGCTGTCGCGGGAAACCAGCCTGCTGGAAGACCGCCATCACCTGCGCATCCAGACCATGCTCGAACACAGCCATGCGCTGAAAGTGATCTACGAGAAACGCCTGGCTTTGCAGCAGATCTGGGTCAAGACCAGTTCCAATGGCCACGACATGCTCGCCGCCATCAAGGAATGGATTCACGAGGCCGAGGCCAGTGGCATCCAGTCGTTGCGTGACTTTGCTGATCAGCTGAAAACCTACTCGCTGCGTCCTGCGACTGCCTGACCTGCAACGAGGCTGTAATCTCGACGATCGCAGCCTCGTTGCAATCGTCGGCTCCTGCCCCCCGCCGCCCGGCGGGACTCGGTAATGGTCGGGAACTTCGCCGAAAATCCTCTATCTCAATGACACTTCGCCATCCCGGCGGGTTGTCCTGTGGCCGTCGTCGACATTGCGGCGCGCCCTTTGAGATTTGTGCCGATGGTCAACAACAACCAGAAAGACACAACCTTCACCCAATGGCCCGAGGCCGCGCAAACGCTGATGGCGCTGATGCACGCGCAGGGCGAAGTTGCGCGCCTGAGCGAGCGCGAACAACTGATCAGTTCGCTGCTGGTCAGCGTCAACGCCGTGCTCTGGGCTTTCAACTGGGAAACCCGGCAGGTGCTGTACGTCAGCCCGGCCTATGAACGGATCTTCGGCCGTTCCGCCGCGTTGTTGCTGGCGGACTACAACCAATGGCGCGACAGCATTTACCCCGATGATCTGGAGTACGCGGAGCAGAGCCTCGCCGAAGTCCTGCACCGAGGTGCGGTGGAAGATCGCGAGTACCGCATCATCGCGGCCGATGGCCAGGTGCGCTGGCTCAGCGACAAATGCTTTATCAATCGCCAGGACGAGCCCGGGCAGCCGGTGATCATCGTCGGCATCGCCGAAGACATCACCGACAAAAAACACATGGAAACCGAGCTGCAACGCTTGGCCACCACCGATGTGCTGACGCAAAGCAGCAACCGCCGCCACTTCTTCGAATGCGCCCACCGCGAGTTCGCCGAGGCCCGCCGCCAAGGCACACCGCTGGCCTTCCTGCTGCTGGACATCGACGATTTCAAAGTGATCAACGACAGCTACGGCCACCCCGAAGGCGACAATGTGCTGCAACGGATCGCCGAATGCGGGCGCGGCTCATTGCGCCGTGGCGACCTGTTCGGGCGGATTGGTGGTGAGGAGTTCGCTGCGGTGTTTCCTGGCTGTGCACCGGAGATGGCGGTGCAAGTGGCGGAGCGCCTGCAACAGGAGATCCAGCGACTGCGCTTCAACCACGACGGGCAAGCATTCAGCATCACCGTAAGCCAGGGCCTGACCAACCTCACCGACGAAGACAAGAGCCTGGACAGCCTGTTCGCCCGCGCGGATGCGGCGATGTACGAGGCGAAACGGCAGGGAAAAAACCGGATCATTGCGGCCTGATCCGTATTTTGTGGCTGCCGCAATTCCTGTGGGAGCGGGCTTGCCCGCGATGAGGCCTGCACCTTCAACAAAAATGTTGCCTGCGCTGGCGCCTTTGCGAGCAGGCTCGCTCCCACATTGGAATGTGGTGATCTGTCATTTGCGCATCCGCATCAACTCCGGCAGCCCGATCTTGAGCAACCGCGCCGTCCGGCTCTTCGCCAGCTCCTCGACACCTTCATGCTCGGTCAGCCGCGCCATCTGCGCGGCCATGTGCATCACCAGCGCCTCGCGACTGTAAACTCCACCACCGAGCTGGTAGGCCGAAGCAATCAACTCGCGCAACTCCAGCGGCAGACGCCAGCGGGTGCGCAATGCCGAGCCATAAGAGGCGCCAAACTTCGCCAACGCTTCACCGACCTCCTCCAACTCGTCCAGTTCGCCGCCAGCTTGCTGCCATTCCTGCAAGCAGCGCAGCAGCGCCAGATCGCCGAGCCGATGCAGCATGCCCGCGCAATAGCAGCGCTCCTGATCCAGATCGAGCAGGCGCGCCAGCGTGCGGGCGTATTCCGCCGTGTGCAGTGACAGCCCCCAATAGCGCTCGGCGTAATCCGCCAGGCATGGATCTCTGAGCCGCGCGCTACGTTTGAGCGCCAAGCCGAGAATCAGGTTCATACTCTGCCCGGTGCCGAGTCGGTGCAGCGCCTGGGCCAGGGTTTGCACCGGCGCGCCGTAGTGTTGCGCGGCACTGTTGGCGGCTGCGATCAGCACGGCGGTAATCTGCGGATCGGTGCGGACCTCTTCCTCCAGCAGCTTGAGGTCCAGCCCCTCGGGATTGAGGCTGCGCTTGACCGCCACTTGCACGTCGGTCATCAGCGGCGCGCCATCGGCCTGCTCGCGACGCCGTTCAAGGAACACCGACAGGGTCATGCCCGGCGCCAGTGCCGGCATTTCGCAAACCACTGCTTCGCCAGCGTTGAGCAGCAACCCCTGCAAGCGCTCGGTCAGGCCTTCCATGTTCAACGGTTTGGTCAGGTACGCCGTCGGCGCGAGCGGAATCGCTTCGCGCACGCTGGCGCTGTCGTTGCGGCTGCTCATCAGAATGAACGGCAGCGGCGGATTGCGTTTGCGCTGGCGGACGCTGCGCAGCACATGCAATCCGTCGATGCCAGGCAGCTCCCAATCGACGATGGCCAGGTCATAGGGCACCTCGCTGAGCAGCGACATTGCCTGCTGGCCATCGGCACACAAATCCAGGCGCGCATCGCAGCGCACATTGAGCAGCACTTGTTTGAGCAGGTCGCGGGACCAGGGATCGGCCTCGGCAATCAACACCCGGGGTACGGCGGGTAAATCAACGGCAGTCATGCGCGCTCTCCTTGCAATGTCTGAACCTTAGTCAATGCTGGCGATTCGATACAGCGCAAACCCGTCCGATGCGTTTCAAGGAGCGAAAAAAACCCGCCGAAGCGGGTTTTTGTCGAGCGGGTCACACGAGCGGATCAGAGTTCAGAGAAGCACTCTTCGATGATCGCCAGGCCTTTGTCCAGTTGCTCGTCTGGCGACGTCAGCGGAACCAGCACACGCAGCACGTTACCGTAAGTGCCGCAGGACAGCAGGATCAGGCCCTTGTCACGCGCCTTGGCCACCACGGCAGCCACGGCAGTCGGGTTCGGCTTGTGGCTGTCGCCGTTTTCAAACAGCTCGACCGCGATCATTGCGCCCAGCGCACGCACTTCACCGATGACCGGGTACTTGGCCTGAATCGCCTTCAAACCGGTGACCAGGCGCTCGCCGACAGCCTTGCAGCGGTCCAGCAGTTGCTCTTCTTCAAACACTTCCATGACTGCCAGCGCAGCGGCGCAAGCGATCGGGCTACCGGCGTAGGTGCCGCCCAGGCCGCCTGGAGCAATGGCGTCCATGTATTCGGCCTTGCCGCACACGCCGGCCAGCGGGAAGCCGCCAGCGATGGACTTGGCGAAAGTGGTCAGATCGGCGGCAACGCCCATCTGTTCCATGGCGAAGAAGGTGCCGGTACGGCCAGCGCCAGTCTGCACTTCGTCAGCGATCAGCAGGATGCCGTGCTGGTCGCACAGCGCACGCAGACGCTTCATGAATTCCTTCGGCGCGACGTAGAAACCGCCTTCGCCCTGCACCGGCTCGATGATGATCGCAGCGATGTCTTTCGGCTCGGCGTCGTTCTTGAAGATGCGCTCGATCGAAGCGATCGAATCGTCAATGCTCACGCCGTGCAGTTCGTTCGGGTACAACGCGCGGAAGATGCCGCCTGGCATCAGGCCCATGCCGGCCGAGTACGGCACGACTTTACCGGTCAGGCCGAGGGTCATCATGGTGCGACCGTGGTAAGCGCCGGTGAACGCGATCACGCCGGCACGGCCAGTAGCAGCACGGGCGATCTTCACGGCGTTTTCGACGGCTTCGGAACCGGTGGTGACCAGCAGGGTTTTCTTGGCGAAATCACCCGGCACCTTGGCGTTGATTTTTTCGCACAGCTCAACGTAGGGCTCGTAAGCCAGCACCTGGAAGCAGGTGTGGGTCAGCTTGTTCAGCTGTTCAGTCACGGCGGCGATGATTTTCGGGTGCACGTGACCGGTGTTCAGTACAGCGATACCGCCGGCGAAGTCGATGAACTCACGACCTTCAACGTCGGTCACGGTGGCGTTCTTTGCCGACTCGGCGAAGATCGGGTGAATCTGGCCAACACCACGAGGTACGGCATTGGTGCGGCGGGCCATCAGTTCAGCGTTAGTCTTGCTCATTACAGTCCTCATTCGCCGCTCATCGGGCGGCGTGGTTCAAGGATGAAGCGGGAGAAATCGGCGGTGGCAGCATGCGATGATCGACTGCCACGGCGTTCCTGGCCGCAGAGAAAATTCCTGTTTGAAACGACGCAAAGGGACAGCGCTCTCGTGCCCTTTGCGTTTGCAGCAATCCCTTTCCCGGCTTAGATGCCCAGGCAGAGGTATTTGATTTCCAGATAATCTTCGATGCCGTACTTGGAGCCTTCACGGCCCAGGCCCGAAGCCTTGATGCCGCCGAACGGCGCGACTTCGTTGGAGATCAGCCCGGTGTTGACGCCGACCATGCCGTACTCCAGCGCTTCGGCGACACGGAACACACGGCCCAGGTCACGTGCATAGAAATACGAGGCCAGACCGAATTCGGTGTCGTTGGACATGGCGATCACTTCGGCTTCGTCTTTGAAGCGGAACAGCGGCGCCAGCGGACCGAAGGTTTCTTCCTTGGCCACGGCCGCGTTTTTCGGCACGTTGGTGAGGATGGTCGGCTCGAAGAAGTTACCTTCCATCGCCTTGCCGCCCGCCAGTACGGTGGCGCCTTTGCTCACGGCGTCAGCGATGTGTTCCTGAACCTTGGCCACGGCTTTTTCGTCGATCAGCGGGCCGGTAGTGGTGCCATCTTCCAGACCGTTGCCGATCTTCAGTTTGGCCACCGCCACTTTCAGCTTCTCGGCGAACGCATCGTAGACCGCGTCCTGAATGTACAGACGGTTGGCGCAGACGCAGGTCTGGCCGTTGTTGCGGTACTTGGAAATGATCGCGCCTTCGACGGCCTTATCCAGATCGGCGTCGTCGAACACGATGAACGGCGCGTTGCCGCCCAGTTCCAGCGAGACTTTCTTGATGTCCTTGGCGCATTCGGCCATCAACTGGCGACCGATTTCGGTCGAGCCGGTGAAGGACAGTTTGCGCACGATCGGGTTGCTGGTCAGCTCGCTGCCGATGTCACCGGCGCTGCCGGACACCACGCTGAACACACCCGCCGGAATGCCCGCGCGCTGAGCCAGTTCGGCGAGGGCGAAAGCGGAAAATGGAGTTTGCGATGCTGGCTTGAGCACCATGGTGCAACCGGCGGCCAGCGCCGGGCCGGCCTTGCGGGTGATCATTGCCGCCGGGAAGTTCCACGGGGTGATCGCAGCGGTGACGCCGATCGGCTGCTTGATCACGATCAGGCGCTTGTCCGGCTGGTGGCCTGGAATCACATCACCGTAGATGCGCTTGGCTTCTTCGGCGAACCACTCGATGAACGATGCGGCGTAAACGATTTCGCCCTTGGCTTCGGCCAGCGGCTTGCCTTGCTCGAGGGTCATCAGGCGCGCGAGGTCGTCCTGGTTCTCGATCATCAGTTCGAACCAGCGACGCAGCTTGCCGGCACGCTCTTTGGCGGTCAGCGCACGCCAGGCCGGCAGCGCTTTGTCAGCGGCTTCAATGGCACGGCGGGTTTCAGCGGCGCCCATCTTCGGCACGGTGCCGAGGATTTCGCCGGTGGCCGGGTTGTTGACCTTGATCGTCTGACCGTTGTCGGCATCGACCCAAGCGCCATCGATGAAGGCTTGCTGGCGGAACAACTGGGTGTCTTTAAGCTGCATGTCGGCTTTCCTTAACAGCACCGCGGCCTGCGCGGAGCAAATTATGATTGTAGAAAGGCGCCTCGCAAGGCTGCCGTCAGGGAAATCAGTGAGCGGATTGTGGCGCATCAACAGTGCACGACCGGGCGCACCTGCGCTGCAACATCCCGCCAAAGAACGTTTGAAATCTCAAACGGATCGTAGGTTCAAAGGGGGTAAAGGACAATAGGTCGTTCGAAAAAAAGAACAAAAATGCCGCTTTTCAGATCAACGTACTGAAAACCCGTGCCGCAGGAAAAACCTTAGATCAACCCCGCCAAAGCGCCAAGCGAGGGTTTTGCAGGACGTTACCGCTTTAAGGAATGCAGCGATTTTGCGCCGACACGCACACTGACAAAACCCGCCAAACCCGGCATGGACGCCCCGAGCCGACCTAGGTATGATGTCGCCCGCTGCACCAGTAGCTCAGCTGGATAGAGTACTGCCCTCCGAAGGCAGGGGTCGTGGGT